>CABUBH010000034.1 GCA_902489775.1 uncultured Collinsella sp.
AATGGTATACGGGTGCATCATCGACGTCTTCAATACAGAAGATATCAGTGCGGAATGTTTTCAAAACCAAGCCCGGTCCCGGCCTACGGTGACGTTGCTGGTGGTTCTTGGGCATCGCTTGCTGGCGGGGTTCCTTGTCTGAGTTGGACTTGGTTGGTGGGGTTACTGATCCCGGTCGCCGTCCCGCCCCAGCATCGATTTCAGCTTCTCAAAGCTCTCCTCGCTCAGGCAATGCTCCATGTGGCAGCCCTCTTGCGACGCGACCTCAGCCGAAACACCCGCATCCTCCAGCAGCCCCACGAAAAAGCAGTGGCGCTCCCACATTTGACGAGCGACCTCCAGCCCCCGCTTTGTCAGATGAACATCTCGTTTGCCCATTTCGACATAGCCGTTGCTTTCCAACGTCGCCATGGCCTTGGAAACGCTCGCCTTAGTTACGCCGAGGTACTCCGCAACGTCAATCGAGCGCACGATTCCCTGGCGCTGCGACAGAACGTAGATCGATTCGAGGTAGTCTTCTCCGGATTCACGTAGGGCCATGGGCCGCCTTTCGCGATGATTGGTAGTTAGCCTTTGGATACTTTCCTTGGCTTACTTTACCGCAAAAGTTGCCCATGTCTTACTACTTTGTCTAAAAGTTAGCCGTGTTTCACAAAACGTGCGGGACGAAAACAAAATGGAGACGCCCCACAAGGAGTGTCCCCAGGCGCCGGGTGCCGACCCGCAGTTATATCAATCCAAAGTGCTTCGCAGCGTTGTAGATGCCGTCGTCGTCCACGGCAGTCGTCACATAGGTCGCCGCAGCTTTCACCGCGTCCTGTGCGTTGCCCATGGCCACGCTCGTGCCCACGGCGGCAAACATCGACAGGTCGTTCTCGCCGTCGCCAAAGGCAATCGCCTCGCTCGCGTCGATACCAAGCCGCTCGAGCGTCGCCGCCACGCCCAGGTCCTTGCCGCCGTTAGCGGGAATAATGTCGCAGAACAGGTCGCACCAGCGCGTGGTGAGCGAATGCGACACGGCGTCGGTCACGATATGCTCGTCGGCCGGGTCCACAAAGGCGCAAAACTGGTAGACCGGTGCGTCAAAGGCGTGCTCAAACGGCTCCTCGTGGTAGACGATTCCCGCGTTGCTGCCAGCCGTCACCACGCGCTCGGACAGGCGGTTCACAAACGAGTTCTCGCCCTGCATACACAGCGAATCATAGCGCCCCTGCGCCACCTGGTCCACGATCACCGCGACGTCGTCCGGATCAATCGGGCAGCTGCGGTAGACGCCCTTGGCATCAAAACAGTGCTGGCCCGAAAGCGTAATGTACGCATCCCAACCCAAGTCGAACAGCCAATCGGGCATCTGGTAGGTCGGGCGACCCGTGGCGATCACGCATGCAATCCCCTGCTCGTGAAAGCTGTCGAGCACCTGTTGCGCCGACGCCGGAATCCGGTGCGTCTTAAAGCTCAGCAGCGTGCCGTCGATATCGAAAAACGCAGCCTTGATCATCCTCGCCTACTCCTCGCCCTCGAGCTTCTCGCTCGCCTCGA
Source organism: uncultured Collinsella sp. (assembly GCA_902489775.1). Taxonomy (GTDB): domain Bacteria; phylum Actinomycetota; class Coriobacteriia; order Coriobacteriales; family Coriobacteriaceae; genus Collinsella. Next base: position 1,540 of record CABUBH010000034.1, read on the forward strand.
GCCACGCCATCTCCAGCGCGTCCGTGGCGGCGTGGGCCTCGTCGATCTTTGCCTGTTGCTCGCCCAGCGCCGTGTAGTTGGTGGGGTCGACCTGAGCCATCGCGGCCTCGGCCTCCTCCACGCGGGCGCGCTGCGTCTCCATTTTGCGCTCGAGCGAGCTCACCTCGCGGCGAAGCTTCTGACGTTCGGCGTTGGAAAGGCCATTGGGCTGGCCGCTCGACTTGGGCTTTTCGGCCGCAGCCGCCGCGGCACCGGTGTCAAACGTGCCGGTCTTGGCGCTCGGCGCACCCACGGGCTCGCCCTCGGCGGTGGCGTTGCACAGGCGCAGGTACTGGTCCACGCCGCCGGGCATATGCGTCAGGTGGCCGTCGAGCAGCGCCCACTGCTGGTCGGTCACGCGCTCCATCAAGAAGCGGTCGTGCGTCACCAGGATCAGCGTGCCGGGCCAGCCGTCGAGCAGGTCCTCGACAATCGCCAGCATATCGGTATCCAGGTCGTTGCCGGGCTCGTCCAGGATAAGCACGTTGGGCTCGTCCAGGATCGTCAGCAGCAGCGACAGGCGACGGCGCTGGCCGCCCGAAAGATCGCCGATGCGACTCCAGAGCTGCTGCGTCGTAAAGCCCAGACGCTCGCAGAGCTTCTCGGGCGAGGTCTCCTTGCCGTCGATGACGTAATACTTCTTATAGTTGCTGAGCACCTCGCGGATCGTGTCGCCCATGTAGGGCTCGAGCTCCTCGAGCTGCTGCGATAGCACGCCAAAACGCACCGTCTGGCCGATCTTTACACGACCGCGCAGGGGCGCAATCTTGCCCTGAATCACGTCAAGCAGTGTGGATTTGCCGGCGCCGTTCTCGCCCAACAGGCCATAGCGGTCGCCCGCACCGATGAGCCAGGTCACGTCGGAGAGCACCTGCTTGGGCGCGCCATCGGTATCCGCATAGCCGGCATCCACGTCGATGACATCGATAACCTGCTTGCCCAGACGGCTCACCGCCAGGCGCTTAAGCTCCAGCTCGTCGCGCACGGGCGGCACGTCGGCGATGAGCTCGCGAGCGGCGTCCACGCGAAACTTGGGCTTGGTGGAGCGGGCCTGGGCGCCGCGACTCAGCCACGCAAGCTCCTTGCGCGCCATGTTGCGACGGCGTTCCTCGGTGACGGCGGCCATGCGGTCGCGCTCCACGCGCTGCAGGATGTATGCCGAGTAGCCGCCCTCGAAGGGATCGACCTGGCCGTCGTGGACCTCCCACATGCTGTTGCAGACCTCGTCCAAGAACCAGCGATCGTGCGTGACCACGAGCATGGCGCCCTGGCCGCGCTGCCAGCGGGCCTTTAAGTGACGCGCGAGCCAGTTGATGGTGCGCATGTCCAGGTGGTTGGTGGGCTCGTCGAGCATGAGCACGTCGTAGTCGCCGATCAGCAGGCGCGCGAGGTCCACGCGACGGCGCTGGCCGCCCGAAAGCTCGCCCACCGTGCCCTCCCAGGGCACATCGCTAATGAGACCGGCGAGGATCTGGCGCGTACGCGGACTCGACGCCCACTCATACTCGGGCGTGTCGCCCACGACGGCATGATGCACGGTATCGGTGTCGACAAGTTGGTCCTTTTGGCCGAGCAGACCGATCGTGGTGCCGCGGCGATGCGTCACGCGGCCATCGTCGGGCTCCAGCGTGCCAGCGAGCACGCTCAGCAGCGTCGACTTGCCGTCGCCGTTTTTACCGACAATACCAATGCGGTCGCCCTCGCCCACGCCGAGCGTCACGCTATCGAAAATATGCTTGGTGGGAAACTCTAGGCTGACGGAATCGCATCCCAAAAGAATCGCCATATGCCCTGCTCCTTCGTAGAAATTCAACGTTGTCCATGATAGCAGCGAAAAGGCAGGCCGCACACGACACAAAAAGGCGGGCCATCTCCCATAAGAGATGACCCGCCTCTCCAATCAGTCCCGTGGCGACCGTGGCCGCCGCGGGCCTCAAGCATGTCCCGGACTAGGAGAACATGCCGGTGAGGTAATCATTCAGCCGCTTATCCTTGGGCCGTTGGAAAATTTCGTCGGTCTCGTCATACTCGACCATATCGCCCATGTAGAAAAACGCTGTGCGGTTGGACACGCGCGACGCCTGCTCCATGTTGTGCGTCACGATGACGATGGCGCGCTCGGCCACAATCGACGACATAAGGTCCTCGATCGCCAGCGTCGAGATGGGATCGAGCGCCGAGCAGGGTTCGTCGAACAGAATCACGTCGGGGTTGAGCGCCAGCGTACGTGCTATGCACAGGCGCTGCTGCTGACCGCCCGAAAGCGCATAGGCGCTCTTGTCGAGCTTGTCCTTGACCTCGTCCCACAGCGCCGCGCCGCGCAGGCTCTCCTCGACCATGCGGTCGAGCTCGTCGCGGTCGGTGATGCCGTGGCGCTTGGGCGCAAACGTAATGTTGTCGCGGATGGACTTGCGGAACGGGTTGGGCTGCTGAAACACCATGCCAATGGAGCGACGCAGCTCGTACGTGTTCTCGGTCTTGGTGTTCACGTTGCGCCCGCGGTAGTTGATCTCGCCCTCCACGCGGCAGCCGCGAATCTCGCGATTCATCAGGTTGAGGCTGCGCAAGAAGGTCGACTTACCGCAGCCCGAAGGCCCGATGAGCGCCGTGATCTCGCCCTTGTGGAAGTCGAGTGACGTATCGTGCAGCGCATGGTGGTCGCCGTAGTACACGTTGACGTCCTTGGTGGAGAGCACGACCTCGTCGCTCACGGCCTTGCCGCTCACGCGAACGCGCTTCTCGCTCTCCCCCACACTCGACAGAAAGTCCTGGGTCTCGGACGTGGCCGCCTCGGCTGCGGGCGTTGCATTCATCTCGCTCATTCGGCCGTCATCTTCCTTGCCAGTTGCTTGCCCACGATACGGGCGATTACGTTAAACAGCAGCACGCAGATCATCAGCAGTGCCGCGGTGCCCCAAACGATCTGCTGGGCCTCGGGGCTGCCTTCGCCGTAAATCTTGTAGATATGCACGGCGAGCGACTCACCGGGACGGAACACGTTCCACGCGCAAGTGGGGCTCGACAGGTTAAAGCTCAAGAAGTTGAGGCGGACCGGCGAGCTCATGCCCGAGGTGAAGAGCAGCGCCGCGGCCTCGCCAAACACGCGGCCGGCCGAAAGCACGATGCCGGTCACGATGGCGGGCATGGCTTCGGGAATCAGGATGTGCAGCGTGGCTTCCCAGCGGGTGAGACCCATGGCCAGGCACGCATCGCGCTGGGCCTGCGGCACGTCCTCGAGCGCCTGTTGGATCACGCGCACCAGGATGGGAATGTTGAACATGGTGAGCGCGACGGCGCCGGAGATGATGGAGTACTTCCAGCCCAGCTGCACCGAGAACACCAGAAAGCCGAACATGCCGACAACGATGGAGGGCAGCGAGGACAGCGTCTCGATGGCGGTGGAGGCGATGTCGCGGATGGGCCCATTCGGCGCGTACTCAACCAGAAAGACCGCGCCGCCCAGACTAATGGGCACCGAGATGGCTAGGGTGATCAGCAGCAGGTAGAACAAGTCGAACAGCTGGTAGAGCACGCCGCCCTGCGTTCCGTTGGCGCGCGACGGCTCTGTGAGAAAGCCCGGCTGGAACAGCGTCGAGATGCCCTCGAACAGGATATAGGCCACCATGGAGATGACGATGAGCATGACGATGGCGACGATCGCCGTCAGCACGCCCGTGGCGATGCGATCCTGCTTTTGGACACGCCCGAGCCTCGCCTCGTCGATGTGGATGCGCGTGCTAGCCACGAGCCTTCGCCCCCTTGCGGCCAATGAGATGGATGATCAGGATGAAGATGAGGCTCATGCCCATCAGCAGCAGACCGAGTGCCCACAGGACGTCGTCCTGGGCCGAGCCCTCGGCGTAGACCGCCATGGACGTGGTGAGCGTGGTGGTGATGGTCGAAGCCGGCGACAGCAGCGACGTCGGCATGGCCTCGATGCCGCCGATGACCATGCGCACGGCGAGCGTCTCGCCAAAGGCGCGGGTCATGCCCAAGATAACCGCGGTCATGAGCGACGGCATGGCGGACTTGAGCACTACGTGCCAGATGGTCTGCCAGCGGGTGTAGCCCAGCGCGAGCGAGCCCTGTCGGTAGCCGTCGGGCACGGCGCGCAGGCCATCGACCGAAAGCGTGGTCATCGTCGGCAGAATCATGACCGCCAGCACGATGGCGCCGGGCAAGATGCCCAGGCCCGTGCTCACGTGGAAAACGCTCTTCATAAGACCGACGACCACGTGAAAACCGATCAGGCCAAAGACGACCGAGGGGATGCCGGTCAAAAGCTCAATGAGCGGCTGAAAGATCTTAGAGCCAAACTTAGGGCTAATCTCGACCGCAAAGATGGCAGAGCCGATGGCGATGGGCAGCGCGATAAGCGTGGAGAGTACCATGACCGCAAACGAGGTGACGATCAGGGGCAGGGCGCCGGTATAGGGCAGGCCGTTTTCGGCTGTGTTGGCCAGGTCCCACTTGGTGCCGGTGAAAAACTCGACGACCGAGACGCCGTCCTTGACAAAAGCCGAGAGGCCCTTTTGGGCGACCATAAAGATGAGCGCGGCAACGACAAGCGTCACGAGCGCTACGCACGCGCCCGTGACGCCCAGGCCCACGTTCTCAAGGTCGCGCTTTGGCAGCTGTTTTGCCATTGCAAACCTTTCCGGGGCGATTACTTATTTAGCAGAGACCTTGCCGCTGGCGTCCTTGACGACCTTCATGGCAGAGACGGGGATGAAGCCCTGCTCCTCGACGAGCTTGCCCTGGACGTCGTCGGAAAGCATGAACTCTAGGAAGGCCTTGGTGGCCTCGTCGGCGTCCTTGGAGCAGTACATGTGCTCGGTAGCCCAGATCTTGAAGGAGTCGTCGGTGACGTTTGCGCTCTTGGGCTCCACGCCCTCGACCTTGATGGCGTTGAACTTGGAGTCATCGAAGTGCGAGAAGTCGAGGTAGGAGATGGCATTGTCGGTGCTGCCCATCTGAGTCTGAACGTCGCCGGACTTGTCGAGCTCGGCGTCGCCCTTAAAGTCGACAGCCTCGTCGCCAAAGACGGCAGCCTCGAAGGTGGCGCGGGTACCGGAGCCGGCCTTGCGGTTGAGAACGACGATAGTAGCGTCGTCGCCGCCGACCTCCTTCCAGTTGGTGATCTGGCCAGAGAAGATGCCCTTGAGCTGCTCGAGGGACAGATCGTCGACCGTCACGTTCTTGGAAACGACGGGGCCCATGCCCACGACGGCGACCTCGTGGTCGACGAGGTTCTTGACCTGGTCGGCCTCGAGCTTGGTCTCGGCGAAGACGTCGGAGTTACCGATGGTGACGGTGCCGGCGGCGACAGCGGTCAGGCCCTTGCCCGAACCGTTACCCGAGCCGGAGACGGAGACATCGGGGTTGGCGTCCATGAACTTCTCGGCAGCGGCCTCGACGAGAGCCTGGAACGAAGAGGCACCGTCGTAGGTCACCTCGCCGGAGACGGACTCGGCAGCAGCGGCGCTACCCTTGTCGGCGGCATCGGATGCGCCGGAGCCGCCGCACCCAACGAGACCGAGACCGACGATGCTGGCAAGACCACCAGCGAGGCCGAGGAACTGACGACGAGAATAAGCCTAATCGAGCATGATCTTCCTTTCATACATGCGATTCGCGGGCACCCTGCCCGCTTTGCTGTTCGGAAAGATACGACCCCGATCAGGCGACAACCGCGTTATCTGCGGTTTCTTACGGGCATTTGATAGACCCTTACCGCAAGCCCGGCCCAGCCTTTACAAACGGATAACAAACCCGCCACCAAGCATGACCCGCCTTTTACACCAATAAAAACAAAGTTGCGGTGAAATAGTTCCTGCTTGGCCATCAAATGGCCCATTCTAGGAACTATTCCACCGCAACTTAGATTGGGAAACCGCGAAACCTTAAAGTTCGAGTTCGTTGAGGCGCAGGATGGCCACGATGTAGATTTTAAGCGCCTGCTTGAGCTGTTCCTCGTTGGCGCACTCGTTGGGGCCGTGCATCTGGCCGCCCCACGCGGGCAGCTCAAGGCCGGTCTCTTCGGGGCCAAACGACACGGCGCGCGCAAAGTTGCGCGCGTAGGTGCCACCGCCCATGGCAAAAGGCTCGGCATGCTTGCCGGTGAACTCGTTATAGGTATCGATAAGCGCCTTCACGGCCGGATCATCGGCAGAGACCGAGAACGGCACCTTCGCGCGACCCAGCTGGCACGTCACGCCGAAACGGCCCACGAGCGGGTCGAGCTGCTCGCGGATGGTATCGGCACTTGTGCTGTCGGGGAAGCGCACGTCGATGACCTGCTCAATATGGCCATCCGCCACGCGGATGACGCCAGCGTTGCAGGTAAGCGGGCCAAACGCCGGACTCGTCGCATCGATACCTAGGCCGCGGCCATAGGCATCCGCGTGCACAAAGGCCAGGAACTTGACGAACTCGTGCTCGGCAGGCGTCAGCAGGCGCTCGTCGCGTGCACCAAACGCGTCCTCGGCCTCGCGCAGATACGACACGATCAGGCCGACGGCATTGATCGTCCCCTCGGGCATCGAGGCGTGACCGCCAATACCGTGGGCGAAAATCTGCACATGACCATTGTCGAGAGCCGTGATCTCCAGGCGGTCAGCATTCTCGACCGGCGCCGGCAGCTCATCGGCGGCAATCGCGAGCTCGCAGATGGACTGCGACGGAATGGCATTGCTCGCCTCGGCGCCGCTCCACGACACGATGCGCCCGCCGTCGATCTTGGGACTCACGAACGTCGCCCCAAACTGGCCCTTCTCGGCATTGCAGACCGGGAACTCGGCATCAGGCGTAAACAGAAAGTCAGGGTTGGGGTAGTTCTCCAGATAATGGTGAACGTCGGACATGCCCACTTCCTCATCGCAGCCCAGCAGCGCGCGGAAGGTGTAGCGCGGAACAATGCCGTGCTTGAGCAGGTACGCGCCGGCATAAAGCGACAGCACTGCCGGGCCCTTGTCGTCGATCACGCCGCGACCGAGCAACCAGCCCTCGCGACGCTCCATCGCGAACGGATCGGTGTTCCAGCCAGGGCCGGCGGGAACCACGTCCACGTGGCAGATAGTCGCGAGCTGCTTGTCGCCGCGACCCGGGATATCGGCGATTCCCACATAGCCCCCGTCGTCGCTCGTCTGATAGCCGAGCTTTTGCGCAATGCCGAGCGCGCAATCGAGCGCGTCACGGACCGGGCGGCCAAACGGCGCACCGGGCTCCGCATCGGCAGCAACGGCCACGGACGGATAGCTCACCAGTTGTTCGATATCGGCAACGACATCCTCCCAGACCTCGTCGACATACTCGGCAACGCTCTGCTCCACCTGATTCATGAACGACCTCCTTACCAATGAGCGACGGGTACGCCCGCCCCTCACATTATGTCTATTAGATAGCGAAAAGTTTAGCAAGCTCGGCCACCGAGTGCACCACCGCATCGGCGCCCGCGGCCTCGTGCTCCCCCGGCGCTGCCGCGCCCGAATAGATGCCGATGCACGGCACGCCCATCGCGTGCGCGCCCTCCACATCGTTAAAGCGATCGCCGATCATCACGGCATCGTCGGCCGTCGCGCCGAGCGCCGCCAGGGCATCGCGAACCGAATCGGCCTTGGTCTCGCGTCCCTGCGGCGGATTCATGCCAACCACCGCCTCAAACTGCGAAAGCCCCAGCTCGCCCACCATGTCAATGCACTTTGCCTCCATGCGTGACGTCGCCACGGCCAAGCGATGCCCCTGCGCGACAAGGCCATCGAGCAGCTCGGGGATTCCATCGAACACGGGATACTCTTCCGGTCCCAGCTCATCAAAAAAGGCACGGTACTCGTCGGCCACCACAAGCGACTCCTCGCGCGTAAAGCCGTAAAAGTCGTGGAAGCTCTTCCACAACGGAGGCCCGATCATGCGACGCAGGTCACCCATCTGCGCCTCCGAAAACCCGCGCGCGGCCAACGTCTTGCGCGTCGAGGTCATCACCGCTCGACCCGTATCTGCCACCGTACCGTCAAAATCGAACAGCACAATCGGCCGTCTGCATATCTCCAGCGCCTCCATCGGCATCCCTCTTCCCCAGTTGGTGATTTCCACACTTACACTTCAAACTGTTGACTATTCAACAATTAAAGCTGGCAATGTGGAACGACTCCACTATACTTGTCGCACTTTGCTCTCAGAAGGCGGCGCGCAAGCGCCCCAACGAAAGGTGCAATTATGTCTTTTGCCATCATAACCGACTCCACGTCGGACATCTCCCCCGCCCGCGCCCAAGAGCTCGGCATTTACGTGATTCCGCTGCATGTGATTATCGAGGGCGAGGACCTGCTCGACCAGGTGCAGATTACTGCCGAGGAATACGTCGCGCGCATGGCCGGCTCCGAGCAGCTGCCGCACACCTCGCAGCCGAGCGCCGGCGAGTTCAAGGCGCTGTTTGACCGCGTGCGCGCCGATGGCCACGACAGCGCGATCTTTATCTCGCTGTGCAGCGAGTGGTCCGCCTGCTATTCCAACGCATGCCTGGTCGCCGAGACCCACGAGCTCGACGTGCGCTGCATCGATTCGCGCACCGGCTCGGGCGCCGAGGGTCTGCTGGTGGAGTACGCGCTTGCCATGCGCGAGGACGGCCGCAGCTTGGACGAGACCGAGGCGCAGATCCGCGCGACGTTGCCCGACGCCCACCTGCTGCTGATTCCCCGAACGCTCGAGAACCTGGTCAAAAACGGCCGCGCCCCCAAGCTCGCCGGCCAGCTGACGCAGATGCTCAACATTCGCCTGGCCGTTTCGCCGGAGTGGCAGTCGGGCGAGATCAAGGCCATCAAGAAGGGTCGCGGCTCTAAGCGCATCGTCGCCAACACCATGGCCGACTGCCTCGCGTTTTTGGCCGAGCACCCGGGCTCGAGCGTGCGCGTGCTCACGACCGGCGCTGCCGAGGAGCAGGAACTCGTCAACCAAGCGCTCGCGGGCCAAGACTACGTCGACGCCGGCACCGGCCCCATCGGCTGCACCATCGCAACCCACGTGGGCGTGGACGCCATCGCCATCAGCTACTGCCCCCGCTACCAGCCCACCCACTAGGGCCACCTTTACCACTTGCGGTGGAATAGGGACTGTTTTTGGCATATCAACCGCAAATCAATCCCTATTCCACCGCAACTTTATTGCCGCGCGCTACCCACATACAAGATATTGCTGGCGATTGGCGCGTTCCCAGCTGTTTGGGGAGCTTTGATTGGCCCCAACGATACCCAGTGGGCAAAAAATGGCAAATATGAGTACTGTCATAAATTTAGTAACAGCAAAATTTCGCTGAAATTGCCCGCTTCCACCGATTTCAAGCTCCATAAAGCCCCGAATCGTCGTGTTTAGGGGGTTAGAAATATCTAATCTCAGCCAATTGGTCTTAAATACTTTCCAAATGATATGGTACTAGCCAGGCAACAGTACTCATATTTGCCATTTTTTGCCCACCGGGTTCGGATGAAGCCCGCTCTTTACGCCTCCGGCTGCCCACATAACCGCAAATCCTGATTACCAAGGGCCGTCGCGCGCCTTGGCATCGACCGAAAGCCACTCGCGGAGCAATCCCTCACCATTAGCGAACTTGAATCGAAATTATATATCCCAAGAAGTCGCAATGCCGTGCCCTCGTCTCAGCAACTCCAACACAAGAATGGCATTCAAATGGGCAACACCATGCATCAATACGCCCTCTTTGGGACCGCACAATTTAAATACGATCAGACGATCGCGCACACCTCGGACCCACACCGACAAATCGTCATTTGCAACAACGGTTCAGACGTACGCTACGCCACACTTGAAGAGTGGGAAGAAGCTGGCGCTTTGTTCGATGAACGAGCGCGAATCGAGGGCATCGTCACCAGCGCGAGCCCAGCACGTGACAAACTCGAGCTCTTTCGCAGTCTCTTTACCGGACGTAAAGATGTTTACGCTCATGGATATCGCAGAAAAGACGGAGGTATCGGCTATACGCCCGCTTGCGCAAACGAGTGGAAGTCGGGAATTTGCCCCAAAGCAGCCCATCAAAGAGTCAAATGCGCAGAATGCGGCAATCGCATCTTCCCCGAATTAAGCGATGCCGCAATCATTGCTCACTTTAAAGGCAACGATGACCGGTTCCGCGATGTCCTTGGGCAATATGTTCTCGACAGGGACTGCAACACGAAAATTCTCGTCATCGATTTTGACAAAGCGGACTGGAAAGAGGCAACAAATGCCGTACGGCTTGTTGCAAAACGACGGAGCATTAACGCCGCCGTTGAGCGCTCAAGGTCCGGCAACGGCGCACACATCTGGTTTTTCTTCCTCGAGCCAATCGACGCAAAGGCTGCCAGAGAGTTTGGAAGTTACCTCATAACCGAAGCCGCGGTGCTTAATAAAACAATCACGTTCGAGGCCTTTGATCGAATGCTCCCCGCTCAGGTCACTATCCCCGATGGAGGCTTTGGAAACCTCATCGCACTTCCCTTTCAAGGCAAGGCACAACGTGAAGGAAACAGCGTATTTGTAGACGAACAATTCGAGCCCTTTCCCGACCAATGGCTTTATCTGTCGCAAGTCCAGCTGATTCCGCGCTCGACAGTGCAAAATCTGATCGAAACCACTGGGGACAACCCACACGGGCTAGCAACAGTTACGGTGGCAAACAAGACCAAACGGTATGCCCAAACGCCCCGCAAACGGCTACCGCTCACATCGCGGGACTTTCCTTCATCGCTGCCCGTCACACAAGCCGATATGCTGTACATCCCCGAGAAGTCTCTGAGTCCAGCGGCTCAAATGGAAATCCGCGGGCTCGCAACATTCGCCAACCCGGAATTCTTCCGCGCGCAATCTATGCATCAATCAGTATTCGGTAAACCGCGGCTCATAGACCTCAGCGAGCTTAGAGGCGGCTGCGTCGCGATTCCCAGAGGCTGCAAAGCTCAACTTGAGCGACTGCTCCAAGAAACCGGCGTCTCTGTCCACTATTCAGACGAACGCAAATCTGACAATCAAATTGTGATGACATTTAAAGGCGCCCTTCGCCCTGAGCAGCAAATCGCCGCTGATCAGATGCTCATATACGAAGACGGAATCATGTCCGCTCCGACAGGCTTCGGTAAAACCGTCATCGGAGCTTACCTTATTGCCGCCATTGGTCTTCCAACGCTCGTCATCGTTCCCAAGATCGCGCTCATAACCCAATGGAAATCCCAGCTCGAGCGATTTGTCGACATTACGGACAACAGGGAGCCCGTCCGAACCCCAAAAGGACGAATCAGCAAAAAGCAGCCTCCGCTCATCGGGCAAATTGGAGGAGGCAAGACCGCCGTAAGTGGCCTCATCGACGTCGCTTCATTTCAATCGCTGTCTGGCAAAGACCGCCAAACCGGAGAGCCAATAGTTAAGGACCTTGTTCGCAATTACGGCCTCATTATCTGCGACGAATGCCACCATGCCGCCGCGCCGCAGCTCGAGCTTGTTCTCAAGTCTGCCCCGGCCAAATACGTATACGGCCTTTCCGCAACGCCCGAGCGCTCCGACGGTCTTACGCGGGCACTCTCCATGCTCTGCGGCCCGCTTCGCTATGTCATCGATCCAAAAACGCAAGCGATCCAGCAGGGCATCCAGCGCATCGTACGGCCTCGTTTTACCGGAATTCGACTACCGGCCTACGAGCCCGGTGCAAGCTTCAATCAGATTCTCGACCTTCTGTGCGCGCATACGGCAAGAAATGAATTGATTGTCGACGACGCCCTCGAAGCCGCATCAAGCGGTCGACATCCACTTGTGCTTTCAAAAAGGAAAAAGCATGCCGAGGAGCTTTGTAGGCTCTTTCGCGACCGCGGACACGAGCCCATCCTCTTAACCGGGGAAATCGATGCTAAAGAGAGGAAAGCGATATTGAGCAAGCTTCCCGGCTTTGAGCACGAGCACAGAATCATTGTTGCCACCGAAAGCCTCCTGAGCGAGGGGTTCGACCTTGCATATCTCGACAACTTGTTTATTGCGACGCCGATAGCCTGGGATGGCAGCGTAACGCAACAGGCAGGCAGGCTGCATAGAAACTACGACGGCAAACAGCGGGTTGAGATATTCGACTACGTCGACCTGTCGATACCCATGCTCGCCCGCATGTACCAGAAGAGACTCAAGACGTACGCCAAGCTTGGGTACGAAGTCTACGTGACCGGAGGCAGCGAGCAGCCCGATCAAAACATTCTCATAGAGCCGGCGAATGCCGTAGAGACATTGGTTGAAGACATCGTCGACGCCGCCAAGAGCATCTTCATTGCCGCGCCCTACGTATCTGCCGCCTGCCTTGCAAAGCTCGGCGATGCAATCAAAGGCGCCGCTGCCCGAGGGATTGCCCTTGAGATTTACCTTGCCTCGACTCCGCGTGAAGATGCAAAAGAGACTTTGGCCGAAATGAACGTCGAGTATGCCATCAGAGCAGAAGGACGTTTGTGTGCAGCGATAATTGACGAAGAAACTGTCTGGTACGGAACGATCCCGCTGCTAGCTTTCCCAAAGAACGAAGACTGCAGCATCAGGTTCAAAAACAGCGAGATCGCAGCGGAGCTCTTAGACGAAGTCAGCTACAAGGGAAAGCCAGATGCCGCGTCAACAGACGGAACATCTCCATCACTTGCGGTGAAATAGGGACTGTTTTTGGCTTATAAGCCGCAAATCAATCCCTATTTCACCGCAACTTAGAAGTGAGTGGCTAGCTCAGTGGGCCCTGAAATAACTCTTGATGCGAACCCATTCTTACCAGTCGAATCACCGGATTGGTTTTATGCGGCAGGTAGAGAACGACCACGTCGACCAGGCCATCGGAAAGATGAAAATCGATGTGACCGTTGTAATTGCCGCCCGGGTTGGAGAGCTCGTGGGCACCGTACTCTGCCGGAAGCACGCCGTGTGCCGCAAGCTCGGCAACTGCCGCCTTAAACTCGGTTTTTAGCTGCGGGTGGCTCTGCATCGCTCGCTTATAGTCGGCCTTAAACTGAGCCTCGACCTTAATTTCAAACATCGTCTAATCCCCATCGAGGAACGACATCAACTCATCAACGTTATCGAATGACGGGCTGTCGTCTGGCAGAATCCCCAGCTCACGAGCCTCGGCGATCACCATAGCGCGCCTCGTCGCCTCGTTGGGCACCTCCGCCCTTCCTACAATCTCAAAAGGAATCTTTCGCTGATTTACAAGCTGCCGAACGGCAAGATTGAGATAGGAATTGAGGCTGAGGCCGACCGAATCCAAGAACTCAGTCGCCCGCTCCTTGAGCCCCTCTTCGATGCGAACCGTCGTAGGCTTAACCGTTGCTGTAGACATTTGCGACCTCCTCGCTCTCGTCTTTTGCATCAGTATACCCAATATAAACGGCAAACTGACGTTAGATAGCATCAGATTGCCATACATATTCATGTCGCGGTGGGCACGATTGCTCTACATCAACCCGCTGAGCGCAATGTCGACGGCCTCGTTGAGGTTATCGGTAATGTGTACCAGATCCGGATCGAGCGGGCTGATCATACCGGCGCTCATCACCGGGCCGTTGAGCCAGTCGAATAGGCCCTGCCAGTACTCGCTGCCTACCAGCACGAGCGGCATGCGCTTGACCTTGTGCGTTTGCACCAGCGTGAGCACCTCGAACATCTCGTCGAGCGTGCCAAACCCGCCGGGAAACACAATAGCGCCCGAGCTGTATTTGACGAACATGGTCTTGCGCACAAAGAAGTAGCGGAAATCCATACCCAAGTTCACGTATTTGTTGAGCCCCTGTTCGTGCGGCAATTCAATGCCTAGGCCAACTGACTTGCCGTTGACACTCGCCGCTCCCCTGTTGGCCGCTTCCATGATGCCGGGGCCGCCACCGGTGATGACCGCCACGCCACGTTGCGCGATCTTGCGCCCGACGGTACGCGCCGCCTTGTAGAGCGGATCGGTCTTAGGCGTGCGGGCACTGCCGAAGATGGTCACTGCGGGGCCAAGCTCGGCAAGCGCGCCGAAGCCATCGACAAACTCGGCCTGAATGCGCAGCACGCGCCAGGGATCGGCATGCAGCCAGTCAGTCGAATCTTCGGGCGCCAGCAGGTTGGCGTAGGTGTTGTCCTTGGGAATCATGGGGCCGCGCATGACCACGGGGCCGCGGCGGTACGTCTCGTCGTAGGCAGGCTCGCCCTCGACGTTCTCATTCTTAATCATGGGTACTCCTATCGAGAAAAAGAAAACGGGCGGGGTCGACACCATGCGTCAAACACCCGCCCGAGCATCAACTATTCGGTATGGTACCCACGATGCATCAAGCACTTGCAAGCTATCGGTCAGCGGTCGCGCAGCCGGTGTCAGCGAATGCGACGACCGGCTGGCGCTCGACCATTGCCGTTGTCCACGCTCTGCAAGCGTATCTGTCGCCCTTAGTAATCCACCGCCGCAGGGCTGTTCATCCAGTCGCTCACGAACGCACCGTAACGGCCCTCGATAATGGCCTGGCGAGCACGCTGCATAAGGTTGAGCAGGTAGTAGATGTTGTGCATCGACAGCAAAATGCCGCCGAGCATCTCCTTCTGCGTGACCATGTGGCGGATGAGCGCGCGGCTGTAGCCGCCCGTGCACACCGGGCAGGTGCAGGTGGGATCGATGGGGCCATCGTCGTGCGCAAAGCGAGCGTTGCGGAAGTTGAGGCGACCCTCGCTGGAGAACGCCGTGCCCATGCGGCCGGTGCGCGTCGGCAGCACGCAGTCGAACATGTCGATGCCCACACCCACACCGCGCACGAGGGTGGTGGGGTTGCCGACGCCCATCAGGTAGCGAGGCTTGTGCTTGGGCATGTACTCACTCGCGAGCGGTGCCAGCGTCTCAAACATGGTCTCGTGGTCCTCGCCCACCGAGTAGCCGCCAATGCCGTAGCCCGGGAAGTCGCCGCACTCCTCCAGATGGCGCAGCGAACGCAGGCGCAGGTCCAGGTGCATGCCGCCTTGGACGATGCCAAAGAGTGCCTGGTCATCGCGGGTATGCGCCTTATAGCAGCGCTCGGCCCACATACTCGACAGCTCAACGGCGCGCTCAACGTAGGCGCGCGTGGCGGGATAGCCCGGGCACTGGTCGAGCTGCATGCAGATATCGGAGCCGAGCTTCATGGCGATTTCCATGTTGTCCTCGGGCGTCCAGAACACATGGCGGCCGTCGTAGTCGTTGACGATAAAGCGCACGCCCTCGTCGGTGAGCTTGACGGCGTCGTTGTGGCTGAACACCTGGAAGCCGCCCGAGTCGGTAAGAATGGGGCCATGCCAGTTCATAAACTTGTGCAGTCCGCCCAGCTCGGCGATAGTGTCCTCGCCGGGACGCATGGACAGGTGATAGGTATTGGCGAGCACGATCTGGGCACCGAGCTGCTTGACGGTCTCGGTAGGAATACCCTTGACGTTTGCCTTGGTGCCCACGGGCATAAAGATCGGCGTCTCGATGTCGCCGTGCGGGGTATGCAGCACGCCGGCACGCGCGTGCGTCGTCGGATCCTCGGCAATCAGGTCGAATTTAAAAAGACTCTGGTCCATAAACTGGAACTCCTTGGTTGCGGTTCATACGCAAACCATTATACGGGCAACCCGCAAGAAGCACCGACTCGACAGAAACTGGCGCAAAGGAAACCTGCCCCCTTGCACCAATGCACCAGGATAAAAATGATCCGTTTTCCTCCGTCCCCAACGAATCATTTCCGACAGCCACAGCAACGCCGATGTTATGGCACCGACACCGAAAACCCGCCAGAGCGAGCAAGGTGCCTTCAAGCAAAATGGCGCCGCAGGTTGAGCATAAGTCAGCGAGCGAGCCGCATTTGAGACAAGGTGACGTGAAACGAAAGGGCGCTGACCTTTCGGTCGCGCCCTTGAAGTTGAACGTCAGATTGTCCAAATGCGGCCCGCGCAGCGTCGGCCCGTTACGGCGTTTGGCAAAACGCCGTAACCCCTAGGGCCGCTGGCCCATGCCACCCTCGAGGGTGACGGTCTCGCCGTTCATATACTTAAAGTCGGGACCGCAGAGCTGAACGACAACGCGGCCGATTTCCTTCTCGACGTCGCCGTAGTGACCCGCCGGCGGCATGTGGACGTTGGCCTTGAACGCCTCGGGATAGGCATCCTGGAAGTTCTCGAGCGCGGCGGTCCAAGCAAGCGGGCAAACGATATTGACGTTGATGCCGTCCTTGCCCCACTCGTTGGCAGCGACGCGGGTCAGACCGCGGATGCCCTCCTTGGCAGCGGCGTAGCTGCACTGGCCATAGTTGCCAAACAGGCCGGCGCCCGAAGCAAAGTTGACCACGGAGCCCTTGGTCTCCTTCAGGTGCGGGTAGGCCTTCTGCATGTACAGGTAGGTGGCATACAGACCGGAGTAAATGGCGAGGTTGAACTGGTCCATGGTGTGATCGGCGATCGTCACGCCCGAAGCGCTGGCCTGAGCATTGTTGACGACGGCGTCGATGCGGCCGAACTCCTCAATGGCCTTGTCGATGACGTTCTGGACGACGGCCTCGTTGTCCTGACCAGCCGAGACATCGGCCTGAACAGGCAGAACCTTGACGCCGTACTCGGCCTCGAGGGATTCCTTGGCAGCCTCGAGCTTGGCAACGTTGCGGCCGGTAATGACGAGGTTTGCGCCCTCCTTGGCAAAAGCGATATCGATACCGTAGCCGATGGAGCCAGCGGAGCCGTCCTTAAGCGTGGCCTTGCCGCCGCCGGTGACGATCACGGTCTTACCAGTGAAAAGTCCCATATAAAGTCCTTTCAAATCGCGACGGGCGCACCCGCCGACTGCGCGCATCCAAATAAACGCGCCAAAAGCTGAAATGCAACTTTAACGGGTTCAAGCGAAAAATAAAGCCCATGGCAGGCGAACGGCGCAACGTCTTTCGGCGAAGGGAATGTCAAGTAAAAATTGGATAGAGTGGCCGAGTTTTTGCTATCGACGCGAGCCATCGAACACGTTTTGAAACTTTGCTGCGGCGCGCGGGAAGTCGGCGCGAGGCTTTATCATAGGGTGACAAACAACGATGAGGAGCACATGCCTATGACAGACGAGCTGGACCCCCAGACTCAACAGCATATTGATGATTCCGCAGACGTCACCGCAGATGCTGACGCTGTGACCTGCGATGATATTGACCTCGACGACCCATTCTTGGACGAAAGCGCTACGGCGGAAACCCCTGGCGCCGAAGATGCAGACGAGCAAAACGACGATGCGCCCGCTCAGGACGACGACCCCGTACAGGATGCCGCTCCGCAAGCTACGGGCCCTATCGAGGTTTCTTCGGAAGAAGAGCTCGACGCCGTCATGGACTCCATGATGGATGCCGTCAAAGCGATGAAAGACGCCGTGGCCGACGCTGACGTTGACGCCGAGGAAGAGGAGGCCGCCGAGGCAGCCTCGACCTTCGTACCCGGCGAGACTCCGGTTGCCGACCAGGGCAGCGCCATGCCCTCGTTTCTGCAGCTCGAGCATCCCACGATTGGCGCCGATGCGGTCGACCCGCACGCAGCAGGCTTTTCTGTGGTCGAGGGCGGCACCGGCAATATCGCCGCGCCGCAGGCTACCGATGCGGACGCCGCCGACACCGCTCGCCCGACCGCCCCGCACTCCCCCGCCGCGAGCCGCGATCTGGGGACCGCCGTCTCGAACACCGCGAACGCCGTGGGCACCTTTATCGCCCAGGGCGCCTCGGCCATGCGCGAGATGAACGCCGCGAAAAAGGCACTTGCCGATGCCCGCGCCCACCTGGCCGAACTTGAGCAGCGCATTGCCGATCAGGCCGAGGAACTCGAGACGCGCCAGGATATCGCAGGCCGCTACGACCAGATCGTCGCCGACCAGCGCCAGGCGATCGCCACAGCGCAAAAGACCGCTGCGGCAGCCGAGATTGACCGTGATGCCCATGCCGCCAAAGCGACAGAGCTCAAGGGTCAGTTCGAACAAATGAAGACAGAGGATGACGCGACTGAGCTCCGTCTGAAGGCCGCGCTCGACGCCGTGGAGGCCCGCGAGGCGAGCTCACGCGAGACTGGCAACCGCCTCGTTCGACGTCTTGAGGATTCCAAGCGCATCCGCGACAAGGTGAAGGCAGAGCGAGACGCCGGCATTGCCGCCGCACAACAAACCGTCGACGCCACGCGCGCCCAGCTCGAGACGCTACGTCATGAGTACGCCGAGCTGCAACGCAATCCCTCGGCAAATCCCGCCAACTATACGGTGCGCACCAGCGAACTCTCGATGCAGATCTCCGACACGGCAGATGCCCTGCGTAAAGCCGAAGAAGATGTCCCGCGCATCACCGCCGATCTTGAGCACTCGCTTGCCGCAGCCGAGCAGGTCGTCGAGCAGGCTCAAGCCCCTATCGCCGACGCAAAACGCGCGCACCAAGCCGTGACGACCGAAGCCGATGCCGCGCGCGACGAGTTGCAGACGGCAAAGACTGCCGCCGCGACGCGCCAGCGCGAACTGCGCGAGAAAATCGCCGCCGAGGACAAGGCACGCCACGACCAAGAGCAGACCATCGCCAACGCCCAAGCAGATGCCGCACACGCGCAGTCGATCATCGAACAGGCGACCGAGGTGCACGACCACCCAGAGATCACTGAGTCGCTTGCAGGATCCTTGGCCCGCGACAAAGCCGAATACGCCGAGACCGAGCGAGAAGTCGCCCAGCTCGAGGCCACCGAGGACGCGGTGCGCGAGCGTACCCGCGACTCACGCATCAAATTCACCGGCGCCATCGTCTGCATCGTCGCCGCAATCCTGGTGATCATCCTGATCTGGCTGTTCGCGAGCAAGTAAACCAGCCGCCAGGCAAGTAGTCATTGGGGACGTTCTTAAACGACTAGTCGAACAAGAACGTCCCCAATGACTAGTCAAGAGTTTGGCGCAAGGACTGTCCCCAGGTGCCGGCACAAAAGGAACGTCCCCAAGTGCCAACAACGGCAACGCCAATGTTTTGGCGCGGACAGCGAAAACGCCCCTAAGCGAGCAAGGTGACGTGAAAGAGGAGGGCATTGACCTTTTGGTCATGCCCGACGATTGAACGTCAGATTGCCGCTTAGGGGCGTTTGCAGCGTCGAGCCGTTACGCGGTTCGCAGAACCGCGTAACTAACAAATGAGCATCGCGTCACCAAAGCTGAAGAAGCGGTAGCGCTCCTCGATGGCGGCGGCGTAGGCATCCATGATCTGGTCGCGGGTGGCAAGCGCGCTCACGAGCATCATGAGCGTGGAGCGCGGCACGTGGAAGTTCGTGATCAGCGCATCGACCACGTGATAGGTCGAGCCGGGCATGAGGTAAAGCTGCGTCGTGGCGTTCTCGCGCACCACGATGTCACCGCGGCCAAGCGTATCGGCCCCGTCCTCGCGGCCTTCAAAATAGCGCGCCGTCACGGCCGGATCGGACACCGGCGCGTCCGCGTCAAACGCGCTCTCGAGCGAGCGCACCGCGGTAGTGCCGACGGCGATCACACGATGACCCTCGGCCTTGGCCTTATGCACGGCGTCGACAACCTCCTGCGACACGTGGTAGCGCTCGGTGTGCATGACGTGCTGCGTAGGGTCGTCCTCCTCCACCAAGCGGAAGGTATCGATGCCCACCTCGAGCTCGACGGCGGCAAACTTGGCACCCTTGGCCTCGATAGCGGCCATGAGCTCGGGAGTAAAGTGCAGACCAGCCGTAGGAGCGGCAGCCGAGTGCTCCTCCTTCATGGCGTAGACGGTCTGGTACTTCTCGGGATCGCCCTCATAATCGGTAATGTAGGGCGGTAGCGGCACGTGGCCGGCAGCGTGGATGGCCTCGTCGAGCGTGCGCGGATCGCCCGCGGCATTGCAACCGGCCGGCTCAAAACGCACCAGACGGCCACCGCGGCTATCGGCGACAAAGTCGATGACCTCGGCCGTCAGCACCACGGGAGCCCCCTCGGGCGCATGAGCGCCGCCCGCACGATACTCAATCTGAGCACCGGGCTTCAGGCGCTTGCCCGGCTTGACCAGGCACTCCCAAACGTGACCCAGCGGGTCAACATCCTCGCGGCGCTTGAGCAGCAGGGTCTCGACCACGCCGCCCGAGCCTGCCTTGCGGCCAATTAGGCGGGCCGGCATCACGCGCGTCTGGTTGATGACGAGCACGTCGCCCGGCTCGATATAGTCGATGACGTCGCGGAAGATGCGGTGCTCAACGGTACCGCCGTGCTCCAGCGGCGTCCCCGCCTCGGAACCTTTGCGATCAACCACCAGCAGGCGGCAGGAGTCACGCGGCTCGGCAGGCGCCTGGGCGATGAGCTCTTCGGGCAGGTTATAGTCAAAATCATCGGTACGCATAGACACGTCGGATTCTCCTTATATAGCTAAAGTCCGCTCTACATCCTAGCAGGCTGACGTCCCAAGTGAACTACTTTTTGGCGCCTTGATTATCGACTTCATCCGAACACCTCCCACATTCATCCGCACATGTACGGATGAATGTGGGAACCCGATACCCTGAGGGCCGGATCGGCCGGCCCCGGGAGATCGGAGGACGGCATGTCCGGAAAGAAGAAGAGTGGCTCCGCAAGGGCGGTCCCGAGGGCCTACGGAAGGCTCACGAGGCACGAGCGGGACACGGTCCAGAGGATGCTGGAGCGCGGGGCCT
>CABUBH010000035.1 GCA_902489775.1 uncultured Collinsella sp.
TGTGAAACACCCGTGCACCCCCGCCGCAAAAAACCGTGCTAAAAACTAGCAGACGGCGTAGTCCTGGGGCTCGCGGCCGTAGTAGGCGTCCAGGTAGAGCTCCTTGATCTCGCTCATGAGCGGGTAGCGCGGGTTAGCGCCGGTGCACTGGTCGTTGAATGCCTGCTCGGTCATCTCGTCGAGGGTGTCGAGGAAGTACTGCTCGTCAACACCGTAGTCGGCGATGGTCTTCTTGACACCGATGAAGTCCTTGAGCTCCTCGAGCTTCGTGATGAAGTTCTCGAAGACCTCCTTGTCGTCCTTGCCCTCGATGCCGCAGTACTTGGCCATCTCGGCGTAGTTGTGCAGCGCGTTGGGGTAAGGATACTGGGAGAAGGTACCCATCTTGACGGGAGCCTCGGCGGCGTTGTAGCGCATGACGCGGGTCAGGATGACGGCGTTAGCGATGCCGTGGGGCAGGTGATGGAAAGCGCCGAGCTTGTGAGCCATGGAGTGGTTGAGGCCCAGGAAGGCGTTGGCGAAGGCCATACCGGCCATGCAGGAGGCGTTGTGCATCTCCTCGCGGGCGTGCGGGTCCTTGGCGCCGTTCGTGAAGCTGGAGGGCAGGTTCTCAAAGACGAGCTTGGCAGCGCGCTCGGAGAGGCCCTTGGTGTAGTCGGAAGCCATGATGGAGACGTAGGACTCGATGGCGTGGGTCATGACGTCGATGCCGGAGGCAGCGGTCAGGCCGCGCGGGGCGGTCATGCAGTTGTCGGCGTCGACGATAGCCATGTTGGGGAGCAGCGCGTAGTCGGCGAGCGGCCACTTGATGCCGGTCTCCTTGTCGGTGATGATGGCGAACGGCGTGCACTCGGAGCCGGTACCCGAGGAGGTCGGGACGGCGACGAAGTAGGCCTTCTTGCCCATCTCGGGGAAGGTGAAGATACGCTTGCGGATGTCCATGAAGTCCATGGCCATGTCCTCAAACTTGCACTCGGGGTGCTCGTACATCATCCACATGATCTTGCCGGCGTCCATAGCGGAGCCACCGCCGACGGCGATGATGACGTCCGGCTCAAAGAGAGCCATCTGCTTGGCGCCGCGACGTGCGCACTGCAGCGACGGATCGGGCTCGACGTCGTAGAAGCAGTCGTGGGCGATGCCCATCTCGTCGAGCTTGGCCTCGATGGCGCGGGTGTTGCCATTCTTGAAAAGGAACTGGTCGGTGACGATGAAGGCGCGCTTCTTGCCCATGACGTTGCCCAGCTCGTCGAGGGCGACGGGCGTGGAACCCTTCTTGAAGTAGACCTTCTCGGGAGCGCGGAACCACAGCATGTTCTCACGGCGCTCGGCCACAGTCTTAACGTTGATCAAGTGCTTCACCCCAACGTTCTCGGAGACGGAGTTGCCGCCCCAGGAGCCGCAGCCCAGGGTCAGAGACGGCTTCATGCCAAAGTTGTACAGGTCACCGATGCCGCCGTGCGAAGACGGGGTGTTGATGACGATACGGCAGGCCTTCATGACGTGCTCGAACAGGCTGATCTTCTCGGCCTGGGCGGGGTGCACGTACAGAGAGGCGGTGTGGCCCGGGCCACCGGCGAGCACCAGGTGCTCGGCCTTGTCGACGGCCTCCTGGAAGTCCTTGGCGTGGTACATGGCCAGGACCGGGGAGAGCTTCTCGTGGGAGAACTCCTCCTTGGCGGGGTCGGTGGAGGTGACCTCGGCGATCAGGATCTTGGTCTTGGCGGGAACCTCGATGCCGGCGAGCTCGGCGATCTTGGCGGCAGCCATGCCGGGGATGCGGTGATCGAGGGCGCCGTTCTTGAACATGGCGGCACGCAGGGCCTCCATCTCGGCACCCTGCTTGACGAAGTAGCAGCCGCGCTTCTGGAACTCGGCCTTAACCTGGTCATAGATGGTGTTGATGACGGTCACGGACTGCTCGGAAGCGCAAATCATGCCGTTGTCGAAGGTCTTGGAGTGGATGATGGAGTTGACGGCGAGCAGCACGTCGGCGGTGTCGTCGATGACGACCGGGGTGTTACCGGCGCCCAGGGCGGGCTTGCCCGAGGAGTATGCAGCCTTGACCATGCCCGGGCCGCCGGTGGCGAGGATGATGTCGACGTCGCGCATGACCATGTTGGTCAGCTCGATGGAGGGGACATCGACCCAGCCGATGATGCCCTCGGGGGCGCCGGCCTTGACGGCGGCGTCAAGCACGAGCTTGGCGGCGGCGATGGTGCACTTGGCGGCAGCCGGGTGCGGGGAGATGATGATGGCGTTGCGGGTCTTCAGGCTGATCAGCGTCTTGAAGATCGCGGTGGAGGTGGGGTTGGTCGTCGGGATGACGGCGCCCACGATGCCGATGGGCTCGGCGATCTTGGTGATGCCGTAAGCCTCGTCGCGCTCCAGGACACCACAGGTCTTGGTGTTCTTGTAAGCGTTGTAGATGTACTCTGCGGCGTAGTGGTTCTTGATGACCTTGTCCTCAAGAACGCCGCGGCCGGTCTCCTCGATGGCCATCTTCGCCAACGGGATACGAGCCTTGTTGGCGGCCATGGCGGCCTCATAGAAGATCTTGTCGACCTGCTCCTGCGTGTACGTAGCAAAAAGCGCCTGGGCCTCTCGCATCTGAGCGAGCTTAGCCTCAAGCGCCTCTACGTTGTCCACAATTGCGGGAGTAGTGTTTTCCGGTGACTTTTTCACCATTTGTGTCTCCTTGCGATCGGAGATTTACCCTACGCCTTGCATGATAGCAAGAAATTATTCGGCGAACGGTCAGATTCCTCTAAAAGGCACACTAAAACGCTTCAATAAACTGAAACGTTTTAACTAGAACTATCTGCCCGCTGCATCTCCCCGCTTATCCCCGCTTATTGGGGACAGACTTACATGAGTGCTTTCACTCATTTGGGACAGACATCGTTTTGCCATTTTGCCGTTCTGGGCCTTTTTTGCCGCTCATTGGATATAAATAGATCACAGGCTCAGCATTTCGCGTTCCTTCTCTCCTTTTAGGTGTTGCCTGTTCAGTTTTTGAAAGGAGAGATTATGCCCCGATGCGCCCGCGCCGTTTCGCTCACCGGCTATTACCACGTCTTTGACCGTGGCAACTCCAAACAGATTATTTTTGAAGATGACTCTGACCGATATCGTTTCTTATCGGACATCTCGGACAGGTTTGCACGCCATAAAGTGGCGGTGTTGGCTTGGTGCCTTATGGACAACCACTTCCATTTGATGGTTGATGACCCATATGACAACCTTTCAAAGGCAATGCAGTGCGCGCTGACGGCATATGCTAAGTATTTCAATGGAAAAACGGGGAGAACGGGACATCTGTTTGACAATCGCTATTCGCGGGTCGCGGTTGAGTCGGACACGCAGGCGGTGCAGCTGCTCGACTATATTCATCTCAATCCCGTGAAGGGTGCGCTTGACTCGCTCGATGCGTACCGCTGGTCAAGCTATAAGGCGTATCAGCTGGGCTATGATCCCTTTGACATCTGTGATGCGGCCCCTATGCTCGATATTGTCGGTGGCTCCCGTTGCTATTGCGAGCATCTCGAGGAAGTTGCCGGGCGCATCTGGTCAATGGAGGTTCTTCCACGCCGGCGGATCCCCGATGAGGAGGCCCTTTCCGTTGCGCGCGAAGTTCTGCCGAGCATAGATCCTTCGCTGCTCAAGGCCCTGCCACGCCCCGAACGCGATGCCTGCCTGCTGAGGCTCAGGCGGGCACATCTCACGGTTAAGCAAATTGCCCGTATCACCGGTATCGGCGCCACGAGCGTGACCAAGGCAACTGCAGGCTGGAAGGATGCAGCGTGAGGCAGGGGCCGGAGCCAGTCGGTGTGCCGCTTGCGTGCGCCATGTCTGTCCCCAATGCGTGAAAACACTCATGTAAGTCTGTCCCCAATGAGTGCAATGAGTGCAAAAAAGGCGCCCTCTGTAGGGGAGAGCGCCTTTGGTAAGTTCTATGTGAACGCGAAGTCTTTGACCCGGAGAGTCCGGAGAGTCCGAGGTACTTGTTGGTAAGACCTTATTTAGGAGCGCGCAACCTTGCCGGACTTGAGGCAGGTGGAGCAAACGTTCATCTTGCGACGGTGACCATCGACGACGACGTAGACGCGCTGGATGTTGGGGCGGAACTTACGGTTGGTGACGCGGTGAGAGTGGCTGATGGAGCGACCGGCAACGGGGTGCTTACCGCAAACTTCGCAAACTTTGGACATAACTGACCCTCCTTGGGCGACAAACGAACATGTCGCGTTAACAAACAAGCCTGAACTATAGCACAGAAGCAGCTCCCTGTGCGTAATCTACACAGAGATATTTCTCTTTTGGCGATAGTGCCCACGCCACGGCCCTGGACGTAGATCCGATTTGCGTGCAGCAGTGGGGATTATGCCAGCTCGTGTGTGCGTTTTCAAGCTAGTCCCACAAATACATATAGGTTTATTGAGCATTGGGCTCCGTTTACGGAATGCTCTGTATTTATGCTCGCAATTAAGCTCGAGGTTGGCTACACTATCCCTTGACCATTAAAGGGGTACGAGATACCCACATGGAATTACATAGCTGCCAAAGAGCAGCCCTTCCTGTGGGTGTCTGGTCCGCTTTGAGCGGTCGGGCATCTATTTTTTTGACTGTGTCAGCAGTCAAGACATGTGAGGAAGGAGATCGATGGGCACGACTTCCCCCAAGGCGGTCATCATGGACGAGACCGCCGTCAATCGAGCGATGACCCGCATCGCGCACGAGATTCTCGAGCGCAACGAGGGCTGTGAAGACCTCGCTCTGGTCGGCATCGTCACGCGCGGCGACCTTCTGGCAAAGAAACTCGCCGAGGAGATCAAGGAGATCGAGGGCGTCGACGTTCCGCTCGGCAGCCTCGACATCAGCTTCTACCGCGATGACTACGCTACCAATTTCGCTCCCGCGATCCACGCCACCAACATTCCCTTCAGTGTCGACGGCAAGCGCGTCGTGCTGGTGGACGACATCCTGTACACGGGTCGTACCATCCGCGCCGCTCTCGACGCCGTCATGGACCTGGGCCGTCCGAGCCGTATTGAGCTGGCAGTTCTCGTTGACCGCGGTCACCGCGAGCTCCCCATCTCGCCGGACTTTGTCGGCAAGAACGTTCCCTCGTCGCATGAGGAGAACGTGCACCTATATATGAAGGAAGTTGACGGCCACACCGCCGTCGAGATTAACGACGTCGCGCCGGGTTCCCACGTGGGCTCCGCGCCGCTGGGAGGTGAGTAGTACCGTGGCGTTCAACCATAAGCACCTGATCGACATTACCGAGTACTCCGAAGAGGACATCAAGCTCATCCTCGAGACCGCCAAGGCGTTCTCCGAGGTCAACGAGCGTGCTATCAAGAAGGTCCCCACGCTCAAGGGCAAGACCATCGTCAACATGTTCAACGAGCCCTCGACGCGCACCCGCAGCTCCTTCGAGCTCGCCGAGAAGCGTCTTTCGGCCGACAGCCTCAACTTTGGCGGCTCCTCGACCTCCACGGTCAAGGGCGAGAGCCTCGTCGATACCGTCGAGACCCTCAACGCCTATAAGATCGACTGCATCGTCGTGCGCGACAAGCACGCCGGCGCGCCCTACATCGTCACGCAGAACTCGCCCGCGAGCGTCATCTGCGCCGGCGACGGCAAGCATAACCACCCCACGCAGGCCCTGCTCGACCTGTACACCATCTGGGAGCACAAGGGTGACTTCCACGGTCTGAAGGTCGCCGTCGTCGGCGACATCGCCCACTCCCGTGTCTGCGGCTCGCTGATTCCCGCCCTTAAGATTATGGGCTGCGAGACCTACGCCGTCGCTCCCGGCACGCTGCTGCCGCCGGCGCCCGAGGTTCTGGGCTGCGACCACGTGACGAGCGACCTCGATTCCGTCCTGCCCGAGCTGGACGTCGTCTACATGTTGCGCGTGCAGCAGGAGCGCCTCGAGGGCGCACCGTTCCCCACGATTCGTGAGTACCACAAGCTCTTCGGTCTGACCAAGGACCGCGAGAAGCTCATGAAGCCCGATGCGATTATCTGCCACCCGGGCCCCATCAACCGCGGCGTTGAGTTCGACTCCTATATGGCCGACCACCCGCAACGCTCCGTCATCCTGGAGCAGGTCTACGCCGGTATCTGCGTGCGTATGGCTATCCTGTATCTGCTGCTTGGAGGTGCCGATAATGGCCTTGCTTCTTAAGAATGCCCACGTCGTCGATCCGTCCGTCGAGCTTGACGGTGTCGTCGACGTCCTGATCGACGGTGACAAGATCGCCGAGGTCGGAGAGAACCTCGCCGCCGAGGGAGCCGAGGTCCGCGACCTTTCCGGCAAGTATCTCGTCCCCGGCCTGGTGGATATGCACGTGCATCTGCGCGAGCCTGGCTACGAGGTCAAAGAGGACATCGAGAGCGGCACCCGCGCTGCTGCCAAGGGCGGCTTCACCGGCGTGTGCGCCATGCCCAACACCGACCCCGTTACCGATAACGGAACCGTCGTTGAGTTCGTCAAGTCCCGCGCTGCCGAGGTCGGCCACTGCCGCGTCTATCCTTCTGGTGCTATGACTCGCGGCCTTAAGGGCGAGGCTATGTCCGAGATGGGCGATATGGTCGCCCACGGCGCCGTCGCCTTCACCGATGACGGTCGCGGCGTGCAGGGTGCGGGCATGCTCCGTCGCTGCATGGACTACGGCAAGATGTTCGGCAAGGTCTTTATGAGCCACTGCCAGGACGAGGATCTGGTCGGCCACGGCCAGATCAACGAGGGCAAGGTCTCGACCCGTCTGGCCCTCGAGGGTTGGCCGGCCGCCGGCGAGGAGCTTCAGATTGCCCGCGACATCGAGATCGCCAAGCTGACCGGTGCCAAGCTGCACATCCAGCACATCTCCACCGCTCATGGCCTGGAGCTCGTGCGTGCCGGTAAGGCTGCCGGTGTCCAGGTGACCTGCGAGGCCACCCCGCACCACATGTTCCTGACCGAGAACGACCTGGACGAGACCTACAACACCTCGCTCAAGGTCAATCCGCCGCTGCGCACCGACGAGGATGCCGAGGCCATCCGTCAGGGTGTCATCGACGGTACCGTCGACGCTATCGTTACCGACCACGCTCCCCACACCCCGTGGGAGAAGGCCCGCGAGTTCGAGCTCGCGCCCTTTGGAATGATTGGCCTCGAGACTTCGCTGTCGCTCGTGCTCACTGAGCTGGTCAACACGGGCAAGATGAGCGTGAGCCGCATGGTCGAGCTCATGGCCATCAAGCCGCGTGAGATTCTGGGCCTCGATCAGGTTCAGGTCAAGGCGGGCTCTGTCGCCGACCTGACCGTGTTCGACCCCTCCGCAACCTGGACGGTTGGCGAGGACGGTTACGAGTCGCGCGCCGAGAACTCCGGTTTTGCCGGCCGCACGCTCACCGGTCGTGCCACCGATGTATTTGTCGGTGGCAAGCAGACGCTCGCCGACGGCTGCATCTGCTAGCGATAGCCTTATCGCTTTTGTGCGCGGCGCCCTTGCGGTGCCGCGCTTTCTGTTCGTTTAGACCATGCAACCGCATGGGGGATTGGAGTGTCTATGCCCACACCTTCCACTGCACGCATGCACGACTTCGAGGTCGTCTCGAACCGGGAGATCGCCGACGGCATCTTCTCGCTCGTTATCTCGGCCCCCAAGCTTGCAAGTGCGCTCAAGCCCGGTCAGTTTGTGAACATCGCCGTCCCCGGCGATGCGTCTTCTCTGCTTCGTGTGCCCTTGAGTTTCTACCGCGCCGACGCCGAGGCCGGCACCGTCGAGCTGTGGTACGCCGTCGTGGGAGACGATACCCGCCGTTTGTCCCAGATGGGCCCTGGCTCCACCTCTAACCTGTTGGGCCCCGGTGGCCGTGGCTGGATGGTACCCGAGGGCACCAGGAAGGCACTGCTCGTCGCCGGTGGCATCGGCGTTCCGCCTGTGCTGTGTCTTGCCGGCATGCTTGCCGAGCAGGGTGTTGATGTGGACGTGTGCCTGGGCTTTGGCACCGCTTCCAAGGCCGTGGGTGTCGATGAGTTCCGTGCGCTGGGCGCCACGGTTAACGTGTGCACCGACGACGGTTCGCTCGGCACGCACGGTTTTTGCACCGATCCGGCAGCCGAGCTGCTTGGAGAGGGCGGCTACGACTACGTCGCCAGCTGCGGCCCCGCCGTCATGATGAAGAAGGTCGCCGCCGCTGCCGCCGAGGCCGGTGTGTACTGCGAGGTGTCGCTCGAGCGCATGATGAGCTGTGGCTTTGGCGCCTGCAACACCTGCAATGTCGAGACGGTCGACGGTATGAAGGGTGCTTGCATGTGCGGCCCCGTGTTCGATGCTTCCAAGGTGGTGGTCTTCTAGTGGGTACCGTGAACATGGCCGTCGATTTCGGCGGCGTCAAGATGCAGAACCCCATCAACACCGCAGCCGGTACCTTTGGCTACGGTTGGCAGTTCCAGAACTTCTTTGATGTTTCCCAGCTGGGCGCCATCACCACCAAGGGTTGCGCTGCCGAGCCCTGGCCGGGCAACCCCGCGCCCCGCATGGCCGAGATTCCCGGCGGTATGATCAACTCCGTGGGCCTTCAGAACCCCGGCGTGGCCGCCTTTGCCCGCGAGTCCGGTCCGTGGCTCGAACAGCTGTCCAAGGACGGCTGCCAGGTCATCTGTCAGGTTGCCGGCCACTCCGTTGACGAGTTTGTCCGCGCACTCGAGATGTATGTCGAGCTGTGCCCCTGGGCTGCCGGCTACGAGATCAACGTGAGCTGCCCTAATATCGCCGCCGGCGGTGCCGCCATGGGCTCCACGCCCGAGGGCGCCTCTTCCGTTATGGCTGCCTGCCGCAAGGTGACCGATAAGCCGCTGTTCGTCAAGATGGCGCCGGTCAACGTCGCCGAGATCGCCAAGGCCCTCGAGGCTGCCGGCGCCGACGGCCTTTCAGTCATCAACTCCATCCAGGGCATGGCCATCGACGTCCATACCCGCAAGTCCCGCGTGGCCAAGCCCAAGGGCGGCCTTTCGGGCCCGCTGTGCCACCACATCGCCGTGCGCATGGTCTGGGAGGTTGCCCAGGCCGTCAATATCCCCATCAACGGTGTCGGCGGTGTCATGACCGGCGAGGATGCGGCTGAGTTTATCCTGGCCGGCGCCACCTGCGTGTCGGTCGGCATGGCCAACTTCGTCGATCCGTGCGCTTCGCTCAAGATCGCGCATGAGCTCGAGGCTTGGGCCGAGTCCCAGGGCGTAAAGGACATCAACGAGCTGGTAGGTGCTTTCGAATGCTAGAGACCGATGCCCGCGACCGCGTAATCGTCGCCCTCGACTGCGATCGTGAGCGTGCGCTCGAGCTCGCCTACGAGCTTTCGGGCCATGCCGCTTGGCTTAAGGTTGGTATGACGCTCTATTACGCTGAGGGCCCCGAGATCGTCAAGACCTTTAAGGACCTGGGCTTTAAGGTCTTCCTTGACCTTAAGTTCCATGATATTCCGCATCAGGTTCGCGGTGCCGCCCGTTCGGCCTCGCTTGCCGGTGCCGACCTGCTCTCGGTTCACGGCTTGGGTTCGGGCGCCATGCTCGCTGCCTGCCGCGAGGGTGCCGAGGAGGCGCGCGAGGACCGCGCCAGGCTCGTCGCCATCACCGTGCTCACGAGTATGAATCAGGATGCCTTGAGCGAGATCGGCGTCGAGTCGCCCGTGGCCGAGGAGGCCGCCCGCCTGGCAAAGCTCGCTAAGGCCAACGGCATCGATGGCATCGTGTGCTCGCCGATGGAGGCTCACGACATGCGTGAGCTGCTGGGTCCTGATGCCCTGATCGTGACTCCGGGTGTGCGTCCGGTGGGTGCCGCCTTAGGCGACCAGTCCCGCGTGGCGACGCCTTCCCAGGCTATCGAGCGTGGCGCAAGCCACATTGTGGTGGGCCGTCCCATCACCGGTGCCGACGATCCGGTTGCCGCCTTTGACGCCATCGTCGCTGAGCTGGTCGAAAACGTCGCGTAAAAGATTCCCCTAAGTCACCACTTTTGGGTTTCATTAGCACAAAATAGCCCCTGTGCCTGCGTAAACTTTCCCATCCTTTGTGTGGAATCGCAGGTCAGGGGCTTAACTTTGGGCGCAGTATATTGCACTTTTTGCGGGTATCGTCTAACCTATGGAGCCGCGATTGGGCATTTTGTACGTTCTACGTGCTAAAATGCCAATTATTGAATCAGATATAACCCAACTATTTGGAGGTACGAATGGCACTCCCTCAGCTTACCGATGAGCAGCGCAAGCAGGCTCTTGAGAAGGCTGCTGCCGCACGTCACGCCCGCGCTGAGCTTCGCGAGCAGATCAAGAAGGGCGAGAAGTCCCTCGAGTCCGTGCTCAACTCCGATGACCCCATCGCTTCCCGCATGAAGGTTTCCACCCTCATCGAGTCTCTCCCTGGTTATGGCAAGGCCAAGGCCGCCAAGATCATGGAGGAGCTCGGTATCTCCGCTACCCGTCGCGTCCAGGGCCTCGGCGTCCGTCAGCGCGAGCAGCTCCTCGAGCAGCTGACCAAATAAGTGAGCGCTCAGGATTCCAAGCTCTTTGTGATTTCTGGACCGTCAGGCGCAGGGAAGGGTACGCTCGTCACTCGTGTGCGCGAGCGCCGCTCGAACCTGGGCCTGACGGTTTCGGCTACCACGCGAGCACCACGCAAAGGTGAGGTCGACGGCGTCAACTACTTTTTTCTGACGCGCGAGGAGTTCGACCGCCGCGTGGCAAACGGCGAGTTTGTTGAGTGGGCCGAGGTCCACGGTAACTGCTACGGCACGTTGGTGAGCGAGGTCACATCCAAGCTCGCCTCGGGCGCGTCTCTGATTTTGGAGATCGATGTCCAGGGCGCCCTGCAGGTGAAGGAGCGTTTCCCCGAGGCCGTGCTGATCTTTATCAAGCCGCCTTCGCTTGAGGTGCTCCGCGAGCGTCTAGTCGGTCGCGGTACCGAGACGCCCGAGACGATTGAGCTGCGTATGGCAAACGCCGCCGATGAGCTTGCCCTTGCCGACCGCTACGACGACGTCGTGGTAAATGACGATCTCGACCGCGCGACCGATGAGCTCGTTCGCGTTCTCGATATGCATGAAAGGATCTGAGGTCCGTGTCCGTTGTAAAGCCTTGCATTGACGATCTTCTGGAGAAGACCGATCACAACCGCTTCCTGCTCGCTTCGCTTGCCTCCAAGCGCGCCTGCGACATCAATAGCATGCTGCGTGGCCAGCACAACCGCGTGCTTGCCGTCCAGGATGTCGATGACATCACCATCGGGCTTTCCGGTGCCGACACCATCTCGATGGCTATGGACGAGATTGTCGACGGCGACATCTCTTACGACGAGGCCCGTTACGAGAAGGCGCTCGGCCACAAGGTTGCTGAAGCCTAAATGGCGGCTCGCGTCTGCCTGGTCCACTATCACGAGGTTGGACTGAAGGGTAAGAACCGCGCACATTTTGAGCATATCCTCATGGATAACATCAAGGCGGCCTTGGCCGCCTTTTCCGTGAATGCCGTGTCTCGAATTTCCGGTTATATCCTCGTGACCTTTAACGAGCATCAGGCCGACGAGGCGGCGCGTGTCATTCGCACCGTTCCCGGCGTTGCTCGTGTGTCTTTGGCGTATCACACCAATCGTGACCCTCAGGAGTACTGTGCCGCCGCCGTGAAGGCGCTGCGCGAGTTTGGTTCCTTCGATTCGTTTAAGGTGCACGCCAAGCGCTCCAATACCGACTATGAGCTCACCTCGATTGACATCAATCGTCAGGTGGGCGAGGTGCTGTGCGAGGCCTTCCCCGATAAAAAGGTTCAAATGCATGACCCCG
The DNA here is from genome assembly GCA_902489775.1 of uncultured Collinsella sp. GTDB lineage: Bacteria > Actinomycetota > Coriobacteriia > Coriobacteriales > Coriobacteriaceae > Collinsella. The sequence continues at coordinate 11,829 of CABUBH010000035.1, forward strand.
ATGCGATGGTGCACGTACTGGTGGTCCAGGGTAGCGTTTATGTGTACGCGCGCTCCGAGCGCGGCGTGGGCGGTCTGCCGGTGGGTTCTGCCGGCAAGGTCGTGACGCTGCTGTCGTCGGGTATTGATTCTCCGGTGGCGACCTGGATGCTCGCGCGTCGCGGCGCGGTGTGCGTGCCGGTACATTTCTCAGGTCGTCCGCAGACGCCCGACACGAGCGAGTATTTGGTGCAGGACATCATCCGTGCGCTTGAGCCGGGTGTCCAGATCGGCCGCCTGTACGTGGTGCCGTTTGGCGATTGCCAGCGTGAGATTTCGGTCACCTGTCCCAGCAACCTGCGCGTGATCATGTATCGCCGCATTATGTATTCGGTTGCCGAGCGCATTGCACACATCGAGGGCGCCAAGGCCATCGTGACGGGCGAATCGCTTGGACAGGTTGCCTCACAAACGCTTGAGAATATCATGGCCGTTAACGAGGCCGTGAAGATCCCCGTGTTCCGTCCGCTCATCGGTTCGGACAAGCAGGAGATTATCGCGCGCGCCGAGGAGATTGGTACGTTCGATATCTCGACTGAGGCCGCTCCCGACTGCTGCACGCTGTTTATGCCGCGTCGTCCCGAGACGCACGCTAAACTCGATGCCGTGCATGAGGCCTGGGAGTTGTTCGATCACGAGGAGATGATCGAGCGTCTACTCAAGCAGACCGAGTACATCGACTTCGAAAGCAACACGTATAAGGCCCCTAAGACCTTAAAACGCAAACATTCGGAGCTTGCTCCGCGTGAGATTTACCAAGATCACGAGTAAATTTGTGCATAGACCGACGATGCTCTTGCATCGTCGGTCTTTTGCTATCTGGGCATTTTGCGGCTAAGTGTTCATTTGCTGACGTGTGTCTGAATAAATGGACAGATTTGTGCAAGGTTTTGGTCAGCTTTTGGTTTGACCGCGAAAACCGGTTTTGGAGAATGGCTGTTGCAGGACTCTTTTCCTGACACGATGTTGTTGGGAGGTTTTGCTATGGCGCAGCGCGAACAACACGAACGGGTCAAACGGATGGACCGCTTGGCGGACAAGCTGCTCGGTCATAAGGCAGTGGTGATGGCGATACTGGTCGTCATTGCGATGGCGAGTGGACTGGCGATGGCGAACCTTGGCGGCGGTGCCGGCAGTGTGTCGTTTGAGCACACTGATGGTTCGGGTTCGTTAGTGGAGCCGGGATCCGGCGATGCCTCGAGCGGAAAGACATCCGAAAGCTCTTCGCCTAAGGCTTCTGCCGCGGCAGAGGTCTATGTCGATGTCGATGGCGCCGTTGTGTCGCCCGGTGTATACAGGCTCAAAGACGGGGCACGGGTATCCCAGGCGATCGATGCCGCCGGCGGGCTGGCGCCCGAGGCTGACGTTACGGGGCTTAATCGGGCATCTAAGGTCACTGATGGACAAAAAATCCATGTTCCAACGGTAGGGGAGCAGCAGGCGTCCATTGCGGAAGCCGGTGTTGATGGTGGGGCTTCCACATCATCGGGCGTGAGTGGCGCAACAGGCCTAGTAAACATCAATACGGCAAGCGCGGCAGAGCTGCAGACGCTCTCGGGCATCGGTCCCTCCATGGCCCAGTCGATTATCGATGAACGGACAAAGAACGGTGCTTTTGCCTCGGTTGACGATCTGATGCGTGTGTCGGGAATCGGCGAGAAGAAGCTTGCCAAAATCAAAGATTGCATCTGCGTATGAGTGCGACGGAGCGCGAGCGTGTGATGCCTCCGCGGCCCCTGCTTCCGTGGACGATGGCCTTGTGTGCCGGCATGTGCATGAGCTGCGCCTTGGTGCTCAACGTGGCCGCTGATGCGCTGCTGAGGGAGCGGGCGCCGGCGGTCGGGCTGCTATGGGCCATTCCCGTTGCGGCGGCGGTATTCGTTGTGCTGGCTCAATCTTGTGCGCGGCTTGCCCCTTTGAAGCGGTGGTTGTATGCCGCGTCCGTCGGTCTCGTGGCGGGAGCGGTCGTCTCGGCGTGGTGGGCTGTGGGTGCGCTCAGCGCCTCGAAGGCGCTCGACGGTCGAGCGGCAAGCGGCCTCGAGTTTATCGTGCAGGGCGATCCATCCATAAACGACGACGTGTATTCCTATACCTGCGAGGCACGCGCGGACGGTAAGAACTTGGCAACGGTTCGCCTATCGTGCGACCGCGAGCTCAAGGTCGGGGCGCACGTGCGTGTTATCGGTCGCGTTTCACGTTTTGAGAACGATGCGTATGGACGATCGCGCGTGCTCCGAGGCGAGGTACGCAAGGTTAAAGTCGTTCGGATTGTGTCGGCCGATGAGGGCTCTCTGGGACCGCTGCTTCGGCTGCGAAATGGGCTGCTTGCGTCCATCGCGCCTGCGACCGACCCGGCGCGTGCACTCATAGCCGGTGTCGTCTGCGGTCGTTCGGCCGAACTGCGCGCCCAGCCGGCGGGCGACTGGTTTTCGGTAACGGGAACGGCGCATCTTATCGCCGTCTCGGGCAGCCATTTGGCTATCGTGGGGTTTGTAATCGAGGGTGTATTGCAAAAGACTCGGTGCTCACGTGGTCCTCAGCGGGCGATATTGGCGATGGCGCTTGTGGGCTACACTGCCTTTACGGGCGCGTCTCCCTCGGCCGTGCGCGCGTGCTGCATGGTGTTCGCGACGCTTGTCGTAAACGGCGCGGGGCGTCGCCGGCACGGCGCATCGGCACTCTTCGTAACCATGTCCATCTTTGTGCTACTGCGGCCGACGGTGCTGTTCGAGATGGGCTTTCAGCTCTCGTGTGCCAGCGTCTTAGCCATTCTGTGCTTTTGCCCCTATGCGACCTACGCTTTGGGTGAGCTGGGTGTGCTATCGGGCGTTGCCAACATACTTTCCGTCACACTGTGCTCGCAACTGGCAACACTTCCCATTACCATTCCTGCCTTCGGTACGTTCTCGCTCATTGCTCCGCTGGCAAATGCAGTCATCGGTCCGGTGGTGAGCGTACTGCTCGCTGTGTCGATCGTGCTGGTTCCCTTTTCGCTCGTGGAACCGTTGCGGATTTGGGCGCTCGTTGTGCCCATGGTTGCCTCCCGTTGCGCACTGTTCTTCGAGCAGCTGTTTGCCGCCGTGCCTGGTGCATCTGTGAGTGTGCCGCCCGATAGCATGTGGATTTACCTAGTGCCGTGTTTGCTGGCGGTTCTGTTGGTCTGGTGGCCGCGTCCCCGTGCACGTCCTATGGCGGTGGGGCTTGCATGCCTGGTGCTCTTGGCTGCGATTCCGTACGTCTACTGGGATCGATTCGCTCCGCCTTCGGTGACGGTGCTCGATGTGGGCCAGGCGGATGCGATTCTTATCCGCCAGGGCAGCGCAGTGGCACTCGTCGACTGCGGGCTCGACGAGCACGTGGTGGCGGCGTTGGTTCGCAATAACGTGCACCATATCGATGCCGTCTTTGTGACGCATTGGGATGAGGACCACTGGGGTGGTCTGCCCGCCGTGCTCGAACAGTTTTCGGTCGGAACGATTGCCGTGGCGGCGGATGCGCTGGAGGATGCTCCTGTTGAGGTATTGAACCGACCTGGCGTGGAGTATCGGCAGGTGCGCTGTGGGGATACGGTCGACATCGGCTCATTTTGCGCCCGCGTGATGTGGCCATTCGAGTCCGTGGATGGCGAGGGAAATGAGGACTCACTTGTCCTGCTGCTTTCTTATGTTCAGGAAGGCAAGGGCCTGCGCATACTTCTCACCGGTGATGCCGAGCTCGACCAAGAACGGGAATTCGTGCAGGAGGTGGGGGATATCGATGTCCTTAAACTTGGGCATCACGGCTCCAAGGTTTCAGTTGATGGGGAGTTGCTGGACGTCCTGAAGCCCGAGCTTTCCCTCGCGAGCGCGGGCGAGGGGAATCGATACGGCCATCCGTCCGATGCCTGCATCGATGCCGTTCAGGAAGCGGGCGGCGTGTTCGCGTGCACCATCGAACACGGCGACATTACCGTCACGCCAACTGCGAATGGCTTTGCGATGCGATGCCAGCGACCGTGACGACGTCGTTGGCGTGTGGTGGGCCCCTGGGCTAGAATGGCACGGAACGAATACGAAGGCCTGCGGGAGGGGAGCGCAATGTCCGAAATCGGTCTGCTGCCGGCATATCTGATCGTCGGTACCGACGGAGTCAAGCGCGATCACGCCGTCTCGCGTATGAAAGCGCGTCTGGAAAAGACGGGCATGGTCGAGTTCAACATCGACGAGCGCGACATGACCAAGGACCCCGATATCGAGTCGATTATCGGATCGCTTAACACCTTTCCGATGGGCAGCGAGTTTCGCTTGGTAATCCTTGATGGCTGCTCAAAGCTCGCCAAGGCGGTCTCGGAGCCGCTCGTCGAGTATCTGGCGAGTCCCAGTCCCACAACGGTCTGCCTCATCATCGCCGACTCGCTTGCCAAGAACACGCGCCTGTATAAGGCGATCGCCAAGATCGACAAGAAGGCTATCGTCGATTGCTCCGGCACCAAGCGCTGGGAGTTACCGCGCCGCGTGCAGCAGATGGCGACGCAGCACGGCAAGTCGATCTCGGCGGCGGCCGCCGAGGAACTCGTCTCGCGTTCGGGTGAAAACACTCGCATGCTCGATAACGATTTGGCTAAGCTTGCCCAGATGGTCGAGGCGCCCCAGATTGAGCTTGCCGACGTTGAGCGCTGGATCGTACGTACGGCCGAGGTTCAACCCTGGGACTTTCTCAATGCGGTCTCGGCTCGCGATATGCAGCGTTCGCTCGAGCTCTTTAAGCTTCTGCCCTCCAAGAGCTACGTGTGGACCTATACGCTGCTATGCGGTCGCATCCGTGAGCTGATCGTTGCCAAGGCGCTCGATGCGCGCGGACAGGGTCGTGAGCTCGCCGCAACACTTAAGCTCCAGTCCTGGCAGGTCAAGAATCACCTGACCTGGGCACGTCGCTTTTCGATGGCAGAGCTCGTTGCCGCGCTCGAGGGTGCGGTCGATGTGGAGCTCGCGCTGAAGGGTTCGGCCGATTCTCAGACCGCGCTTTTGCTCTGGATTACGAACATCTTGAGAAAATCGTGATGATACCTGCCTATTTGACAAATTCGTTCTATCCCTTTGAGGGGGAGCGTGCTATAGTAGGCGCTTGCATGACCTCACCGTGTCTCAGAGGTGTCATACATTTTTTGCAAGGAACTCGAAAGGAACTCCAGAAGTGGCAAACATCAAGTCTCAGAAGAAGCGTATCCGCACCAATGAGGCAGCTCGCATGCGTAACAAGGCTGTCAAGTCCGAGCTCAAGACGCTGACCAAGCACGTCCAGTCCGCCGTCGCCGAGGGCGACGCCGAGAAGGCCCAGGCTGCCCTCAAGACCGTCACCAAGCGTCTCGACATGGCTGCCGCCAAGCATGTTATCCACAAGAACCAGGCTTCCAACCGCAAGTCCGGTCTTGCCAAGCTCGTGAACAGCATCAACGCCTAAGTTGTAAATTTCACACCACACAGATTACGCGCATAAATGGAGCCTGTTTTATGGAACAGGCTCCATTTTTTGTACCGCTCGGGTAAGATAGTCCGCATGAATACTTCAATTGACATTTCCCACATCCGCAACTTCTCAATCGTTGCGCACATCGACCATGGCAAGTCCACGATCAGTGACCGCATCCTCGAGCTCACCCATACCGTCGACGAACGCGACATGGAGTCGCAGCTGCTCGACACCATGGATATCGAGCGCGAGCGCGGCATTACGATCAAGTCCAATGCCGTCCGCGTTTCCTATGACGCCGATGATGGTGAGACGTATCAGTTCAATCTGATCGATACGCCGGGCCACGTTGACTTTACCTACGAGGTCTCGCGTTCTCTGGCCGCCTGCGAGGGCGCGGTGCTCGTCGTCGATGCCACGCAGGGCGTCGAGGCGCAGACCGTTTCCAACGCGACGCTCGCCATGAACGCCAATCTGGACATTGTGCCGGCCATCAACAAGATCGACCTGCCCTCGGCCCATCCCGATGAGGTTAAGACCGAGATCGAGGATGACCTGGCGATCCCTGCCGATGATGCCGTGTGCGTCTCGGGCAAGACCGGCGAGGGCATCCATGATCTGCTGGAGTCCATTGTCTTTTTGATCTCTCCGCCCAAGGGCGATGCGAACGCGCCGCTCAAGGCGCTCATCCTTGACTCGTATTTTGATGAATACCGCGGCGTCGTCGCCACCGTTCGCGTTTTTGACGGCTCGATTAAAAAGGGCGATACCCTGCGCATGATGCAGGCCAAGGGCGATTTTTTGGTCGATGGCGTGGGTGTCAAGCGTCCCGCCGAGACGCCGGTCGACGCGCTGACCGTTGGCGAGGTGGGCTACGTGGTCACGGGCTTGAAGGACCCCGAGGCCGTTCGCGTGGGCGATACCCTTACGTGGGCGTCGAACCCCTGCCCCGAGCCGCTTCCCGGTTATCGCGAGGCCAAGCCCATGGTCTACACGGGCCTGTTCCCGATCGACAACAAGGACTACGAGAATCTGCGCGACGCCCTCGATAAGCTGCACGTCAACGACCCGTCGTTGGTGTGGGAGCCCGAGACCTCGGTGGCGCTCGGCTTTGGCTTCCGCGTGGGCTTCCTGGGCCTGCTGCACATGGAAGTCGTCAAGGAACGCCTGGAGCGCGAGTTCAACCTGGACCTCATTGCCACGAGTCCCTCGGTTGACTATCACGTCTACAAGACCGACGGCGAAATGATCGATGTCCGCAGTCCGCAGGACCTTCCCGAGGCCACACGCATCGATCGTATCGAGGAACCCTACCTCAAGGCAAAGATCATCTGCCCGCCTGAGTATACGGGTGCCGTCATGCAGCTCGCCATCGAGCACCGCGGCGTCACAACCGACATGATCCACCTGACGAGCAAATCGGTCGAGATGCGCTTTGATATGCCGCTCGCCGAGCTCATCTTGGACTTCTTCGATCAGCTCAAGAGCCGCACCAAGGGCTATGCCTCGCTCGACTACGAGTTCAACGAGTACCGTCCCTCCGAGCTCGTGAAGCTCGATATTTTGCTTTCGGGCGACGAGGTGGACGCGCTTTCGTTTATCGTCCATAAGGACAAGGCATATGGCCTGGCCCGTGGCCTGTGCGACAAGCTCAAGGAGATCATCCCGCGTCAGCTGTTCGAGGTGCCCATTCAGGGTGCTATCGGCAACAAGATCATCGCCCGTTCCACCGTCAAGGCGCGTCGCAAGGACGTTCTTGCTAAGTGCTACGGCGGCGATATCTCGCGTAAGCGCAAGCTGCTCGAGAAGCAGAAAGAGGGCAAGAAGCGTATGAAGGCCATCGGATCGGTCGAGGTCCCGCAGGAGGCGTTTATGGCGATCCTCAAGGTGGACGAGTAGGTCCATGGCGCTTTCTGAATACAGCAAGCGGCTGCTGGGTGCCTATGCCGAGCAGCCGTTCCTTATTGCTCCCATGGCGGGCGTGACCGACCCCGCCTACCGC
>CABUBH010000036.1 GCA_902489775.1 uncultured Collinsella sp.
AGCTGCGGGAACGGCCTGTCCGCCTAATGTGTTCGGCTGAGATCGGAAATCAACCTCCCCTTTGTGGTGGTTTTGGCGCGGTTGGGTTAGTTGAGGGCGGCTTGGGCTAGGCGGGCTTCAGCGTCCTCCTCGGTGACGCCCAAGGCCACGGCGAACTCCTCGATGGAGCGGCGCTTGGCTTCCTTGAGTACTCGCATGTAGTAGGAGCTGGGCTTTTTATCAGCTTCCTCGGCCTGGCGAATGCGGTGCATCATGGTCTTTGCCACGCGGACCGTCTCGGGCGCGCCCAGCTTGAGCTGCTGCTTAAAGTGCGTCTCCTCAAGTGAGCTGTTGCGCTCGGTAAAGGTGTCGCACTCCAGCTCGTCATAGTGGCTCAGCAGGTGCTCGGCATCTTGCTGCGAGATAGCGGCGTGCAAACGGTCGGCCTGCGCCACGGGGTACATGAGGATCGTCTGCGCATGTCCCTGCTTGGTCTCGAGCAGCAGCATGGGCTGCGGTGTGTCGTCCCTAAAACCGACGACGGTGCAGACTCCCTGGCCCGGATGAATGACGTGTTGACCGATTGAGAACATGCTACCTCCAACTTATACGAATTTACGTATGACTAGAATAACATGCTGACGTGCGCAAACCCTTACTTTATGCAGGAAAAGCACACAACTCCGATAGGTAAGAGTATTCGATAACAGACGCAGCTCATTCACACCTTTATGCATTTTCAACGCTTGCATAATCTGCAGGCAGACTGGCATCTTTGAGTGACTCCATACAAGCTGTAGTCAATTTTGTGCATATGCAATATCGATTGGCTTTACCCTGCGACAGTGCCCGTCGCTTGTGATAGAGTGCTACAAACTCTGGCTTTTGCCCTACGAGTGACCAAGAGCTCGGGGGCTTTAACACAAGGAGGATCTATGCCCGAGAAGATTGAAGAGCTGGTACGCGCTGCGCTTGCTGCGGCCCAGGAGGCCGGCGACCTTTCCGCATTTGAACTTGACGATTGCGCTATCGAGCGACCGGCTGACACTTCTCATGGCGAGTGGACCTCCACCATGGCCCTGAAGTCCGCCAAGCTGGCCCACTGCGCCCCGCGCAAGATCGCCGAGGCCATCGTTGCCCATATGCCCGAGGACCCCGCGATTGAGAAGGTCGAGATCGCAGGCCCCGGCTTCATCAACTTTTACCTTTCCGTCGCTGTCAAGAATGCCATCTTTGGCGAGGCCCGCGAGAAGGGCATGGACTTCGCTAAGTCCAACGTCGGTGGCGGCTTGAAGACCCAGGTCGAGTTCGTCTCCGCCAACCCCGTCGGCCCCATGCACATCGGCCATGGCCGCTGGGCCGCTCTGGGTGACTCCCTCTGCCGCGTTATGGATCACGCCGGTTACGACATCCAGCGTGAGTTCTACATCAATGACCACGGCTCTCAGATGAACACCTTCGGCAACTCCATCAGCACGCGCTATATGCAGCTTGCCGACATCATCGCCAAGCAGGGCGTGGATATCGACGAGGCTCACAAGCTGCTGATCGCTGACCGCGACGCCTTCGTTGCCGATGAGAACGACGAGCATCCCGAGACCCATCCGTACCAGGACAACTTTGCCGAGACCCTGGGCAAGGACTCCTACGGCGGCGACTACATCATCGATGAGGCCGCCGAGTTCTGGCGCACCGATGGCGATAAGTGGGTCAACGCCGATCCGCAGGAGCGCATGGAGAGCTTCCGCGAGCGCGGCTACGTAAAGATGGTCGACAACATGCGCGACCTTTGCCACGCCGTTAACTGCGACTTCGATCGTTGGTTCTCCGAGCGCTCCCTGTACGTGAAGGACACCGAGGGCGAGACCGCCGGCACCTCCGCCGTCGACCGCGCTTTTGAGAAGCTCGACAAGATGGGCTACCTCTACACCAAGGACGGCGCCCTGTGGTTCCGCTCCACCGACCTGGGCGATGACAAGGATCGCGTGCTGATCAAGTCCGACGGCGAGTACACCTACTTCGCCTCCGACGTTGCCTATCACTGGGATAAGTTCCAGCGCGTCGACCACGTCATCGACATCTGGGGCGCCGACCACCACGGCTACATCGAGCGCGTCCGCTGCGTCTGCGACGCTCTGGGTTACCCCGGCAAGTTTGAGGTTCTGCTGGGCCAGCTCGTCAACCTGCTGCGCAACGGCAAGCCCGTCCGTATGTCCAAGCGTAAGGGCACCATGGTGACCCTTCAGGAGCTCGTCGACGAGGTCGGCTCCGATGCCGCTCGCTACACGCTCATCTCCAAGAGCTCTAACCAGATGGTCGACTTCGACATCGAGGCCGTTAAGAAGCGCGACAACTCCAACCCGGTGTACTACGTGCAGTACGCTCACGCCCGCGTGTGCTCCATCCTACGCCGTGCCGCCGACGTTACGCCCGAGCAGGCTGACGAGATGGGCATGAAGGCCGTCGCCGCCAAGGCCATCGGTGAGAACGTCGATTACTCGCTGCTGACCGACCCGACCGAGCTCGCCCTTTCGCGTAAGCTCAACGAGCTCACCGACCTCATCGCCAGCTGCGCTCGCGACCGCGCCCCGTTCCGTCTGACGCACTTTGCTGAGGAGCTCGCCGGCGACTTCCACAGCTTCTACGCTGCCTGCCAGGTTTTGCCGAGCGAGGGCCGTCCCGTCGACCCCGAGCTTTCGCGCGCCCGTCTGGCCGCTTGCGACGCCGTCCGCGTGACGCTCGCCCTGGTGCTCACCCTTGTTGGTGTCTCCGCTCCCGAGCAGATGTAAGCTGCGGGTCATTTAACCGTGTAGGTTCGGCTTTGCTGAACCCTATAAGCCCGATCTCCATGCGGAGGTCGGGCTTTTTGCAAACGCCGACGTATTGACGAATTTGGAACTGCTGGAAATACGAAACTATGCCGGTTTACTACGATGAATATGAGAAATTCCAACCACGCCAGCTTTTCGCAAAAAAGTGCAGGGCATCTACCTGCGGTTTTAGTTCAACAAGTTTCGGAGTGGTCGCGGTTGAGCGATTCATCGTAGTAAACCGCCATAGTTTTGGCGGAGGCAGTCAGATTTGTGGGTGTTAAACCAAAGAGTGCCCCTTTTGACTAGTCGTTTAAGAGCGTTCCCAATGACTAAGTTGCAGGTGGCGGCGGTTGTGTTACACTAACGCTGCGTATATGACGCAATCATCTCGATACAGATCAATGATGTCCGTCGTTTTGAACGGAACTAGACTGTTTAGCCGCCCTGAAGGTTTATGCAGGGAGCATGTGATCACAGGGCTTGAAAAGAAAGTTGAGCAAACACTGTGTCTGATCAACAGCAAGAAAACGAAATAACGACGACGCAAGCCGCTCCCGCTGCACCGGTTGCGTCGGACCAGGTCGCGGCGCCCGCGCATGCCTCGGCTCCTGAGACGCCTAAGGCTGCTTCGACGCCTACGCCTGCAACGGCTGAGAAGGCCGTGCCTGCAACTGGTGAGGAGGCTGCTCCGGCAAAGCCCAAGCGTACGCGCCGCACGGCCAAGCCTGTCGCTGACGGCGAGGAGGTCACCAAGCCCAAGCGCCGTACCACGCGCATGACGCGCGTCAAGCGCACCGTTGCAGCTGACTCCTCGGCGCCGATTTCCGATGAGGTCGCGCAGGCACGTGCGTTGGCGCAGATTAGCGAGGCTCAGGTGGTGCGCGCCCGCCGTCGTGCTGCCGAGCGCGAGGCCGCGGCTCTGACCGAGCTTGCAGCTCCGTCTGTGCCCGAGACGCCTGCCGCCACCGAGACCCCTGTCGCCGACCAGCCGACCGAGAAGTCGGTACCGCGCACACGCCGTCGCACGGCTGCTAAGGCCGAGCAGGTTGCGGAACAGGTAGCCCCCGAGCTCACTGAGGCTTCGGTCCGTTCCGCGGCAGGGGAGCGCACATCGCCTGTTGAGCCCGCTGCGCCTGTCGAGGCCAACGAAGTTCCCGTTGTCGATCCGGCTTTGCGCCCGCACCGTCGCGGTCGCAAGCCCAAGGCCTTTGTCGAGGCCGAGAAGGCCGCAGCCGCAGCCGCCGCCGCTCGGGATGCTGCGGCGACCGCCAAGTCCTCAACTGCTGCCGATGCACCCGTCCAGGATGCTACGACTTCCGAGGCCGTTTCTGCCGATGTCGATTCCGCTGACGTCCGTCCCGGTCGCAGCCGTCGCACTGCTGCTAAGCGCACGTCCAAGGCTAAGGCTGCCAAGAAGGGTGCGTCCGAGGATTCCGCCGAGACGACCACCGATGCATCGACTGATGTCGCCGAGCCCCAGGACATCGAACAGCCTGCGCCCGAGAAGCCCAAGCGCGGTCGTAAGAAGTCCGCTAAGGTCAAGGCGTCCGAGCAACAGGCTGATGTCGAAGCACAGATCGATTCCGGCGCCGAGGCCAATGACGCCGCTGCGGCCAATGTTGATACCGCTGCAACCGATGGTGCCGCCCCCGCCGAGGGCGAAGACGGCGCTCGCCCCAACCGTCGCCAGCACAAGCGCAACGACGAGCGCAACGAGCGCAAGGACGACCGCAACAACGACCGTCGCAACCGCCAGCGCGATCGCAAACAGCGCAACAAGGAGCGTAATGCCGCCCCCACCGAGCCCACGCTTTCGCGCGAGGAACTCGCGGCCATGAAGGTCGCCGAGCTGCGCGAAAAGGCCAAGGAGTTCGAGATCGAGACGACCGGCAAGAAGAAGGCCGAGCTCGTCGAGGAAATCTACACCACCGCCGCGAAGGCCGAGGGCTTCCGCGATATCAAGGGCATCCTGCAGATTCGCCCGGACAGCTCCGGCATCATCCACGCCCATGGCTACATGAAGTCCAACGACGACGCCTTCGTGCCCGCTTACCTCATCCGCTCCGCGCGCCTGCGCACGGGCGACGTCATCGAGGGCTCGCTGCGTCCTTCGCGCGGCGGCGACAAGCGCGCCGGCCTCGCCAAAATCACGACCATCAACGGTCTTGACCCCGAGCAGATTCGCAACCGTCCCAAGTTCGGCGACCTCACCCCGGTCTATCCCAACGAGCCGCTGCGCATGGAGCACGGCAAGGACTCTATTACCGGTCGCGCCATCGACATCGTGTCACCGATCGGCAAGGGTCAGCGTGGCCTGATCGTGTCCCCACCCAAGGCCGGCAAGACCACGATCCTCAAGAAGATCTGCCAGTCTATCTCGATTAACAACCCCGAGGTGCACCTCATCTGCCTGCTCGTCGACGAGCGCCCCGAAGAGGTCACCGATATGCAGCGTTCCATCAAGGGTGAGGTTGTAGCGTCGACCTTCGATATGCCTGCCGACAACCACACCCGCGTGGCAGAGCTCGTCATCGAGCGCGCCAAGCGCATCGTGGAGCTGGGCGGCGATGTCGTGGTGGTGCTCGACTCCATCACGCGTCTTGCCCGCGCCTACAACTTGGCGGCGCCCGCCTCGGGCCGCATCCTTTCGGGCGGCGTCGATTCGGCGGCGCTGTATCCGCCCAAGCGCTTCCTGGGCGCAGCCCGCAATATCGAGAACGGTGGCTCGCTCACCATCCTGGCCTCTGCCCTCATCGACACCGGTTCCAAGATGGACGAGGTCATCTTTGAGGAGTTCAAGGGCACCGGCAACATGGAGCTTAAGCTCGACCGCGACCTGGCCGACCGCCGCATCTTCCCGGCTATCGACCCCGTTGCCTCCGGTACGCGTAACGAGGACCTGTTGGTTGACGAGCAGATGCGTCCGTTTGTCTTTGGCCTGCGTCGCATTCTTGCCGGCATGAACAACACCGAGCGCGCAGCCGCGTCGTTTATCAAGGGTCTTAAGGGCACCAACACCAACCAGGAGTTCCTGGTGCGTTCGGCCAAAAAGCACAGCGACTACGAGCAGACGTTCTAGGTTGTCATCCACGCGCAGCGATAGTTATCAATGCGATAAAGGGTCGGGGCTTTGAGCCTCGGCCCTTTTCCATAGCGCCGCTCCGCGCTTATTTTTGACCGTAAGACCGACGAGCAGCAGGTTTCCCGTTTCAATCCGACATCGTCGCTTGCAATCGGCAGGGCGGTTTCGCATAATAGCTTTTAAGCTTCGCGACGGAAAACGCAGATGAAACGAACCATATACCGTTGCTTTGGGGCATAGCCCCGCTTCATCTTCTCTCGCGCAGCCAACTGAATGATGCGATTTGGGTGCTGGAAGATGGGGAGAGCTCATGGCTTCTTCTGATGCAACACAACGAGCAGTCCTTGCCGGACTTTCGTGCGGGATCGGCCTTGCCGCTCCCGTGGTTATGTATGCCGCGACGCTGCCGTTTTCGTCGGTGAACGAGACGGTCGTGGCGGGTGCGGTTCCCTTCGCCGTGGGCGCGGTGGCGGGCGTGGGCATCTATGCCGCCTCGCTGGGTATCTCCGAGTATCGTGCGCAGCGTGAAGAGCGTCTGTTCCAGCCCGATGCCATGGGCGGTGCCGCCAATCTCAATCAGCATCAAAGCGAGTTCAAGACCGCCTCGATTCCAGCTCAGCAGCAGGATGCGACTCCTTACGCTGCGACTTCTGCTTCTCAGGCTCAGTCGGAGCAGTCTACCTCGGCATTCCTTTCCGGCCTGACTGGTGCGTTCCAGCGCCGTCATGTCGATGATGGTGTCCCTACCATCGCTCGAGCCGCAGATGCTATGGACGAGGCCGAGGCTTGGTCCATGATCGACAGTATGCTCGACGATGATTCGCCGGTTAGCTGCGACCCTGCACGCTCGCGCGACGTCTATCAAGTCGCCATCGACGAGCTCACCAACGGCGGACAGACAGGCTCCTTCAATCGTGACGACATCGCCGCCGCGGCACGTGCCGTGTCTGGCTCCCAGGCCGCCCCTGCGGGCAGCACGGCGGCTTTCGTGGCACTCGTTGCCAACGCGGCAGCCAATAACGCCTACAGCGCTACCTCGGCGGACGCGAACGCTTCTGCCGACAATTCGTACGTTGATGAAGCCATGACTGCGGACGAGGAGGCCGTTGCCGCCCGCCGTGCCGCCGAAAGCTCGCTTTGGGGCGCTCCTGCCCAGCAGCAGGCGGCTGAGGCTGCGCCGTACAATGCAAACCTCGCCAGCATGCCTATCATCTCCGGTGCCGTGGACATCGATCTCGATGACCTCGATGAGCCTGCAGCCATCACCGCATCGATTGATGCCCAAGATCGCATCGACACCGGCGACCTTCCGGACGCCTCGCTCGAGGTTGATGTTCCCATGGCCGATTACTCGGGCCACGAGGACATGTGGGCCGCCGCCACCGCGATTCTGGATGAGATTGACGAGCCCGCTCCTGTTGCAGCCCCCGCTCCCGTCGCTGCCCCTCAGCCTGCTGCCCCCGCCTATGTCGGCCGTCACAGTGCTGTGCTCCCCGAGGATACTGCCCGTATCTCGCGCGAGAGCATCGAGCGGGCCGAGGCTATTGCCGCCGGCATTATGGAAAACCGTCGTCACGAGCGCGTCAATCAGATCCTCGAGGAAGAGATCGAGCGCCTGCAGTCCTCAACCGCCAAGCGTACGGGCCGTGCCTATCTGAGCGTTATCGAGGGCGGTACCGCCAGCTTCGCGCCGCTCCGCGCGGAGGCATAACTTCTGCATGGTTAAGATCAATCGAAAATGGGCGGTCGTGACCTGCCTGATGGCGCTCTTGATCTGGGGCAATTCGCTGGTTCCTGGCTCGGGGTCGGGCTCGCTGAGCCTAACGGTCATGGAAGCTATCCGCGGTTTCCTGCACGGCGTGGGACTTCCATATGCATGGGTGACCAACTTTGTTGTTCGCAAGTGCGCGCATTTTACCGAGTATATGGTGCTCGGCATCCTGGCAACGCATGCCTTTGATTATGAGGGGCGGCGCACCTTTGACGTGCTGCTGCCCACGGCGGTGTTCCTGCTGCTGATTCCCTCGATCGACGAGACGATTCAGCTCTTTGTGCCGGGACGCGCCGGCATGATCACCGATGTGATGATCGACTGCTGTGGAGCGGCAACGGGCGTTGTGCTCCGATATCTCTTACGGCCGCTGATGCGCGCCAAAAAAGCCGCCTAGGACGTATTGTTTGGTCCTAGGCGGCCTTTTTTATTTGAGGGCTTATATGAGGCGTGGTGGCGTCGTTCCGTAGGTCGGATTTGCCGGGCGCGCCACGCCCTGTGGGTGCGTCTGCTACTGAAGCGCCTGAGCGCCCAGGGCCAAGCAGCCCATAATGCCCTGTTTGCCCTCGAGGCTGTTGTTGACGATATAGCTATCGATGTCGGCCATCTCGGGCGTGACGATGTAGCCGTTGAGCATCTCGGCGCACTTCTTGCGCGCGAGCGGCACGATGGGGGTGTGGTCGGCCACGCCGCCACCTATGACGATCTTCTGCGGTGCGTAGCACAGGATGTAGGTCATGAGCGCCTGCGCCAGATAGCCGGCGAGCAGGTCCATGGCCTCCGGGTCATCGGCCATCTCTCCGGCGCTCTTTCCACCCCAGCGCTTTTTAACGCCGGGACCGGCGATGAGGCCCTCGAGGCAGTTGTCGTGGAAGGGGCAGCCACTGTGCTCGCCGATGGTGTCGCGCGGGTCGCGAGTGACCAGGATGTGGCCGGCCTCGGGATGCATCATGCCGTGCACGAGCTTACCGCCCGAGAGCACGCCGGCGCCCACGCCGGTACCGATGGTCAGATACACCACGTCAGTGAGGCCCTGGGCGCAACCAAAGGTGACCTCGCCCAGGCAGGCGACGTTGACGTCGGTGTCGTAGCCGCAGGGAATATTGAGCTCGTTTTGGATGGTGCCCAGCAGGTCAAAGTAACGCCATCCCGTTTTGGGCGTCTCCAGGATCTTGCCGTATTGGGGCGAGGCGGGGTTGACTGCGGTGGGGCCAAAGGCGCCGATGCCCAGCGCGGCGATGCCCTTGTCGGCAAACCATGCGTTGACGGCCTCAACGGTCTCCTGCGGGGTCGTGGTCGCAATCTGCTCGCGTTCCAGGACCGTGCCGTCTGCATAGCCCGTGGCGCAGACCATCTTGGTGCCGCCGGCCTCGAGCGCTCCGATAAGCTGCTGCTCTGCCATAGTATTCCTCTCTCCAGGATGAGTTGCTTCTTCTCTAAAGTATAGCGCTCTAAACAAATTGAGAAAGCGCTATAAAAAGAAGCCCCGCAACGCGGCGGGCGATGCGGGGCTTCTTTGGTTACTTTAGTTGCCGGGCCGTCCTTACCCGCGCGGGTTGATTTTATCACGTAGTGACTTGAGGTTCTCAAGCGCAGCGTTGAGCGTCTCGTCTCGCTTGGCAAAGTGGAAACGGATCAGATGGTTGACGGGCTCGCGGAAGAAGCTCGAGCCCGGAACGGCGCCCACGCCCACCTTGGAGGCCAAATCCTCGCAGAAGTCGAGGTCGCTGTCATAGCCAAACTCAGAGATGTCCATCATGACGTAGTAGGCGCCCTGCGGCACGTTGTGCGTGAGGCCGATGCTGTCGAGTCCCTGACAGAATAGGTCGCGCTTGGCGGTGTAGAGGTCGAGGACCTCCCGGTAATAACTATCGTCGAAATTGAGGGCGGTAACGACGGCCTCTTGCAGGGGGGCGGCGGCGCCTACGGTGAGGAAGTCGTGGACCTTCTTGATGCGCTCGGTGATTTCGGCAGGAGCGATGGTGTAGCCCAGGCGCCAGCCGGTGATGGAGTAGGTCTTGGACAGCGAGCTGCAGCTGATGGTGCGCTCGAACATGCCGGGCAGCGTGGCCATATAGACATGCTCGTGGGGCGCGTAGACGATGTGCTCGTAGACCTCGTCGGTGATGCAGTAGGCGTCGTACTTTTTGCACAGGTCGGCGATAAAGGTGAGCTCCTCGCGCGTAAAGACCTTGCCGCAGGGGTTGGACGGGTTGCACAGGACAATGGCCTTGGGGTCGTTGTCGCGGAAGGCCGCTTCGAGGACCTCGCGATCGAAGTCGAAGGTGGGCGGGTTGAGCGGCACGTAGATGGGCTCCGCACCCGAAAGGATTGTGTCGGCGCCGTAGTTCTCGTAGAACGGCGAGAAAATGACCACCTTGTCGCCGGGGTTCGTGACCGTCATCATGGCGGCCATCATGGCCTCGGTGGAGCCGCATGTGACTACGATATTCTCGTTGGGGTTCACCGGCATGCCCATAAAATGCTCCTGCTTGGCGGCAAGCGCCTCGCGCATGGCCTGGGAGCCCCAGGTGATGGAGTACTGGTGGTAGAGCGGCTTGGGGTCGGTGGCGATGGTGCTGAGGCTATTGAGCAGCTGCGCTGGGGGATCAAAGTCGGGGAAGCCCTGCGACAGGTTAACGGCGCCGTACTTATTGGAGATGCGCGTCATGCGGCGGATGACGGAATCAGTAAACGTTGCCGTGCGGTTGGAGAGTTCTTTCATGCCGGTCCTTTCGAGCATTTGCAGTGGGGCAAGTTTACTCCTATGAAACCGGTGGGAAATGCTCGAAATGGTCTCGAAAAACTCTTTTCAAAATTCTTGAAAATTGGGGCTTGCATCGCGTGGCGTTCCTTGCAATAATAGTCGAGCGCGAAGCGCACAGGACACGGTGGGTGTAGCTCAGTTGGCTAGAGCGACGGGTTGTGGTCCCGTAGGTCGAGGGTTCGAGTCCCTTTACCCACCCCAGTTCTTGCTTCGTGTTGATATCGGGTCGTTAGCTCAGTTGGTAGAGCAGGGGACTCTTAATCCCAAGGTCCAGGGTTCGACCCCCTGACGGCCCACCACACGATATCTTCTCTAAAGTCCGCCACGACGGACTTTAGCTTTGGGTCGTTAGCTCAGTTGGTAGAGCAGGGGACTCTTAATCCCAAGGTCCAGGGTTCGACCCCCTGACGGCCCACCAAAGCATTGTAAAGCGACTGGCTTCGGCTGGTCGCTTTTTTGTTAACCCCGCATAGGGTCCAACCCGTCGGGGCGTGGAGCTGAGGAAATGCGTAAGCATTTGCCAGCGCAGCGCGCAAGGCGCCTTGGCGCCGCAGCGGTCGCCTGCGCAGCAGGCTGACCCCCTGATGGCCCACCAAAGCAAGTTTAGACGGTCAACGAGAGCTGGCCGTCTTTTTTTGTTGACCTCGCATGGGGTCGAACCCGAAAAGGCGCGGCCGCTTTCACAGATCGAGCCTACCCTGGGGATCGGTAAAACCGTCAGTACCCTCCTTGAGTTTCTTCTCGTCTGCCTTCACACGACGCTCGAGCTTTTTTGTATCCTCGGCAGGCGGTAGGTTCTCGGGGACAATTCCGCGGTCGATGAGGCTGCCACGCACGCTTGTGTTGTTCTCGACGTGCTCTTGCTTGATCTGGTCCAGACCGTACAGGTCGTGTTCCTCGGCGTTGAAGGCCGTCATCGAGTTCGTAAGGTCCTTTGCTTTGATGAGGACATCGGCTAACCTGTCCGCCAATGCCGCGCTCTTGGGTACGCCGAGCTGCTGCTTCATTTCCGCCGTGCTTCTGCCGCCGAATAACGCTTCATCGCCCTTCGACTTGATGATCGCGAATCCTTTGGAGTCAACGCTGCGTTTGAACGCAATACCCGAGAGCTGTTTCTCTGAATCGGATAGCGAGTGGCGCGCCTGCAAGCGCTGAATCTCTGCGAAGCGCTGCTCTATGAGCTCTTGGCGGCGCGTCTGGACGGCAAAGTATGCCTGCGCGAGCGCGATCTCCGGCTTGTTTGGATCTCCGTTTTGGGCGATTAAATAGCATGCGTAGCGCGTAAGTTTGTAGTCTTTAACCGCGCGAGCGGCGACACCGGCAGTTACCATTTTCGTGGTGTCACGAAAATGGGAATCAACTGGAGTTTTGTTTGTTTCGCACGAGACTTTTGCCCTCTTAACAACTTCGGCGAAGTTCTCCCATCGAGTGTACCCCATGGGTTCCATTAAATCGCGTGCGAGCCAATATTCAACGCCGTCTTCCACATTGGCGTAGCTATCAAGTTCGACACGCCACTTCTCGATATCTCTACTGTCCATATCTCCTCCTCGCTGGTCTATTGTCTATGCGGGCTTTGCCCACTCTGTACTCAGAATAAGGATACGCTGCCGTGCGGACACGAATGGGCCCCGTGCTGCTTCGAGCTCACGGGGCCCATGGATATCGATTGGTTGTGTTCTGCTTTAGATAGGTGTCCGGTTTAATCCGCTCGATAGTGCGACCCGAGACTTTCGGTTCGCTTGCGCATGGCTTTGACCATTTCCTGTGCCAGCTGAATCTGCGATTGCAGGCGGGCGAGGGCTGCGACTTCGCTGTCCTGGGCTTTCTGTGTGCTCAAGGTCGTTGCCTCCGTCTTCAAGCCCTCAAGCTCGTGTAGTGCCTCGGATAGGCCTGTTTCGGTCCTGTTGATCATGCAAAAGGTGCTCATCGTGTGCCTAAGGCTGTGTGTCAGGCGTTCGGCATCTGTTGTGGCAATGCCGTACTGGGGGAGGGTGATATCCGCCTTCAGGGCCGCCTCAGGCTCTTTCTGCGCTGTGAGGGCTGCCGATGCGCCCGCGATACGTCCGAATACGATGCCGTTGGCGCTTGACAAGCCACCAATGCGGTCGGCGCCGTGCATGCCGCCTGTCGCCTCGCCGCAAGCGTAGAGGCCCTCAACGCCCGTGTGCGCGGTCTTATCGATCTTGATGCCGCCGTTAGCGGCGTGGGCATACATCGCAACGCGCATCTCGTCAGTCGGGGCGATGCCGTGCTCGTCTTGCAGCCAGGTGGCAAAGGTCTGCACAAACTCTGGGACATCCTCGCGGGGGAAGTCGTAGTGGAGTGCCAGGCCTTCGGCACCTGCCTGATCGATGACGAGATCGATAGCGCGGGAGGCCAAGCATGACGTGAAGGGACCATATCCAGAGCGCTGCTCGAGCAGGTCGTCCAGCTTGTCGTCGGCAATATCTACCGGCTGGTCTACATGTACGTAGCGCCAGGTTTTCTCGTTGAAGACCAGGTTGCGCTTGGGCTCGATGAAGCCGGGCATCATCTGCATGAACTCTATATTAGTAAGTGTTGCGCCGTGCGCCAGCGCGATGGCCTGCGAGGAGCTGAGCACATCAGCCGACGTAAGGCTGCGCTCGAACAGGCCGCCTGTGCCACCGGCTGCGATGATCGTGGCCTTGGCAGCAAAGGGCACGATTCGATTTTCGGTGAGGTCGTAGAGTACGGTTCCGGTTATTCTGCCGTTCGTGTCCTCAACAAGGTCGATAAGCTCATGGCGGGGGAGCAGGCGAATGCCGAGCGACTCGATCTGGGTCGCACACGCGTCCTCAAGGGGCTTGCGGGTGAGGCCGCGCCACATGCGCGTCTTGTGGTCAAAGCAGGGGATAAACTGCTTTTGCTGAGCACTCTCGGCGCTTTGCGGACGCTGAAGCTCAACGCCCAGGTCTTGCTCGAGCCATTCAATTGCATGGGGAATGCCGTGGACAAACGTCTGGACAAGCTCGGGGTCGGCGACGCCGCCACCAACGGTCTGGATGGTGTCGATGAGGTCTTGTTCGTCGTCTTCGTTAACGGGTCCGATAAGCCCCAGGCCCCAGGTTCCGGGGAAGAAGCTCGATCCACTCATAGTCTTGCCGGCGCTTGCCACGGTGACGGTTGCGCCCGTGCGTGCCGCTTCGATGGCGGCGCAAAGGCCCGCAATGCCAGATCCAATTACCAGTACATCAGTCGATTCCATCGGATTCCTTTCTCGTCCGGCGCATTGTCGCACGGGTGATCGGCAATGGGGCCGCAAAGACCCGGCAAATCGGTAAAGGGCAAATATGGCAGGTGGGCGTCATGGACGCTCTGGCGCTCCATCTCTTCACATCTCGTATTTCGCCCCAGCTGATATATCGACATTAGCTACCCTGCGACAGCGCAAACAAAAAGAGCCGCTACCCGGGTGGGTAGCGGCTCCAAAGCTCAGCTATATGAGCATCGCGCGGGCGCGATTAGGCCTTGAGGGCCTCCTCGACGGCGACAGCGCAGGCGACGGTGGCACCGACCATGGGGTTGTTGCCCATGCCGATGAGACCCATCATGTCGACGTGCGCAGGCACGGAGGAAGAACCGGCGAACTGGGCGTCGGAGTGCATGCGGCCCATGGTGTCGGTCATGCCGTAAGAGGCAGGGCCGGCGCCCATGTTGTCCGGGTGCAGGGTACGGCCAGTGCCGCCACCAGAAGCGACGGAGAAGTACTTCTTGCCAGCCTCGAGGCGCTCCTTCTTGTAGGTGCCAGCGACGGGGTGCTGGAAGCGCGTGGGGTTGGTGGAGTTACCGGTGATCGAGATGTCGACGTTCTCGTGCCACATGATGGCAACGCCCTCGCGGACGTCGTCGGCGCCGTAGCAGTTGACGGCGGCGCGGGGACCATCGGAGTAGGGGATGGTCTCGACGACCTTGAGCTCGCCCGTGAAGTAGTCGAACTGGGTCTTCACATAGGTGAAGCCGTTGATGCGGGCGATGATCTGAGCAGCGTCCTTGCCCAGACCGTTGAGGATGACGCGCAGCGGCTTCTTACGAGCCTTGTTGGCGTTCAGAGCCAGGCCGATAGCGCCCTCAGCGGCAGCGAAGGACTCGTGACCGGCCAGGAAGGCGAAGCACTCGGTGTCGTCGGAGAGCAGCATAGCGCCCAGGTTGCCGTGGCCCAGACCGACCTTGCGGTCCTCGGCGACGGAGCCGGGAACGGTGAAGGCCTGGATGCCCTCGCCGATGATGGCGGCAGCCTCAGAAGCGGACTTGGCGCCACGCTTGACAGCGAGAGCGCAACCGAGGGTGTAGGCCCACTCGGCGTTCTGGAAGGCGATGGACTGGGTGTTGTTGACGATCTCACGCGGGTTGAAGCCCTTGTCGGTGCAGATCTGCAGAGCTTCCTCGAGGGAGGCGATGCCGTTGTCGGCGAGGCACTTGTTGATCTTGTCAGCGCGGCGCTCGTAACCTTCGAACGTAACAGTCATAGTTATTTCCCTCCCTTTCTACTCGTGAACCGGGAACACGCTGGCGACGGAGTGAGTCTCCTCGTCGGTGCGCGGGTCGATGTACTTGGCAGCGTTCTCCCACTGACCATAGTGGCCCATAGCGCCAGCGATGGCCTCCTCGGGGGTCTTGCCGGCCTTGACGGCGTCGGTGAACTTGCCGAGGTTCAGGAACTCGAATGCGATGATCTCGTTCTTGTCGTTGAGAGCCATGCGGGTGACGTAGCCCTGAGCGAGCTCGAGGTAACGAGCGCCCTTGGCCTTGGTGCCGAACATGGTGCCGACCTGAGAGCGAAGGCCCTTGCCGAGGTCGTCGAGGGAGGCGCCCACGGGCAGGCCGCCCTCGGAGAACGCGGTCTGGCTGCGGCCGTAAACGATCTGCAGGAAGATCTCGCGCATAGCAACGTTGATGGCGTCGCAGACGAGGTCGGTGTTGAGGGCCTCGAGGATGGTCTTACCGGGAAGGATCTCGGAAGCCATGGCGGCAGAGTGGGTCATGCCCGAGCAGCCGATGGTCTCAACGAGGGCCTCCTCGATGATGCCGTCCTTGACGTTCAGCGTGAGCTTGCAGGCGCCCTGCTGAGGTGCGCACCAACCCACACCGTGCGTAAGACCGGAGATGTCGGAAATCTCCTTAGCCTGGACCCACTTGCCCTCCTCGGGGATGGGTGCGGGGCCGTGGTATGCACCCTTGGCAACGGGGCACATGTTCTCCACTTCCTGTGAGTACTGCATGCCTCTCCTCTCTATCGTGTTGGCGTCCCGTCTGGGGGTCGTGGCTGGCGATTGCCGGGCGACCCTTCGAAAGGGACATGACATGCAGCCCCTATAATACCGCGAAATGCACGGAATATTCGGCGAACGGCTCAGTTTTCGTAGCGAGAAGTCCGGAAGTTTTAATTGAAACGGTTTAACCCTATGTTATGTGGTCGTGAACTTCCGTAGAGGGGGTCCTTCTTGGGCAAGCTTTTGGTCAGCTCTTGTAAGCGTTACAGGGGTTGACCTGTTGCAACGGTGCCGTTCGCCGCCTGATTACTGCCTTTGGCCGCGCGAGTGTATTGTTTTGCGTGAATGTTTTGATGGCACGCTTCAATCGTGCTGTATTGGATGGCAAGCAGATCCCGGCGAAGGGAGCGCCATGCAGCGCGTTTGGAAAACGGTTACCGGCTTTTACCATGTCTGTGCCCGCGGTACGGGCAAGCAGCTCATCTTTGAGGGCGATGAAGACCGGTGGGAGTTTTTGGAGCTGATGCGCGAGTGCTGCTGCGAGGAGGGTGTGACGGTTATCGCCTGGTGCCTTATGGGCAATCACGTGCATTTGGTGCTTACAGATTACGAGGACAGGATGAGCGCGGCGATGCACCGGTTGCTTTTGACGTACGCGCGGCGGTTCAATAAACGCACGGGGCGCACAGGGCATCTGTTCCAGAACCGTTTTGACCGGCGCTCGCTCGATACCGACTGGCAGGTGATGGAGGCTATTCGCTCCGTACATGCCAATCCGCAGGAGGCGGGTATTGCTCTGATTGAGCGCTATCCGTGGAGCAGCTTTGCCGAGTATCTACGGGCCTATGACAACGATATGACGAGGGGATTTTCCGACCCTTCTTGCGTTCTTGAGCTTTTTGGTTCTGCCAAGGCCTTTATTGCCTATTCGCTTTCGACGCCCGACAGCGGCGAGCCAGCGCTGTGCGATATGAAAGAGACGGAGTGGGAACGCCACGCCTTTGCCGACAAGATGGCGAAGAGCCTCGGGGTTCCGCTCAACGAACTCAAGACCGTTGCGCCCTCGCGGCGAGACAGAATCATTTTCGCTCTGCACGATGGCGGCTACACGGTGCGCGAGGTCGAACGGTATACGGGAATCAGCAAGAGTACCGTATCTCGTATCGTGCGCGCTTATGCGCGGGTGAAGGCACAGGCTGAGCTCTCGGAATAGAAAATGGCCGAACCACTCTTGTCAAGCGATTCGGCCAACAAAAATCTTAAGATTTGGGACAAGTTCTACTGATTATTTTGTCCCGTGAGCATGCCGTCGAGGGTGCGCCAGGCGAGCTCGGCGCATTTGACGCGGGCGGGCATGTGCGAGATGTCCTGGAGCTGGGCGGCTTCGTCCAGGTCTTCCAGGTCCTCCTCGGAGAGCTGCTCGCCGCGGATCATGGCAAGGAAGAGCTCTGCTAGGCGGCGAGCTTCCTCGATGGTCTCGCCGGTGATGAGGTCGGCCATGATGTCGGCGCTGGCCTGACTGATGGCGCAGCCGTGGCCGGTAAAGGAGGCCTCCTCGATCACGCCGTTCTCGACGCGCAGCTGCAAGGTGAGCTCGTCGCCGCAGCTGGGGTTGATGCCGTCGTGCTCGTGCGTGGGAGCATCCATCTCATACTTATAGTCGGGGTGCGAGTTGTGCTCCATAAATGTGGTGGAGGTGTACAGATTACCCATTGAACGTGCTCCAAACGTGATGCAGGCCGGCGATGAACTTGTCGATGTCGGCCTTGTCGTTGTAGAAGGCCACGCTGGCGCGGCAGCAGGCAAGGTTCTCGACGCCCAGCCAGGTGAGCAGCGGCTGCGCGCAGTGGTGGCCGGCGCGTATGCAGACGCCGTCCATGTCCATGATGCTCGCGACGTCGTGCGGGTGGATGCCCTTGACGTTAAAGCTCACAACGCCGTGGTGGTTGTCCCAATAGATGGAGCCGATGATCTGGACAAAGTCGAGCTGCATGAGCTCGCCCATCAGATAGTGGACGAGTGCCTGCTCGCGGGCCTGGATGTTCTCGTAACCCACGGTGTTGACCAGGTAGTCGAGTGCCGCACCCGTGGCGAAGATGCCGGCGGCGTCCTGCGTGCCGGCCTCGAATTTCTCGGGAACGGGCGCCCAGACGGCGTCCTGCTCGGTGACCGAATCGATCATCTCACCGCCGGTAAGCACTGGCGGCATGGCGTTGAGCAGGTCCATCTTGCCCCACAGCACGCCGATGCCCATGGGGCCCATGGCCTTGTGCGCGCTAAAGGCAAAGAAGTCGGCGCCCAGGTCGGCCACATCGACCGGCATGTGCGGCAGCGACTGCGCGCCGTCGACGACCAGATAGCCGCCGTACTTGTGCACGAGCTTGCCGAGGTTCTTGACCGGGTTCTCGACTCCTAGCACGTTGGAGACCTGACCCACGGCCAGGATCTTGGTCTTGGGTCCCACCTTGGCCAGAACCTCCTCGGTGGTGAGCTGGCCGGTCTTGGTGGGATAGAGGTAGACGAGCTTGGCGCCGGTCTCGCGGCAGACCTGCTGCCACGGAATCAGGTTGGAGTGGTGCTCCATGATGGTGATGACGACCTCGTCACCGGGCTCGAGCACCGTGGGTGCAAAGCTCTTGGCGACCAGGTTGAGCGACTCGCTCGTGTTGCGGGTGAAGACGACCTCGTTGGCCTGTGAGGCACCGATGAGGTCGGCGATCTGCTGGCGGACTTTCGCGATGGCGTCGGTGGCCTCGACGGACAGCGAGTACAGGCCACGCAGGGGGTTGGCGTTCATGCGCTGATAGAAGTCGCGCTCGGCGTCGAGCACGCAGGCAGGGCGCTGCGCGGTGGCGGCACTATCGAGGAAGGCGATCTCGGGGTGTTGCTGGAACAGCGGGAACTGTGCCTTGTAGGGATTGGTCTCGATGTCGACGGTAGGCCAGCCGCGCGAGGCCTCGTCGCTGGCGTCGAGCTCCATAGGCTCCGGTGCGGTACAGGTATCGCATTTAACGTGCTCGGTGTCGATCATGCGAGCTCCTCTTCAAAGTTGTCGATCAGGTTGTTGCCCAGGCGGACGACGGCGGCGCGGGTGCGCTCGTCGGTGGCGGAAAGCGCGACGTCCTCCAGCTTGGCACGGACGAACAGGTCCTCGGCGGCGTTTTGGTCAAGGCCGCGGCAGGCGAGGTAGAACAGCTGCTCGTCGCGGACGTGGCCGATGGTGGCTCCGTGGTTGCCGGCGACGTCGTCCTCGTCGCACAGGATGACGGGGACGGTCTTGTTGTCGACGCCCTTGTTGGCCAAAAGCACCGTCTCGCGCTCGGTGCCGGTTGCACCCTTGCAGCCGTGCACGAGGTCGATGGTGCCGCGGTAGACCTTCTTGGACGTGCCGGTCAGTACGCCGTTGGCGTCGATCTCGCACTCGGTCTTGCGACCGCGGTGGCGCAGCTCGTAGTTAAAGTCGCGCACCTGCTCGCGGGCGCCCAGGTAGTCAGTATCGATGGTGACCTTGGCGGTATCGCCCAGCAGGTCGCCGGCAAGGCCGGTGGCACTGGCGCCGGCACCCAGGACGCTGTGCTGCACG
>CABUBH010000037.1 GCA_902489775.1 uncultured Collinsella sp.
CTGCGCAAGACGAAGGCCACATTAAGTGGCCTTCTTTGCGTGCGGAACTCGCGATAAAGTTCATATGCGCCGCCCGGCTCCCGCGGCTCTCAGGGGCATCTCTCATGCAAAAACTGTCGTGGGGTAAAGTCTGAGGTCAGTGGCGTTTTATACCGAGAAATCCAAAAAAGTTGAAAATTCATTACAAATTTGCGTTGACTTTAGGTAACTAAAGTTTCATACTCCTTTTCAACCACTGGGGGATGTGAACACGCACGGATCGTTCGCATCATGATTGAAGAGGATTTCTTAGACATGTTCACGCATCAGCTAAACATTATCAGCGTAGTAATTATCTGATGCGGGTTAGCACATACAGCTAGCCCGTACGATAACGGGCGGCTGATGAAGATGAGGGCCGTCGAGCGCAACCGACGGCCCTCATTTTTTATGTCTAGGAAGTTCTTTTTAGAGGAGGAAATGTAATGAACGGAGTTTTGCTCATGGTTGTGGCTGCGGCGGTGCTCGCCTGCGGCTATCTGGGCTACGGCCGCTGGCTGGCCAACAAGTGGGGCGTTGACAAAGAGGCCCTCACGCCGGCCAAGCGCATGAAGGACGGCAAGAGCTTCTCGCCCGTCTCTGCCTTCACCGCGTTCTCGCACCAGTTCAGCTCGATCTGCGGTGCTGGCCCTGTCACGGGTACGATCGTCGCCATGGCCTTTGGCTGGCTGCCCGTCGTGCTCTGGGTCCTCGTCGGCGGTATCTTCTTTGGTGCCGTCCACGACTTTGGTGCTCTGTACGCTTCGATGAAGAACAACGGCAAGTCGCTCGCTCAGCTCATCGAGAAGTACATCGGCAAGACCGGCCGTCGCCTGTTCCTGCTGTTCTGCTGGCTGTTCTGCATCATCGTCATCGCCGCCTTCACCGACATGGTCTGCAAGACGTTCATGTTCACCCCGGCCGTTGACGCTTCTGGTGCTGCTGCCGGTGCCATCGACTTCACCAAGTCCTATGCCGCCGGCTGCGCTGGTACCATCTCCATCCTGTTCACCTTCGTCGCTATCGCCTTTGGTTGGGCCCAGAAGAAGTTCAACCTCACCGGTGCTGCCGAGTTCGTCACCGGCGTGGTCCTCATGGTTCTCATGTTCGCCGTCGGTATGCAGTTCCCGGTCTACCTGGATAAGTTCCAGTGGTTCGCCGTCGTCATGGTCTACCTGGTCTTCGCTGGCGCTATGCCCATCCAGATGCTCAAGACCCCGCGTGACTACCTCACTTCCATCATGATGATCGTCATGATCGTCTGCGCTGTCCTCGGCATCGTCGTCCTGGGCGTCAACGGTCAGGCCACTATCACCGCTCCGGTCTTCACCGGCTTCTCCACTGCCTCCGGCATGATGTTCCCGGTCCTGTTCGTCTCCGTCGCTTGCGGTGCTCTCTCCGGTTTCCACAGCCTCGTTTCTTCCGGCACCTCTTCTAAGCAGGTCGAGAAGGAGCAGGACGCCGTCAAGGTCGGTTACGGCGCCATGATCGTCGAGTCCTTCGTCGGCATCCTTGCCATCATCGTCGCCGGCATCATGTTCTCCGACATGAACACCGCCGGTACCGGCGCCCTCAACGCCGGTGTCGCTTCCACCCCGTTCCAGATCTTCGCCGCTGGCATCTCCCGCGGTATGCAGGCCTTCGGTGTTGACGGCACGCTCGCTACCGTCTTTATGACCATGAACGTCTCTGCTCTGGCCCTGACCTCGCTCGACGCCGTCGCCCGCATCGCCCGCACTTCGTTCTCCGAGTTCTTTGCCCAGACCAACGATGCCCTGGCCATCGAGTCCAAGGCCGGCTATATGAAGGTCCTCGGCAACCCCTGGTTCGCCACGGTCGTTACCCTGCTTCCCGGTCTTGCCCTCGCTTTTGGTGGCTATGCCAACATCTGGCCGCTCTTTGGTGCTTCCAACCAGCTGCTCGGCGGCATGACCATGATCACCCTCGCCGTGTTCTGTAAGTGCACCGGCCGCAAGGGCTGGATGCTCTACGTGCCCGTCGTCTTCCTGCTCTGCTGCACCTTCACCTCGCTGGTCCAGAGCGCCATGGGCTGCATGGTCGCTGTCCAGGCTTACGGCTTCTTCGGCACCATCCCGGCTACCGCCACCACGGCCGCCGTCTCCGTCGCCGCCACCAAGGGCCTGCAGCTTGTCTTTGCCGTTCTGCTGATGGTCCTGGGCCTCATCGTTGCCGTCAACTGCCTCAAGGAGTTCTTCGGCAAGGAGGCCGGTTCCATGCCCGACGAGGAGCCCGAGTGGTCCGAGATGGGCAAGGCCGAGTATGGTCGCGCTGCTGCCGCTGAGGCTCCTGCCGACGCCGAGGCCGCCCAGGCTTAGTCGATCGGACGGATTGAATCCTCCATCTCTATGACTCGGAAAGACCGGGTCCGCAGAACGCGGGCCCGGTCTTTTTTCTTGTGAAGACAGACGATGTTGGGGGTGTTCTCGCAGATGTTTTGCGTGGACGGGCACGCGCGTTGTACCATATGGACGTATATGTGTGCATATGAAAGGGGCCCCGTGGCCAAGACGGTATATTCCGATAATCAGAACAATGTCGATGCCCTGGCCGAGCGCCTGGGCAGTCAGACATCGCTTTCTGCCGAGCGGGCTAAGCTCGTTGCCTACGACCTGCTCTGCCGCAAGGCGCTCAAGATCAAGTCGAGCGCTCTGGCGCAAATTTTCCGCTCCGTGGATAAGGAGTGCGATACCAAGGCGATGCGCGATGAGCTTATCGCGGCGAATATCGTGACCAAGATCGAAGGTAGCGGCATTAACGGGCGCCCGGCGTTCTATACCATCAATGCCGAGATTCGCGATGCGCGGGAGCAGCCTGTTGAGGTTGCCGAAGAGGCTTCCGCCGATGATTCCGTTGAGATGCCCACTGTGGAGGAAGTTGCCCCGCGTGAGCATGTTGATACTGACGAGCTGCTCGATGAGCATGTCGTGCGCGCCTTTACCGCCAAGGCGGGGCGAGGCGGCTTTGGCGGAGGCGGCAAGCGCGATGCGCAACGTCGTGCCCAGCAGGAACGCTTCCGTCGCGCCGTGGCTCAAAAGGACGGGGCCGATATCGAGGCTGTCGAGAACGAGCCCGTCGCCGAGCCGCAGGAGCCTGCGAAAGAGCAGAAGTCCACTGAGCCTCGGGAGACCAAGCGTCGTCGCGGTGCTCACTTTAAGGCTGCGCAGCAGGATGTCGCGCATGAGGCTGAAGAGCCTTCCGAGGTTGCAGACGATGTTGAGGAGTCTGCCAAGAGGGCTCCGGGTTCGTGTCGTCCCGGCCGCGGTTTTGTGGGACGCGCGTATCCCGTAAAGCGTCAGGAGAAGGGCGAGCCGGCTTCGACCGTTCAGGTCGAGAAGGCCGAACAAACCGAGAAAACTGTTGAGCCGGCGACTCGCGAGCAGAAGCCTGTTGAGCCGCAGCTTGAGGTTGATGCCGAGGCCAAGGGCCAGCAGCCTACTGATGAGCGGACGGAGCAGAGCGCGTCGAGCAAGCCTCGCCGCCGTCGCCATCGTGGGGGCCGCAGTTCCCATGCCGAGACTGCAGCCGAGAAGACCACGCCGCAGGACGAGGATGCGACTGCCGAGGTTTCTTCGGGGCAGCCTAAGCGCCAGCCGGCGAAGGAGAGCAAGTCCGATCGTCCGCAGAGGCAGGCGTCTATGCCAAAGCGCGAGCGCAATTTCCAAGGCGATTCTAAGCGCAAGTCTCAGAAGAAGCCGGAGTCTGCCGTAGCAGATACTGCTACCCAGCAGCCCGAGTCGGCCGTCCACGGCGAGGTATCGGCGTTTGCCCTTGCTCGCGTTTTGGGCAGGCAGCTGCTCAAAGTTGTCCCTACGCCTACGGCGCTCTCTAAGATCAAGGAGCAGCAGACACAGATCGTAAAGGTCGAGGGCAAGGACGGCAAAAAGGCTCCGCAGCGCACTCAGCACAACGAGATGTCCAACCGCAAGATTGCCGAGGAAATTGCGATCATCCAGGCTTGGATTGAGCAGAATCGCGGTGCCGACACGCCGGTCGCTTCGCGTCGCCAGCGCGCCTACCAGATTTTTAACGATGAGAAGGCCTTTGACGGCAAGCACGGCGAGCGCCTGATTCGGCGTATGACCGAAAAAGGTATCAGCATGCAGGCGATTAAGGTCGCCCCCAACCGCCCCGTGCACTTTACGGGTTTCTTTACGCTGGGCGCCGACAAGCCGTTCATTATGGTCGAGAACCTAGACACCTATGACGAAATCGTCAAGCTCCTGCGCGGCCGCAAGCACGCCAAGCTTTTTGGCACCAAGGTG
This sequence comes from uncultured Collinsella sp., assembly GCA_902489775.1. Classification (GTDB taxonomy): domain Bacteria; phylum Actinomycetota; class Coriobacteriia; order Coriobacteriales; family Coriobacteriaceae; genus Collinsella. The sequence continues at coordinate 4,302 of CABUBH010000037.1, forward strand.
GGCGGCGTGATCTTTGGCGGTGGCTGCAAGGCGAGCGTTTCGCACGCACTGGATGATTATCTGGCCGAGATCGGCTATCGCTTTAACTATGTCTACTACGTGGGCGACATCGACCGAGAGGGTGCGCGCATTGTCGAGCAGACCCGTAACGCCAATGTGGTAGAGATTCGCCTGCATGCCGGTATGTATCGCGCCATGCTTGCCGAGCACAAGCGTCGCGTGAAGGCCGGCGGAGAGTGCGAACCCGCAGCTGCCAACCAGGGTGTGCCGCAGAACCTGGCGGCGACGATCAAGGATCTGCCCATGGTCACGCGCGTGCAGTTCCGCAACGTGCTGCGCGAGGGCGGACGCATTCCACAGGAGATTCTGATGACCGCCGACTATCGGGATGGCGACTCGGGAAGCTTCGACCGCATGCTGAACAACTAAATTCCGCCGGCCCCGGGAGAGCGGGGACACCGGCTTAGGTTTCCTGCTCTACAGTCCTGCTCACGACGGAGGCCACATTAAGTGGCCTCCTGTTCGTGCGGAACTCGCGATAAACCTAAGCCGGTGTCCCCGCTCTCCCGGGGCCTGTCGTGGCTTGGTTGTTGCATGCGGCTCGCTTTTCGGAACCGGGCTGATAGGCGTGCCTCAAAAAATCTACCCCAGTCGCTGTGTAGGGTGTCTATAAAGAGCCGTGGCCAAAAAACATCAAATATGAGTACTGATATTCTTTTAGTAGTAGTAATTTTGACCACATTTAAGGTGATTTGACGTGTCGATCGAGCAGATAAGCTGCCGTATCTCCTCAAGTGTTCATTAAAGGAAGACCTTGATGCGAATAAATCTCATTAAGATCTTCTTTTATTAACGAAAATAATGTAGCTACAACGGTAACAGTACTCATATTTGCCGTTTTTTGGCCACAGTCCTTCGGAGGGTCCTCGAAAATAGTCCCGAGCCGGCACTTTAGGAACGTCCCTAAGTGCCGACACCGCGTCTGCCTGCGGTGGCCGCGCGCCGCTGCGTCGCTCCGCATCCTTGCGGGTTCGGATCCCTCCGCTTGGCGGCGTTGGCTCGATTTGCTTGACGTGAGGGGCTCTTGACTGGTGTGGGACGGAGGGATTCCGCGTCCGCCTGGTCGGCGGCCGCGCCCCGCTGCGTCGCTTCGCTCCTTGCGTGCTGCGCTGGAAAACGCTTCGCGTTTCCTCAGCTCCGCACCCTTGCGGGTTCGAATTCCTCCGCTTGCCCACAAGAAAGCGCCCTGGGCCGTTATGGGCTCAGGGCGCTCAGTTTTAATGGCTGGGACGGAGGGATTCGAACCCCCAACAGCCGGCACCAAAAACCGGAGTTCTACCGTTGAACTACGTCCCAATGTGTGGTGTTGCCCAAAAGCAACTCGTCTAGTTTACCTAATCTGCGAGGGCATCGCAAACGCCGTCGAGTAGGCGTACGGCGAGCGTCTGCGCGTCGCTGGCCGTGAAGGTGCCGTTGTAGCGCGTCATGCCCGTGAGCTCAATGCGAATGCGAGCCGGCTTCTGTTGCGCGGCGACATTGGCGGTGCGGATGCGCTGGGCCAGGTTGTGGCACTCGGCGAGGGCAATCGTGGCGCGTGGCGCGGCGTCGGCGGGCAGCTCGTCGCTTGCGATCTCGAGCACCAGGTCAACGTCGGTTGGGACCTCGGAGTCGCAGAGCATCATGCCACTGTTGTCGGTCGTTGCCGTGGCAATATTCCACATGCGCGACGCAACACTGCGCGCGATGGGGTCCTCGCCGATAACGGCAATCTGGAAGCGCTCGAGCACGTTGGCGGCGCGAGCAAAACCGATGCGGGACTCGGCTTCGGTGACCGAGGGCTTGCCCTCCCACACATGGTGCAGGCGGTTGATGTAGGCGTAGGTGTCCTGGAAGGCCATGCCGTCGGCAAACAGGCCGACATTTTCCTGGAACTGCTGCAGGGCGGCCTCGGTATGCGGACCAAAGTAGCCGTCGTCCTCGCCGCAGGCAAAGCCCAAAACGTTGAGAGCGCGCTGCAGGGCCTGCACATCGGCGCCATGGAAATTGGGCATGCGCAGATACAGAGTGCGGTCGCCCAGCTTATACGAGGCGTCGACCAGGGCGCTCCAACAGGGGATATCGACGGCATGACCGGCAGCAAGGCCGCTGTCGAGCCTGAAGGTGCTGACGGCCTGCTCGGTGGTGGTGCCAAAGCGCTTGTCGGCAACCTCGGTGTCATCGATTGTATAGCCGAGCTGCAGAAGGCGGGACTGGACGTCCTCGACGGCTGCTCCCTGCATGCCCGTGGTAATAGGTTCCATGAACGAACCCCTTTCGGCGTACCATTCGTACTATTTTGAGCGTGTGTCGGATAGACAACGCGAGACAATTTATAAACATGCACTCAATAGTGTAGCAACTTGTACCCAAACTCGCTGCCCACAGGTTTTATGACCCCCGCTAGTTAAGGCGCTCCACAAAGAAATCTGCCATTGAGAGGAAGAGCTCGCGCGCATGTGGGTCGAGCTCGACGCCTTCGATAGCGGCCTTGGCCTTGGCGGTCAGGTCGAGCGCATAAGTGTGGGCGTAATCGATAGAGCCGGTCTCCTGGAAGATCTCCACGGCGCGTGCGAGTTGCGCGGGGTCCTCGGTGCCCGAGGAAAGGATCGCTTCAATCTCGTCGTGATAGCGCTCATCAGACAGGGCGTGCACGGCAACGAGCGTGCGCTTGCCCTCGGTGATGTCGGTGCGGAAGTCCTTGTTGGCGGCCTCCTTGGTGCCGATCAAGTTGAGCAGGTCGTCTTGAATTTGGAAGGCAAGGCCCGTGTGCAGGCCAAAGGCGCGCAGCGCCTCAATTTGCTCCTCGCTGCCTCCGCCAATGATGGCTCCGGTGGCAAGCGGCGTGGCTCCGCTGTAGTACGCGGTCTTGTGCGTCGCCATGTCCAGATAATCGTCGACCGAGATGTCGAAGCGTGCGTCACGGACCCAGCCCAAGTCGAGCGCCTGGCCCTCGATGGTGCGAACGATCATCTCGGTGAGCTCGTGGAGCACGCGCAGTTTCACGTCGGACTCCAGCGTGGGGTCGTCGAGAACCGTCTTGGTGACCATGGTGAGCGCCAGGTCACCGCAGTTGATGGCAAGACCGGTGCCCTCGGTAAGGTGCATGCAGGGCTTGCCGCGACGAATCTGCCCGTTGTCGGCGATGTCGTCGTGGATGAGTGCGCCCGACTGAAAGTGCTCGATGGCCGCCGCGGCGCTGCGGGCGCTCTCAAAGCTGCCGCCTACCGCGGTGGCGGCGAGCATGCAGATGAGCGGGCGGTGGCGCTTGCCAGCGTTTGCCGTAAATGCCGAGAGCGGGGTATACAGGTAGCGCTCGATATCGGCGGAAGTCGCCTGTCCGTCAAAGAACGTGGTCAGATAGTCGTTAATCTGGTCAAAGTGCTGGGCTAAAAAGCTGGTAAACGGACTGGACACGGGTTCTCGCATTCTTTGATAGGTTGCATCGTTGCATTATGCAGACAACATATTGCCACATTAGGGCGTCGAGCGCGGCGGTTGAAGACGATTGGTCCATGCGGCCGCAAGTGCGGTAGGGGCTTGGCTAGATAAGCCCAAAGTGTTCGAGCGCGGTGACGACGCCGTCGTGGTCGATGCTGTCGGTGACATAGTCGGCCTTTTCCTTGAGGAAGTCCGGTGCGTTGCCCATGGCGATACCGACATCGACGGCGTTCATCAGCGAGATGTCATTGCTGGCATCACCGATGCCATACACCGTTCCATGGTTGGGGTCGAGAGCGTCGAGTACGGACTGGATACCCTCGCGCTTGGTGCATTCGCGAGGCGAAATCTCGGTCACTTCGAGCTCGAGCTCGTTAAAGCAGAGCAGCGGCTCAAACGCTTGATCCTGAGCGATGCGGTTGGCAAGCGACGTGGACATTAAGATCTTGTAGGCGCTGTAATGTTGCAGCTGCGTAATTGCATCGCCCACGGTGCGGGCGTATCCGGGGGCGTCGGGCGCATCGGCACTCATGCGAACGACGCCATTGAGTCCCTCAAAACGAATCACTTCGTCCGATTGCTCAAGAATGGGAGCAAGGCGCTGCAGCATGCCGGGCGTCATCGCCAAATCGCGAATCACGTGTCCCTCAAGTTCGACATAGCCACCCGCGAGGCAGACGATGCCGGTCCAGGGCAGCTCGAGCAGCTTTGGATGGATGCAGCTCAGCGTGCGCCCTGTGCAGATAAACGCCATATTGTCCTTGGCGACAAAATCACGGATGGCTTGCGAGACCGCTTCATTGGGATAGGGGGAGAGGTCTCGCTCGCCCTCGGGAAGCTCTTGTGCCACTCGAGGGTCTTGCCAGGCGAGTGTTCCGTCGATATCGAAGAAGCAGATATCGCCGCGCTTATGGGCTGCGCTGGCGGCAGGGGAGGCCGAGGTGGTGGGCACAAATCCCGGCTCGAGGCCCATGATCTGGTCAAAATGCTCTTTAACGCGGGGAACGGAGATGCCGATAATCACCTGGGCGGTCTTGCCCGTAATGATGAGGCCCTTGGCGCCCACCGCGACAAACGACGCATTATCTGCAACGATGGAAGGGTCTGCGACCTCGACGCGCAGGCGCGTGGCGCAGTTGGTTGCGCCCACGATATTGCCAACGCCACCTAAAAGCTGAATTACCCGCTCAGCGAGGACGTGATCTTGATCGGATTGAATACTGACCTCGCCATTGGGAGATTGCTCTTTGACAAAGCCGCTTCCCGTTAAACGATCGATTGCCGCGCGATTGGAGGCATGATCCTCGCGGCCCGGCGTCTTAAGGTCATAGACCAAGATGAGTGCTCGAAAACTAACAAAAAAGATGAGGCTAAAGGCAAGACCGATACCGAGCGCCAAAAGGTAGGAGCTGGCATGCATTCGCATGAGTGGGATGAAGTTGAAGGCCGTCATTTCCATGAGACCGCCCGAGAAGATGCCGACGATGCCAAAGAAGTTCATGGTCATGGCAAGGCAGGAGGATAGGACGGCGTAGAGCAAAAAGAGTCCAGGATAGGTGAACATAAAGAGAAACTCGAGCGGCTCGGTGACACCGCAGACCACCGAGGCGACGATGGCGGGCAAAAGGATGACCTTAAGGCCGGCGCGGCGTTCGGGTTTGGCGGTGAAATAGAATGCTGCCGCGATGGCGGGAAGGCCAAAGAGCTTGCCCCAGCCGGTGGCGGTAAAACCTGCCCAGGGCGCAAGTTCATTTAAAGGGCGCGTGCTATGGGAGAGAATGGGGAGCAGGTTGGTCCACGTGGCGTAAATACCGTCGTGAATGACCAGATTGTCGTAATAGATGGGCATATAGAGCAGGTGGTGCAGCCCCATGGGCTCGAGTGCTCGCTCCAAAAACACAAAGATGCCCACGCCGAAGGGGCCGACGCCCGCAAGTGCGTGGCGCAGCGTTTCGGTTACAGCGTATGCGAAGGGCACGATGGCGGCCGAGATGGCGGCAAGGGCAAACACGGCAAAAAAGCTGATGAGGTAGACCAGCGAGGAACCCGAGAAGGTGCCGAGCCAATCGGGAACCTTGGCATCGTAGAAGCGGTCATGGATGGCGACGACGGTTGCCGATACCGCCAGCGGGCCGATAATGCCGGTGTCGAGCGTCTTGATGCCGTCGATGACGGTGATACCGCTGGCGGGGGTCAAAGATGATGGGTACTTAAGCCCAAGGTTGTCTCCGCTCAGCTTAATGATCTCGCTCAAAAAGAAGCAATAAGCAAAATAGGCCACAAGCGCCTCGAGGCAGCAGCGTGCCGGTTGCTTTTGGGCAAGACCGATAGGCAACGCTACGGCAAAAAGGAGCGGGAGACGTTTAAAGACCGTCCACGAGCCGCGCTGGATGATGGTCCAGAAAACGTACCAAGGGGTTCCGTATACGGCGAGGTCACCGACGATGTCTACGGTCGTGGCGAGGGCGGAGATGCCGACCATGAGGCCTGATATAGAAAACAGCATGGCGGGCGCGAACATGGCTCCGCCAAAACGTTGGATTTTCTGCAGCATAATATGCCTTCCGGATGCAACATGCTGTGCGAGCAAGAACGTTTAAACAATGAACTCATTGTAGAGGACTGGCTGCTTGCCGCATTGACGGTTTTGATTCGGTCCGATTTGGGTTTCGGGGGAACCGTCGACGGTAAATAATCCGTGCTTTACCGATAATCGGTTTAAACAACTTTAAGAAATGCTATCGTGCCTAGCCATACATATTCATTAGAGGTGAAATCATGCCAAAAGCGATTTACGAAGGAATCTACCGCGAGATCCGTTCGCGCATCATCAACGGGACCTATGCGTTTCAGGAGATGCTGCCAACCGAAGCCGAGCTGACCGCGGAGTTTGGCTGCACGCGCAATACCGTTCGACGCGCCTTGAGCATGCTGGCCGACCAGATGTTTGTGCAGCCTATACACGGTAAGGGCGTGCGCGTTATTTGGCTTAAGGGCGAAACCGACATGCTGGGCGCACTCGAAGAGGTTGAGTCGTTTGGCGAGTTCGCAAAACGCAACAATGCCGTCGCATCGACCGAGGTCAAGTCTTTTGAACATTTGATTTGCACGGAGCAACTTTCTCGTCGCCTGGGCTTTAAGGTGGGCGAGGAGCTGATTCGTGTAGTGCGTGTCCGAAGCCTCAACGGCAGTGCTCGCCAGGTGGACCACGGCTACTTTTTGGAGTCGATCGCCAAGGGCCTGACCCCCGAGATCGCGGCGGATTCTATCTACGGCTATCTGGAGCACAAGCGCGGCGTCAAAGTGATGGCGAGCCGTCGTATGGTGAGTGTCGAGCTCGCCAACGATGAGGACTGCAGCTATCTGGACCTTGGCAAGTACAACTGCGTCGCCGTTATGGAGAGCCAGTCGTACACCTCGGACGGCATCTTGTTCGAGGTCACGCATGCCCGCACACACCCCGAGATCTTCCATTACCGCGTCAATTCCAAGCGATAGCCGGCTAGCTCGCAGCCTGACGAGACTCATGCCCTCAAAGCGAAAACGCCCGGTCAAACCGACGATGCATCGGCTTGATCGGGCGTTTTCTCTGCATTAGATAATAAATAATTGTTTATACAAAACTTGTCAAGTATCAAGTCGAAATTACCGTTCACCGAAGTTTTTCTACCGCTCTAGTAATACTTGTTCAAACAACTAGCCAAATAGCGTATTGTACAAATCAGCAAAAGGGGCAAAGTCCCCGAGCCAATCTCCGAAGGCGGCGGCAAAGGGTGCCGCCACGGTGTGAAAGGGTGGATTGTAATGAAGAACGAAATGAGCAGAAGGCAGTTCCTGGGCTTTGCTGGTTCCGCGGCTGCGGTTCTTGGTCTGGGCCTCGTGGGCTGCGGTGGTTCTGCTGGCTCTGGCTCCTCTGCTTCTGGTGACGCTGCCGAGGTCTACTTCCTCCAGTTCAAGCCCGAGGTCGACAAGGAGTGGAAGGAGATCGCCAAGGCGTACAAGAAGGAGAAGGGCGTCGAGGTCAAGATCGTGACCGCCGCCTCCAACACCTACGAGGAGAAGCTCAAGTCCGAGATGTCCAAGAGCTCCGCTCCGACGCTGTTCCAGGTCAACGGCCCCACCGGTCTTAAGAACTGGAAGGATTACTGCGCCGATCTGTCCGACACCAAGCTCCGCGGCGAGCTCATCGACGACTCCCTGGCTCTGCAGTCCGACGGCAAGGATCTGGGTATCGATTGGGTTCAGGAGAGCTACGGCATCATCTACAACAAGGAGCTCCTCGAGAAGGCTGGCTACAAGGCCGAGGACATCAACTCCTTCGACAAGCTGAAGGCTTGCGCCGATGACATCCAAGCCCGCAAGGACGAGCTCGGCGTTGACGGTGCCTTCACTTCCGCCGGTATGGATGACTCCTCCAGCTGGCGCTACACCACGCACCTCGCCAACCTCCCGCTCTACTACGAGTTCGAGAAGGAGCACAATCAGGAGGACGACGAGATCAAGGGCGAGTATCTCGACAACTTTAAGCAGATCTTCGACCTGTACATCACCGACTCCACCTGCGATCCTTCGCAGCTCGCCTCCAAGACCGGTGACGACGCCACCAACGAGTTCGCAACCGGCAAGGCCGTCTTCTATCAGAACGGCTCTTGGGCCTACGCCGACCTCACCAAGGCCGGTATGACCGACGACCAGCTCGGCATGCTGCCGATCTACATCGGCGTCGACGGCGAGGAGAACCAGGGCCTGTGCTCCGGCGGCGAGAACTACTGGTGCGTCAGCTCCCAGGCTTCCGAGGATGCCCAGAAGGCCACCGAGGACTTCATGTATTGGTGCGTCACTTCTGACACCGCCACCAGCATCATCGCTGACAAGATGGGTCTGACCGCCCCGTTCAAGAGCGCTAAGGAGACCACCAACGTCTTCTCTCAGCAGGCCGTTGCTATGGCCAAGGACGGCAAGAAGACCGTCGCTTGGGACTTCGTTTACATCCCCTCCGAGGAGTGGAAGAAGAACCTCAAGCAGGCTCTCATCGCTTATGCTGCCGACAACACCAAGTGGGACGGCGTCAAGAACGCCTTCGTCGATGGCTGGAAGACCGAGAAGGCTGCTTCCGAGTAAGCAGTTGCTGCCCAAGCTATCTGATTAGCGACAGGGGGCGGGCAGACGTAGGTTTGCCCGCCCCCTGCATATTGAAAGGACCCTTCTATGGGCAAAGCACTCAAGCGCTGGTGGCCGCTCTTTATGCTGCCCACGTGCCTGGCGTTTATGATCGGGTTCGTGATTCCCTTTATCCAGGGTTTCTATCTCTCGTTCTGCCAGTTTATTACCATCAATAACGCGCACTTTGTCGGTATCGAGAACTACGTGCGCGCGCTGTCCGATCCGCAGTTCTCCACGTCGTTCTTCTTTACCGTGGCGTTTGCCTTCCTGTCGACGGTGCTCATCAACGTGATCGCGCTGGCCATTGCGCAGGCGCTCACTCGCAAGGCGCTCAAGGGCACCAACATCTTCCGTACGATTTTCTTTATGCCTAACCTGATTGGCGGCATTGTACTGGGTTACATTTGGCAGATTCTGATCAACTGCCTGCTCTCCAACGTGGGTGCCCAGCTTATCGCCCTCAACTCCGCCGCTGGCTTCTGGGGCCTTATCATCCTGACCCTGTGGCAACAGGTCGGCTACATGATGATCATCTACATCGCTGGTCTGCAGTCCATTCCGTCCGACTACATCGAGGCCGCCAAGGTCGACGGTGCCACGGCATGGCAGACGTTTTGGAAGGTTAAGATCCCTAACCTGATGCCGACCATCACTATCTGCCTGTTCCTGTCCATCACCAACGGCTTTAAGCTGTTCGACCAGAACCTCGCCCTTACCGGCGGCGCTCCCGCGCACTCCACCGAGATGCTCGCCCTGAACATCTACAACACGTTCTATTCGCGTGCCGGTATCGCATGGCAGGGCATCGGTCAGGCCAAGGCGGTTATCTTCTGCATCCTGGTCGTAGCCATCTCCATGATTCAGCTTAAGGCCACGAGGTCCAAGGAGGTGCAGCAGTAATGAAACGCGATAAGGTTATCAACCGCGCGCTCTCGATTTTCTTTACGATTCTGTCGCTCGCGTGGATCTACCCCGTGTTCATGATTGCGCTCAATTCCTTTAAAAAGGCAACTGCAATCAGCACCACCACGGCATTCGATCTGCTCACGCCCGAGACGTTCAACGGCCTCGCAAACTACATGCATGCCCTTAACGAGCAGGGCTTTGCCTCGGCATTTATGTACTCGCTCATCATCACGGTCACGTCGGTCGTGCTGATTCTGGTGTGCTGCTCCATGTGTGCTTGGTACGTAGTGCGCGTCAACAGCAAGATCTCGAACTTCTTCTATTACCTGTTCGTGTTTTCGATGGTCGTACCGTTCCAGATGCTCATGTTCACGCTGTCCAATTTGGCGGACCGCATCGGCTTCAACACGCCGTTCAACATCTGCTTTATCTACCTCGGCTTTGGCGCGGGCCTGGCGGTCTTTATGTTCGCCGGCTTTGTAAAGAACATTCCGCTCGAGATCGAAGAGGCGGCCATGATCGACGGCTGCAACCCGGTCCAGGTGTTCTTTAAGATCGTCCTTCCCATCATGAAGCCCACCTATCTTTCGGTCGGCATCCTCGAGACCATGTGGGTCTGGAACGACTATCTTCTGCCCTACCTTACGCTCGACTCCACCAAGTACAAGACCATTCCTATTTTGATCCAGTACTTCCGCGGCGGCTACGGCCACGTCGAGCTCGGCCCCATGATGGCCTGCATCATGATGGTCGTTATCCCCATCGTTATCATGTACATCCTCTGTCAGAAGTACATCATCGACGGCGTGGTGGCAGGTGCCGTCAAGGGCTGATGCCGTAACTGTTTTGCAAGTTTCTGCGGCGCCCTCAACATGGCGCCGCATATCGAAAGGTAAAGACATGGCCGAGATCGTTCTCAAGCATGTTCAGAAGGTGTATCCCAACACCGAGTCCAAAAAGAAGGGCTTCTTTGGCAAAAAGAAGAAGACCGAGGAGAAGAAGCACAACCTCAAGGTTACCGAGGACGGTGTGCTCGCTGTAGAGGACTTCAACCTCACCGTTCACGACCAGGAGTTCGTTGTCCTCGTTGGCCCCTCTGGCTGCGGTAAGTCCACGACGATGCGCATGGTCGCCGGCCTGGAGGACATTACCTCGGGCGATGTGCTCATCGACGGCAAGCGTGTCAACGACGTGGCGCCCAAGGACCGCGACATCGCCATGGTGTTCCAGAGCTATGCTCTGTACCCCAATATGACGGTGTACGAGAACATGGCATTTACGCTCGAGCTCAAGAAGGTTCCCAAGGACGAGATCGACCGCAAGGTTCGTTCTGCTGCCGAGATTCTGGGCATTACCGAGTACCTCGACCGTAAGCCCAAGGCGCTCTCCGGCGGCCAGCGCCAGCGTGTCGCTATCGGCCGCGCCATCGTGCGTGACCCCAAGGTCTTCCTGATGGACGAGCCGCTGTCCAACCTGGACGCCAAGCTTCGTAACCAGATGCGTGCCGAGCTCATTAAGCTGCGCCACGAGATCAAGGGCACGTTCATTTATGTTACTCACGACCAGACCGAGGCTATGACCCTCGGTGACCGTATCGTGGTCATGAAGGACGGCGTCGTCCAGCAGATCGCCACCCCGCAGGAGGTCTTCAACCATCCCGCGAACATCTTCGTCGCCGGCTTCATCGGCGTGCCGCAGATGAACTTCTTCGATGCCCAGCTGGTGCGCTCGGGCAACGGCTTTACCGTCAAGACCGAGGATATGAACGTGGCGCTCGCCCCCGAGACCTGCGCTCAGCTTGCCCTCAACTGGGACGGCGGCGACGTGAAGGAGATCACGGCTGGCGTGCGCCCCGAGCAGATTCTGCTTGCCGACAAGGACGAGGAGGGCGCGCTCCAGGGTACCGTCGAGGTGACCGAGCTCATGGGTTCGACCGAGCATGTCCACGTGACTGCTCCCGATGGCCAGTTCGTCCTGATCATTCCCGTTGTCGACCTTGAGGCCAAGGGTGCGCTCAAGGCGGGCGACCCCATCTGGTTCAAGTTCGAGAAGAACGCGACCCACCTCTTCGATAAGGTCTCTGGCAAGAACCTTATCTAGGCCCGGTGCATCCGGGCCCTCCCTTTGGGCGACTGCGGTATTGCCATCCTTTTGCCGCGGTCACATATAAGGCTCCCCTCCCGTCCACTGGGCGAGAGGGGAGCCTTTCTTTGTGTTGGGGCTGTCTGACCGGTCGTTTGTCTCGATCTGTAACGGGTGAGGCTGATTTCGGACGTTAGATGTTACAGATCGAGACGGTTCCGCTGAGCTAACCATTTCATCTAAATCTGTAACACCAAAGGTGAATTTCAGCTGCTAGATGCTACAGATCGAGATAAACCCAAGGGGAGGGGCCGGTATGTCTCAATCTGTAACAGCTGGGACCGTTTTTACCGAGTAGTTGTTACAGATCGAGATTGTTTGGCCGAGTTGGGTCGCAGAGTAACGTGCGGGCACAAAAAACGGAGCCGTGTTGCCACGACTCCGTTTCTCAAGAGGATGGGTAAGGGAAGCGAAATTAGCTCAGGTGCCAAATCTCGTCGTTGTACTGGGAGATCGTGCGGTCAGACGAGAAGGTGCCGGCGTTGGCGATATTGATGAGCGTCTTGCGCATCCAGGCGTCCTGGTCCTCGTAGTCGGCCAACACGCGCTCCTTGGTCTGGATGTACTCCTCGATGTCGAGCAGGGCCATAAACCAGTCCTTGCCCTTAATGTCATCGTGCAGGCGCTGCAGGCGCTCGACGTTGCCGGTCGCCATAAAGGCCGGGTTGGTGATGAAGTCCACCAGCAGTTTAATGCCGGGCTTGCGGTAGAGCACACCGGCGTCATAGGTGCCGTCGGCATAGAGCTGCTCGACCTGTTTGGACGAGGCACCAAAGGTATAGATATTCTCGTCGCCCACGAGCTCGGCAATCTCCACGTTGGCGCCGTCGAGCGTGCACAGGGTTAGGGCGCCGTTGAGCATGAACTTCATGTTGGAGGTGCCGCTCGCCTCCTTGGAGGCCAGGCTGATCTGCTCGGAGATATCAGCGGCGGGGATCACGCGCTCGGCGGCGGTGACGTTGTAGTTTTCGATCATGACGACCTGCAGGTAGGGAGCCACGTCGGGGTCGTTTGCAATCCACTGCGACAGCGTCAAGATCAGATGGATGATGTCCTGCGCGATAGTGTAGGCAGGCGCCGCCTTGCCGCCAAAGATGATGGTGACAGGGTGCTTAGGTCTGTTGCCGTTCTTGATATCGAGGTACTTCCAGATGATGTAGAGCGCGAGCATCTGCTGACGCTTGTACTCGTGGATGCGCTTGACCTGGACGTCGATGATGGCGTTGGAGGGAATGGTCACGCCCTGCTCGAGCGCCATGAACTGGCGCATGATGGCCTTGGCTTCGACCTTGGTGGCGGCCAGGCGCTCAAGAACGTCCTTGTCGTCGGCGAACTTGGCGAGTTTGCTCAGATCGCCGGTGCTGCGCCAGTCGGTGCCGATCACATCGTCGAGCAGGCTGGCGAGCGCGGGGTTGGCCCCATGAATCCAGCGGCGGAAGGTGATGCCGTTGGTCTTGTTGGAGAACTTCTCGGGATAGATCTCGTAGAACGGATGAAGCTCGGTGTCCTCCAGGATCTTGGTGTGGAGGGCGGCTACGCCGTTGATGGAGAAGCCAAAGTGGATGTCCATGTGGGCCATGTGGACGGTGTCGTGCTCGTCGATGATGGCGACGCGCGGGTCATCGTGCTCGGCCTTCGCGATCTCATCGAGCTTGACGATAATGTCGGCGATGGCAGGGGAGACCTTCTGCAGGCTGGTGAGCGGCCACTTCTCGAGCGCCTCGGCAAGAATCGTGTGGTTAGTGTAGGCGACCATGGAGCGTACGATGGTCACGGCCTCGTCAAACTCGATGCCATGCTCGGTGGTGAGCAAGCGAATGAGCTCGGGGATGACCATGGTGGGGTGCGTGTCGTTAATTTGGACCACGGCGTAGTCGGCCAGATCGTGCAGGTTGCTGCCGCGCTCGATGGCCTCGTCGATCAGGAGCTGGGCGGCGTTGCTTACCATGAAGTATTCCTGGTAGATGCGAAGTAGGCGGCCCTGCTCGTCGGAATCGTCGGGGTAGAGGAACAAGGTGAGGTTCTTGGCGATCTCGGTCTTGTCGAAGTCGATGGAGCTGCCGGGGACCAGGCCGTCGTCGACGCTCGCCAGGTCGAACAGGCGCAGGCGGTTCTTGGTGGGCTGGCCGTAACCGGGCACATCGATGTTGACGAGCTTGGAGGTGACGGCAAAATCGCCGAACTCGACGGTGTAGGAGCGGTCATCGTCGACTAGGATGTTCTGCTCGCCGAGCCACTCATCGGAGACGGCCTTTTGCTGGTTGTCGACAAAGCGCTGACGGAACAGACCGTAGTGATAGTTGAGGCCCACGCCATCGCCGGTCAAGCCCAGCGTGGCGATGGAATCCAGGAAGCACGCGGCCAGGCGACCCAGGCCACCGTTGCCGAGCGACGGCTCGACCTCGAATTCCTCGATCTTGTTGAGGTCGTGGCCTGCGGCGGTGAGCTGGTCCTTAACCTCGTCGTAGATGCCGAGGTCGATCATGTTGTTGATGAGCAGCTTGCCGATCAAAAATTCGGCGGAAATGTAATAGAGCTTTTTCTTGCCGTTGTTGAGCGGGCAGGCAGCGGAGCGCTCCTGCACGAGTTTGACCAGCAGCTTGTAAATGCGACGGTCGTCGAGCTGCTCGAGCGAGGTGCCAAAAGACTGCTCGGCGAGTTCCATGAGGTTAATTTGGGGCATGTTTTCTCCTGTGATGGGTTGTTTCATGTCTGCAATTCATAAGAAGCCCGCGCGAGGGGATTGGGGTGGCCTCGCGCGGGAAAAGCAAGCGCGTCCGCACGGTGGGGAGGGGTCGGGCGCGGTAGCTCCTATTGAGGAAGCTCGATTTCGGCTTCCGACGGGATGCGGAAGTAGGTCTCGGTCCAGTCGGTGAGTTTGTGCTCGAGCTCG
>CABUBH010000038.1 GCA_902489775.1 uncultured Collinsella sp.
CCGGGGCCGGCCGGTCCGGCCCTCAGGGTATCGGGTTCCCACATTCATCCGTACATGTACGGATGAATGTGGGAGGTGTTCGGATGAAGTTGATAATCAAGGCAAATAATCATCGGTCCTCGTCCCAGGTGGCTAATTTGGGACGGGGCTTTTTTGACTGGTATGATTGGTGTGACCATTCGAACCAGCTAAAAGAGCTCCGTCCCAAATTGACTATCGAGAGGATCTGCCATGGAGCGCATTGCGAGCTTTTCTGTCGATCATCTGCTGCTTGAGCCCGGCGTATACGTGAGTCGCATCGACCGCGATCCGGCGACCGGCGCTGCCGTCACCACCTTTGACCTGCGTCTGACCACGCCCAATAAAGAGCCGGTCATGAACACGGCTGAGTGCCACACCATCGAGCACCTGGGTGCGACCTTCCTTCGCAATCATGCCGAGTGGTCGAGCAGTATCGTTTACTTTGGCCCCATGGGCTGCCGCACGGGCTTTTACCTGGTCGTGTTTGGCGAGGTGACGAGCGAGGAGATCCTGCCGCTCGTGCGCGAGCTCTTTGAGTTCGTCGCCGACTTTGAGGGCGATGTCCCCGGTGCCGCTCCCGAGGAGTGCGGCAACTACCTGGACCAGAACCTTCCCATGGCAAACTGGCTCGCGCGCCGCTACCTCGACCGCGACCTGGCCGATATCGACGAGAAGCACCTGCACTACCAGCAGGCGTAAGGATTGCCTTCTGCTTCTAAACCGTTCACATGGAGATATCGACCGTTTAACTGTTTAGTAATGTTTACACGAGGTCATTTACGGTGTTTCGCTTAAACTGGCAACCAGAGTGATATTCAGGCAAGGCTCCTGAAGCAGCATCTGTCGACATTGATTGTCGGATTCTGCTTCGGGAGCCTTGTTTTGTTTAAGGGGGACACATGGAAATCGTTAAACGAATTAACACCAGCGCTGTCCTCTGCATCGACGGAAATGGCAGGCAGCTGGTGGCATTCGGGCGTGGCCTGGGGTTTAAGGACGTTGGCGATGAATTACCGCTCTCGGAGATTCAACGAACGTTCTATAACGTTAGTTCCCGCTACATCGCTCTCATTGATGAAGTCTCGGATGAACTTCTCGAGCTGACCTCGGATGTTATTGATATGTCGACAGGACTGCTTCCCTATGAAGTAAGCCCTAATTTGCCGTTTATTCTTGCGGACCATATCGCGTATGCAATTAAGCGCAAGGAGCAAAACATTGTTGTCCATATGCCCTTGTCTTTTGATGTTCGCCAACAATATCCCGTCGAATTCAAAATCGGCGAGTACGCGCTTCGAATAATCAGGAAACGTCTCAATGTTAGGCTTCCCGCTCATGAGACAGTTGGAATTGCCATGGCGTTTATCAATAACATGGCCGATTCGGATTCATGTGAGCTGGCTGAAGAGTTTGGCACGGACGTTTACGATCGCGTTCTCGAAGAATCAACTATTGCTGTTGAAAGACGGCTTGGTATTCAAGTTGATCGGGAGGGCTTCGATTATGCAAGGTTCGCAACCCACCTTCAGTACCTATTCAATAGGTTGAACTCTGGCGAAAGTATCGTAAGCGACAACCGCAAGATGTATCTCTCGCTCAAAGATGAATATCCGGTGGCATCGGCGTGCGCCGATGACATCGCTTCTGTTCTCAGCCGGCTGACGGGCCAAGAACTTATAGACGAAGAAAGACTCTATCTGATGATGCATATCAATCGAATCGCATCGAAAGCTAGGTAATTGGTCGGCGAAGGCGCGCGCTTTGCCGATGGTTACATATAAAACACAACATGGGAGAAATGGTATTTATGGCAGATACAACCAAGCTCGCTGCCGAGATTCTCGAGATGGTGGGCGGTGCAGAAAACGTTACATTTGTAGCCCACTGCATGACTCGTTTAAGGTTCAATCTTAAGGACGAAAGCATCGTAGATGATGCAAAAGTCAAGGCAATCGATGGTGTGATCGATATTCGCCATTCAGCAGGGCAATACCAAGTGATTGTGGGGCCCAAGGTCGATAAGGTCTACGAAATCGTTGCAAAGGAAACCGGGGTTGACACCGGGAAGTCCGCGGCAGATGAAGGCGAGACCAAAGGTTTTCTGGGAAAGCTGATGAAGCTGATCAGCGGCATCATGATGCCCGTTCTTCCCGCCTTGATTGCATGCGGAATGATAAACGCCGTCCTTAGTATCCTGACGACGGCAGGTGTCGTTTCCGCTGAGAGCGGAATTTATACCCTGCTGTACGGCATGGGAAACGCCAGCATGTATTTCTTGCCCGTTCTCGTCGGATCGTCTGCGGCCAAATTCTTTGGAATCGATCAATATATCGGTGCGGTGCTCGGTGCAATCCTGCTTTACCCGACTTTTGTTGCCGCAGCTGGAGCTGGTGATGCGCTGGATTTGTTCGGCATGAAGTTCACGATGGTGAGCTATGCCTCGACGGTGTTTCCCGCTATCGTGGCGGCTTGGTTCGCATCCGTTCTTTATAAGTGGCTGCGTGCGGTTCTTCCCGATGCTTTGGCATTTGCACTCGTTCCGTTCCTGACAGTTGCTATTGCTGCCCCCATCTCGCTTCTTGTGGTTGGCCCGGTTATCCAACAGGCGAGCTCCTTGCTTGCGACTGCCGTACTGGCGGTCTATCAGTTCAGCCCCATTCTTTGCGGCGTTATTCTTGGACCGATATTTGGCCTCGTCATGATTCCTCTTGGACTCCATTGGGCCCTCATTGTGATCTCCATCAACAATATTATGACCGTCGGTTCCGACCCTATCCTTGGACTTCTTTGCGGTAGCATGGGTGTCGTCGGCGCTTGCTTGGCGTTTGCTTTCCGCTCGAAGGATCCGAGCGGAAAGAGCCTTGGATTCAGCTGTGCCATTACGAGCCTGTGCGGAATTACAGAACCTGCCCTGTACGGCATAGTTTTGGAGCACAAGAAGATCATCGTCGCTTCCATGA
Source organism: uncultured Collinsella sp. (assembly GCA_902489775.1). Taxonomy (GTDB): domain Bacteria; phylum Actinomycetota; class Coriobacteriia; order Coriobacteriales; family Coriobacteriaceae; genus Collinsella. The sequence goes on from CABUBH010000038.1 coordinate 2,982, forward strand.
TTTCTGGTGCAATTAGCGCTGTTATCCCGGCTATCTTCAATACCCGCACGTTCGTTATGACGTCGAGTGGTATTTTCAGCTTCCCCGGCTACATGAATCCTTCCGGTGATATGAGCAGCCTTATTGGTGCGATCCTTTGCAATGTCGTTGGTTTTATTCTTACCTTCGTCCTCGTCTACATCATGTATCGCCCTGATGCAGACACGTCGGCGGAATAGACAATTATTCGGAATGTAAGCTGCTGAAAACCCCGCGGCAGATTGCATATGGTGGGCTTGCGATTGATCTGCGCGAGCCCACCTCGTTTTTGGAGTGACTGGTTATGACAATTACTGCCGATATGACATTTGGAGAAATCGCACTTCTTCCTGAGTTCGCTGGGTTCGGTGAGCATCTCATGCTTTGCCGACCTTCAACTTGGGAGCGCATGTGGAATAAGCCCATCGCGGCCCATTTGAATTCCGACACTAATCCGTATGAAGTTACTCGTGTTCTGCGCGGGTTGAATCGGATTGTTGAGCTTGCGGATGACGGGAGGCAGGTTGCATACGATATTTGGGATGAAGCCGATTGTATTCGCGATCCGACCCGGCGCAACGCAAAGCTGTTTTTCTTTCCGGGGCGACCGGGGGCGCCATTCGTTATCGCGATTTCGGGTGGGGGCTATCAGAGCGTTTGTCACCAAATGGAAGGTTTTCCCGTTGCTCCCGAGCTCAACGATGCGGGCTATAACGTGTTTGTGTTGTCATACAGGGTGAGGGTCGAGCCGCTGATGCCGCGTCCGATCGATGACCTTAATCGCGCAGTCCGTTTTGTCCTCGAGAATTCAACGCGATTTAATGTGGACAAAAAATATGCGGTTATCGGTTTTTCCGCTGGCGCGCATTTGACCGCCGAGTGGGGGACGGATAACAAGGGGTTTGCATCTTACGGATGCGAGCCGCCAAAAGCTTTGGTTCTGTGTTACGCCCCGATTGACCTTCATGAGTCCGAATGTGCGTCAGACCATAGATTTCTTGATTCGGTGTGCGGTGGAGCTGGGCACGATGCGATTGATGATTTCTGCATTGATCAACATGTGTGGGAACGGTATCCGCCGACATATCTTTGGCAATGCGCCGACGATGATGTCGTATCGCCCGGCAATCTCGGAAAGATGGTTGACGCACTGGATGCGGCTGGGGTGCACCACGAGGAGATTGTGTATCCAGAAGGAGGACATGCGTTAATGAAACCTCATGCGCCGGAAACTGATCACTGGTGCTCGGGTGTCATTGAGTTCCTTAAGGGCTATCTCGGCTAAGTAAAATACACGCCGCCCTTTTGCCCATGTGACTCTGGTGCGTGTTGTTTGCGGTATTGACTCCATCAAAAGACGGCTAATGTTCTAGAATGTTTATATAGTCACATTTACGAACAGGAGCGAACATGCATATCTACTCTGTTACCGATCCCGAGTTCAAGTCCTACGGCCGCATGTGGGACGACGTACCCTCCAGCCTGACAGCTCCGCTTGTCGAGGCACTTTCCGCCACGCCCATTCCCGAGGGTAGCAAGTATGTGGCCTCCGCGCCCGAGCTGGAACAGGTCGAAGGTGCCGACACGCTCGGTCTGCTCATGTACGGCGGCCGCCCCTTCCAGCTGGGCTGGTGCAACGGCCGTAACACGAAGCTCAACTGCCTGGAGTATCACCGCGCCAGCGAGTTCAACCTGGGCGCCCGCGATTTTATCCTGCTGCTGGCCAAGCGCGAGCAGATCGTCGACGGCAAGCTCGATACCGCGCAGGTCAAGGCCTTCCGCGCGCCGGCCGGCACGCTCGTCGAGGTCTACGCCACGACGCTGCACTACACGCCGTGCATGGTCGACGACGGTGGCTTCCAGGTAATGGTAGCGCTGCCCGCCGGCACCAATGGTCCGCGTCCCGAGGCCGCTGCCAACATGTCCGCCGCCGGCGACAGCTACTGCTACTGGAAGGCCGACAAGTGGGTCCTCTGCCACGCCGATAGTCCCAAGGCTGCCGAGGGCGGCTACGTAGGTCTCGTCGGCAAGAACCTCGACATCACGGTGGATTAGGGTCCTTCGTCTCGGTCTGTAACAGTTGGCGCGCTAAATCGTCTCTATCTGTTACAGATCAAGACGAACCGCGGTAGTCACCCGAACAATCTCAATCTGTAACACCAAGCCCGGTTTTGACGGCCTAACTGTTACAGATTGAGACAAACGGGGCCCAATCCGCCACAAAGGTGCCTGTCCCCTTTGCGGTGGTTGCCTAGAGCTGGCTGCGCAGGTAATCGGCCATATAGGGGACGGCGAAGCGCACGTAGCCGCGGCGGGCCTGTTCGATTACGCCGGCGTCGATAAGGCGCCGGCGATACTTTTGTGCGTAGTCGGGTGTGACCGACATGCGCTCGGCTACATCAGAAATGCGCGACACGGTGTCTTCGTCATCCGCCATTGCGGCAAGAAACGCAACGTCTTGGTCCGAGAGCGCGGCGAGCGTCGTCTCGCACACATCGTTTTCGAAATCGACCTTTGACGCCTCGATGGCTCCGTCGACTAGCTCTCGTGTTGCGCGTTCTCCTGCCTGGCAACGATTGGCGATGTTGTAACCGATGAGCTGCAACATGTAGGGCGAGCCCTGGGTTGCGCGAGCGGCATCTAGTCGAAGATCGCTTGGGATATCAAGGTCGAGTTCTTCGAAAGCCCGCTGGTAATAGGTGTCGACGTCTCCGACTGAAAGCGGTTCGAGTGTGACTTTGCGAGCGCGGTTGAGAAACGTGAGCACGCGGTCATTGAGCGTCGCCGAGACCGCTCCCGGAAGGCCCGCCATAACGAGTGCGACGTTGAGTCTCTCGCCGACGAGTTCTTGATAAGCGGTGACGAGTTGTCTGATCTCGGGCGAATTAGCCTGAAGCTCATCGATGAGGATGAGGATGCCATGTCCTTGCTCGGTTAGTTTGCGCGCCAGTTGCGTGAGCTTGAACTGGAAACTCTTGGTTTCCTGCACATCGCGCGTGAACTCAAGGCCGGCTGAGAAACCGAAGACGCTCAGGCTGCCGCCCGTGAGTTTAGGGAGATGGCGTTTGTTGGCATAGGGCTCGCCCGCCTCTTGGATTTTTTCAACAATGCGCTCGAGCATGTCCTCGGAGGCAACGGTGGGCGTGGCGACGACGAAGCCAAGCTTGCGAGCGCGATCGGCGAGCTCCCACAGGAGAACCGTCTTGCCGCTTCCTCGCTGGCCGAGCATGAGCATGGCGCGGTCTCGATTGCCCGGCTCCTGTTCAAGGCCGGAGATGAATGTTGAAATTACATTTCCTCGCCCAACGAGATAGGATGGGCGATTTCCAAATGAAGGGGAGAAGATGGTTTCAGTCATAAGTCTCCTTTCCTTTTTTTCCTATTTTTTCCTTTTTTTCCTATTCAGTCAAATTGACTACTGGTCGAGGGCGGCTTCAGGGGGGCTCATCGAAAAGAACCTCGACATCAACGAAGACCGGGACCTTCTGTCTCGTTCTGTAACATCTAGCAGGCTAAATCGTCTTTTCCTGTTACAGAACGAGACAAACTGCAGGGGGCTGCCCGAAAATCTCGATCTGTAACACCAGGCTCGGTTTTAACGGTCTAACTGTTACAGATTGAGACAAACCGGCGGAGCGGACTATCTCTCGGGTCCAAACCACCACAAAGGTGCCTGTCCTCTTTTTGGTGGTTGGGTATCAGAAAGTGTCAGGCTCGGGCGGCTGCTGGGCGCCTGCGTGCGAAAAGAAGTGTCGACCTGCGTTGTTGTCGTTGGGTGGCGCCCCGTTTACGGGGATACTGAAACCACGACAAGCAGCGTATGAAAGGATCGATGCATGGCTTTCCGTAATGACTTCCTGTGGGGCGGCGCGACGGCTGCCAACCAGTGCGAGGGTGCCTACAACGTGGACGGCCGCGGCCTGGCCAACGTGGACGTGGCCCCGCACGGCTCCGAGCGCTTCGCGGTGGTCTCCGGCCAGCGCAAGATGCTCGACTTCGAGGACGGCTATTACTATCCCGCGCAGACCGGCATCGATTTTTACCATCACTACAAGGAGGACATCGCCCTCTTTGCCGAGATGGGCTTTAAGACCTTCCGCATGAGCCTGGCTTGGACCCGCATCTTCCCCAACGGTGACGAGACCGAGCCCAACGAGGCCGGCCTGGCCTTCTACGAGGACGTGTTCCGCGAGTGCCAGGCGCACGGCATTGAGCCGCTCGTGACCATCACGCACTTCGACTGCCCGATTCACCTCATCAAGGAGTACGGCGGCTGGCGCAACCGCAAGCTCATCGACTTCTACAAGAACCTCGCGACCACGATCTTCACCCGCTACAAGGGCCTGGTAAAGTACTGGCTTACCTTCAACGAGATCAATATGATCCTGCACCTGCCGTTTATGGGTGCCGGTCTGGTCTTTGAGGAGGGCGAGAACAAGGAGGCCGTCGAGTACCTGGCCGCCCACAACGAGCTCGTCGCCAGCGCTTGGGCAACCAAGATCGCCCACGAGATCGACCCCGAGGTCAAGATCGGCTGCATGCTCGCCGCGGGTAGCTACTACCCCTACAGCTGTCGTCCGGGTGATGTGCGTCAGGCGCAGCTCGACAATCAGGACAATTACTTCTTCGTCGACGTTCAGAGCCGCGGCTACTACCCGGCCTATGCCGTCAAGAAGCTCGAGCGTTTGGGCATCGATGTGGGCATGACGGATAAGGACCGCGAGATCCTGGCCGCCAACACCGTCGACTTCATCAGCTTTAGCTATTACAGCACCCGTTGCTCCGCCGGTGCCGATAACCCCGATGTCGAGCGCACCCAGGGCAACGCCTTCGCCGGCGCCAAGAACCCCTACCTGCAGGAGAGCCAGTGGGGCTGGGCCATCGATCCGCTGGGCTTCCGCATCACCCTCAACGACCTGTACGACCGTTATCAGAAGCCGCTGTTTGTGGTCGAGAACGGCCTGGGCGCCAAGGATGTTGTCGAGGAGGATGGCTCCATCAACGACGACTACCGTATCGACTACCTGCGCCAGCATATCGCCGCGATGCGCGATGCGGTGACCGAGGACGGCGTTGACCTGCTGGGCTACACCACCTGGGGCCCAATCGACCTGGTGTCTGCCGGCACGGGCGAGATGTCCAAGCGCTACGGCTTTATCTATGTCGACCGCGATGATGCGGGCAACGGCACCCTCAAGCGTTCCAAAAAGAAGAGCTTCGACTGGTACAAACACGTCATCGAGACGAACGGCGAGGACCTGGCCTAAGGCTTCCCAACAACCATAGCCTCCTAACCAAAACGCCCGGCGAGCAGTTAATGCCCGCCGGGCGTTTTGTTAAAAGAAGTGAAAGCACTCATTGGGGACGTACTTAAATGAGTGCCCGCAGAATGAGAGTGGATAATCTCCCGTTTTTAGCCTGTTTGTGGGTTCAAAGTGGGAGATTATCCACTCTCGCCATTTGGGCGTCCAAAAATCCTCGCTCGTTTTGTCTTAGTCATTGGGGACGTTCTTAAACGACTAGTCGCTGGCGACATCCCTCGCCGTCGGCGGATTTTGGGACATGTGGCCCGCTTTTTGGGCCCGCCTGTCGGTACACTAAAAGCACTATGGGTACCCGCGAGCGACATATCGGCCACGCGACCGCCCGATCCGCACCCGTGGCGGATCCCAGGGGCGGCAGGCTCTTCGCCATGCCGCGATTCCTTGTTGGCATAACACATCAGGTGTACCGTCACCGCGTCTTTGCTATCGCCGGCGCCATCACCGCGCTGTTCCTCATGCTTTTGGCAGTCTTGCCGGCGCTGTTTGCCTCCGACCCCAAGCTTTCCAACGCCGTGCCCGCCTATAGCGAGGTGTCCGAAGAGGTCGTGGATGCGCTCGTCCACTCGAGCTCTCTCCCGTTGCTTGTCGCCGCAATTATATTTTCGATCTGGGGTGTATCGGTCTATCTACGCTGTTTGGACTATGTGTTGCGCCGCCGCCTTGTTGCCGTCGCCACCATCTGTGCCCTCTGGATGATTGAGGTCATCCTCAAATACAAGTCGTTCACACCGGTCTACGCCACGATCCTGTGGTACCTGTACTACGTGCCCATGACGCTCATTCCGCTGCTCTACCAGCTGTGCGGCCTGCGCCTCGCGGGCGTGGAACAGCACCGTATGGGGCGTCGCTATCGCAGCATCCTGTGGGTCGTGGCCATCCTACTTATCGGTTTTGTGCTCACCAACGATTTCCACCGGCAGGTATTCCACTTTGACCGTGCAAGCGACACCTGGAGCAACGATTATACGTACGGCTGGGGCTATTTCGCCGTCTTAGCGTGGACGGCCTTTGACTTCGTGGCCTTTTTTATCCTGATTGGTCGGTCCTCGTCCTTTCGCATCCAGCGTTTCTCGGGCACGGCGGCGCTCGTACTGCTGGGTGGCGCATTTTTTGCCATCTCATATGCTCTGCGCGTGCCCTGGGCATGGAGGCTCAACTTTTCGCTCGTCTATTGCGTCCTGTGCGTGGTGGCGATGGAAATCTGTCTCGATTGCGGTGTCATTCCGTCGTATCACGACATCGCTGGCATCTTCGACACCTTGCCGCTCGACCTCAAAGTTCTAACGCGCGACCTGCAGGAAGTCTATGCCACGCCGGTGTCAAAGCCAATGCCGGTAGGCGTGCGTGAGGAGTTGCGGGTCCAGGAGCACGGCCGCGCCCATGCCTTTGCCGTGGCGTCCGATCCCGATGTGATGTACCGTGCCTTTCCGCTGCTGGGCGGATCGGCCCTGCTTGCCCAAGACGTGTCGGAGCTCAACGAGCTTAACCGCGAACTGGCACATCGTCGCATGGAGCTGCAGCGTCAAAACGAGTTGCTCGCCGCCGACTACGACCTTAAGACGCATTTGGCAGATCAAGAGGCCGAGACCTTGCTGGTCCAAGACGTGGACCAGGCGCTTACCCGCGCGCTCGAAGGGATGTACGACCTGCTGAGCTCGCTGCCTCCGTTGACCGACGAAGCGTCTTCGCACGAGCGTTACCGCATGCTGCAGCGCGCCAAGATGCTCGTCGCCTATTGCAAGCGCAAGGGATCGCTCACGTTGGCACAGCACGGGGAGAGCGGTTTTGACCGCGATCGCATTCAGCTCATCGCCAACGAGCTCGCAAGCGACCTGCGTACCATCGATATCGATTGCGCCTCGATTATCGCCATACGGCGCCCGTTGCACGCCAGTACGGTAAGCGCCCTGTACGACTGCGTGTATGACTTTGCGTTTTTCGCCTACACCACCGACCATCCGGCGCTTATGTATCACTTGGGCGACCATGACCGATGCAGTGTCGAGCTGCGCGCCACGCTTTTTTCCAACGATGATGAAGATCTTTCGCAGACGCCCGCTGCGCAAGAGCTCGAAGGCGCTCTGCAAGGGCGAAACGTGGCATACCGCCTTGAGGGCGAGCCCGGTCAGCTGCGCATGATCGTCTTGATGCCGAGGGCGGGTGAGTGACGATGCAGATTTCGCTCATCCTTCCCCAAATCGTTGCGCTCGATGTTGTCTTTGCCCTGGCTGCGTGCCTGCAGACGATCCACGTCCCGCTCATCGCATCGCGCCGCTCGTCCTATAACCGTAAAGTGATTTGCGTCTACGAGGCGAGCCTTGTGCTTCACCTGATGATTTCAGCGCTCATCTTATTCGCGTCGTCTGGCTCGTATCTGGTGGCACCGCTTGACGTTTGCGCCAGGGCAATGGGCGGAGCGTTGTGGCTCAATGCCGCGATCTTTGCTTATGGCGTGGTACTTATGGTGCACTATCGTCGCCCCGTCATGCTGGTCGAGCTGCTGCTTGTTGTCGCCGTTACACCACCGGTGGTTTTTGCCATGGGCCCGGCGTGGACCGTTGTCCTTATCGCAGAGGGAGCGTTCTTCCTGTTCCGCTCCATCGCGGCGCTCTTGATGGACGTCCGTAACCGCCAAGAGGATATCACCATGTTCTCGACGATCGAGACCATCAACGTGATTCCCGTGGGCATCCTGTATCTGGACCCGAGGGGCCGTCCGCTGCTCATGAACCGCTGCATGCGCAAAAACCTGGTGGAACTTCATATGCCAACCGATCTACGCGACATGAGCGGCACATGGAACGACCTGCGCAAACTTAGCATGCAAATGCCCGAAAGCAGCAGGAACCGTGTGCGGATTAATCTGGACCGCTTTGGTGAGGCGCGGGCGGTGGTCGAGGTCTCTCCCGCCGAGACTCGCCTATTTGTGTGCGATCGCGTTATGGTTTCGGGGCGTTCGTTCGAGCGCATTATCGGTCTTGATGTGACAGAGTACGCGCATGCTCATGACCGCTTGGCGCAAGCCAACCACCTGCTTGAGCTTGCGGGCCAAGAGCTCCAAGCCCAGATCGAAGAAGTCAAAAAAGTTGCTGACAATGCGGCCTACCTACGTATGCGCGCTCGCGTGCACGACGTGATCGGGCAGCGCCTGTCCATTCTTCATCGCTATTTGGAGGAGGGGCGTCTGGACGATGACTCGATCGAGCAGATTGATCCGTTGCTGCGCTCAATTGCTGCCGATCTGCGCGGTGGCGGTGCCAGCGAGCCTGCAGAACAGCTGGGTGATATCGTCCATGCTTTTGGCCTGGTGAGTGTGCAGATCGATGTTGAGGGTGCGCTGCCTGAGGACGCGCGTGTCGCCGCCGCATTTTTGCAGATTATCCGCGAGGCCTCGACCAATGCCACCAAGCATGCGCAGGCGCATCGGGTCCACGTGCGTCTGTGGCAGGAGGGGGCGGATGCTGGCGCCGTCGCGCGCATGACGATTTCTAACGACGGGCCCCCGGCCCCCGTATCGTATCGCGAGGGAACGGGTATCCCAGGTATGAGGCATGTCGCGCAAGATCTGGGTGGCAGCCTAGAGGTCCACGCATCCCCGCCCTTTACGCTTGCGGTGTCCATCCCGCTTAACGCCAACGACACGTCCCAAAGGAGAAGCTCATGATCCGCGTGTTAATCGTCGAAGACCAGGCCATCCTGCGCGAGAGCCTGGCGCGCTCCGTTGGCGACCAGCCCGATATGACCGTTGTTTCCGCCATCGCCGATGCCTCCGAGGCCTTGGGTGTCGCGCTCAAGGAGCGTCCGGACATGATACTGATGGACGTATGCACCGAGCATGATTCCAACGGCATCGTGGCGACGGCGCGCATCAAGGAGCAGCTGCCCGAGTGTCGCATCATTATCATGACCGGCATGCCCGAGATCACCTTTGTCGATCAGGCTCGCGAGGCGGGCGTCGATAGCTTTGTGTACAAGAACGTCGGTATCGACGAGCTGTTCGCCGTGATGCGCTCCACGTTGGCGGGCTATTGCACGTTTCCCAAGCCGCCCGAGAGCATTTTTTCGGGCACGGCAGCTCTCGATGATGTCGAGCTATCGATTTTGCGCCTTGCCTGCGAGGGCAAAAGCCGTCGCGAGATTGCGGCCGAGCTGTTTATGAGCGAGGGCACCATCAAGCGTCGCATCTCGGAGATTCTAAGCAAGACCGGCTACGACAACATCATGCGTCTTGCCGTGCATGCGGTGACCGAGGGCAGCATCGTTCCCAACATGGAGCGCTAAAGCTCGTCGCGCATCGGCATAAAAACGGCGGGGTCGCAGGATTAACTCCTGCGGCCCCGTCTGGTGTGCGCGGATGCGTCCGCCAATCCGCGGCTGATGTTACATGCCGCTACGCGATGGTTGCGCTGTAAGAGGCGACGTCCTCGTAGGAATCGGTCAGGTAGGCGTCGATGCCGATGGTCGTGTTGACCAGGTCGTCAAGGCTGTCAAGCTCGCCGCTCGAGAATGTGAATTCCTCAGTGGCGTTGGTGCCGGGCATCAGGTGAGCCGAGAACCAGGGGTCCTTCATGGTGCCGTTGACATTGGTCTTGCCGGAGGGAGCGTAGAAGGTCAGGTCCTTGTCGCTCTTGTTGGTGATGTTAACAACAAAGCCGATGTCACCCCAGTCGTCCTTGAACTTCTCGGTGATGGTGATGGTGCACAGGTCGTCATCGGCGACGGTGACGGCGGGGGAGATTTCGATGCTCTGGACGTCGTCGTCTTCGACGGCCTCATCGATCTCTTCTTCCTTCTCGGCCGCCTCGCGATCCTTCTTCACCGTGCCGGACAGGTCCTTGTCGGACTTGGTAAAGATGAGCTTGTCGCCGTCCACCTCAAGGACGAGCTTGTCGTCTTTGAGCTTCAGGTCGTGCGACTCATCTTCGGCGGTAATCGTTACGGTGGTGGCGTCCTTGGCCTCCCATTTCAGGTCGGCGACCTCAAGGAACATGTCGAGGACGCCCGTGCCGTCTTCGTCGAGGATCAGGATACAGTTGAGGCCCCACTCCTTGAGCATATCCATGTACTCATCGGTGAGCTCTTCGCCGTCCAAGGTTCCACCCGAGTACTGCCAGCTGCCGACAAAGTTGGCCTTGGGGTCCTTGCCGCCGCCGCTGCAGCCCGTCAGGGCAAAGGCGAGCGCCAGGACGCATGTCAGGAATGCGAGTACGGACTTTTTGAACGTTGTCTTCATGGTGTCCTCCTTTATCGAACGAAACCCATAGAAGCAAATGCGGGGGTGGCGGACCTCCCCGCCAATTACCAGGTAGAGGGGCTAGGGCCTGGACGTTCCGCAGTTGCTGCAGAACTTGCCGCCGTTTTCGCTGCCGCAGTTGGGGCAGAACCACTTGGTCGGTGCCGGGGCGGGTGCGGGACTGCCACACTCGGGGCAGAACTTGCCGGTGTTGGTGGCACCGCAACTGCAGGTCCATGCGCCGGCCGCAGGTGCGGCGGCGGGGGCCGGGGCGGGCGCGGACGCCGGAGCCGGCTGCGGGGCGGCCTGCTGCTGTGCCTGGCCGGCGGCGAACAGCTGGCTTGCGTTCATGCCGCCCATGCCGCCCGCCATGCCCATGCCCATAAAGCCTGCCATCGCGCCGTTGGGGTTGGCGGCTGCCGCGCGCATCGCATCGCTCTGGGCGCTGGCGATGTTGGCGGCTGCCATGGTGGGATCGCGCATGACCGCGGCCTTCTGCAGGTCCTTGATCATCTGCTCGTCTTCTTGCGAGGCGGCGATGGAGTTGACGCCAAAGCTCACGATCTCGACACCACGCAGGTCGCGCCAGTCGGCCGAGAGGACCTCGTTGAGCGCGCGGGCGAGCTCGGTGGTGTGACCGGGGATGGCGCTGTAGCGAATGCCCATCTCCGAGATCTTGGCAAAGGCGGGCTGCAGGGCGGTGAGCAGCTCGGACTTAAGCTGGCTGTCGATCTTATCGCGCGTGTAGCTATCGGTCACGTTGCCGCACACATTGGTGTAGAACAGCAGCGGGTTGGTGATGCGGTACGAATACTCGCCGTTGCAGCGCACGGAGATGTCGACGTCCAGCCCAATGTTGTTGTCGACCACGCGGAAGGGCACGGGCGAGGCGGTGCCGTACTTGTTGCCGATGATCTCCTTGGTGTTGATGAAGTAGACGCGCTGGTCTTTGCCCGCGTCGCCGCCAAAGGTAAAGCGGCTGCCGATATTGGCAAAGGTTTCCTTGATGGAATCGCCCAGGTTGCCGCTGAAGACGCTCGGCTCGCTGCCGGTGTCGAAGACGAACTCGCCAGGCTCCAGCGCAACCTCGATGATCTTGCCGTTTTGCACCACGAGCATGCCCTGGCCGTCGTTGACGGCGATGACCGAGCCGTTGGAGATAACGTTGTCCTCGCCGCGCGTGTTGGAGCTGCGACCGCCGGTGCGCTTGCTGCCCTTGCAGGCTAAGACGTCAGCGGGCATCGATTCGCAATAGATAAATTCTTTCCACTGGTCGGCCATGACGCCGCCGGCAGCTCCCAATCCAGCTCTCAAGAGTCCCATGGTGATCTTCCTTTCTCGTCAAAGGCCGGGTGGTATTGGTCAGAATGGCTAATCGTCCTTGTTGTCCTTCATGACAACGGTGGTCTCGGTGTGGCTGAAGGTGTCGTGCTTCTCGGTCAGGTCGAGCTCGCCGCAGTAGCAATCGGCGTGGGTGGCCTCGTTGGCCGTCTTGAGCTGGCCCACCAGCAGCACATCTGCGATGACCACGATGATCAACGGCGCGACGATGTTGATGAGGATGCCCTCGACATCAAAGGTTAGGTAGTCCGGATCGAAGGCATTCCCACCCATAAAGAGAATCTGGGAGAGGACAAACCCGATCACAAAGAACAGCACCGAGGCGATGGCGAGCTTGGGCTTGGAGCAGGGAAGCTCGCCGACCATGCGACCGGTCTGGCCGTTCATGGCAAACAGGTAACTCTTGCCGTTCCACGAAGTGGAGAGCATCCAGACGGGGAACAGGGCGTAGTCGCTGTCTTCCCAGGTGTAGTCGAGCTGCTTGCTTTCGACCGTGGCGTCGTCATATTCGTCGACGACGGTCTCGCGCAGGGCCGAGATCGTGCTCTCCTCCATGCGGCGCTCGGCGCGCGCCTTGCAGGTCTCGCAGTCCTCGTCGTAGCGGTTGGCGATGTAGCCGGGCATATAGGCAACCGAGAACGGGCGCAGCGCGTCGTAGTCAAACGGCTCGATGGCGTCCATATGGCCGTCGGGCATCTTGGACGATCCGTCGACGGGCACGCGCTCAAACGAGATATTGCCCTTGCGGTAGGCGTCGTAGTGGTCGGTGGTCGTGACGGTGCGGTCGGATTCCTCGGTTACGGTCTCGTTGGTCGCATCAAAGCACACCTCGCCGTCCACGCGGGCGCCGTAAAGCCAAAACGGCACGTAGACGCCTTGGACTTCGTCGATATGGTTGCCGGTGACAAAGCTCTTGGGCAGTAGGATCTTGCCCTTATAGTGCTCCTTGAGTGCGGCCATAACGTCGTCGCGCTCGAGCTTAAACGGGATCACCAGGTCGGGTGAGAAATCGCCCGAGAGCTGGCCAGGTGCCACGGCGGGGTTGCCGCAGTACGGACAGGTGGTGACGGCGACGGTGCCGTCCGAGACCAGCTCGGCACCGCACGACGAGCAGATGTAGCCGGCGTTTTGAGCCAGCTCCTGCACGGCATCGTCGACAGCAGGCTTGGGGGCCGCGGCTGCGGCATCGGCTTTGGCATCTGCCTTGTCCTGGCGCTCGCGATAGAGGGCCTCGACTTCTTCGACTTCAAAACGCGAATCGCAGTAGTCGCAGACGAGCTTTTGCTCGGCACTGGCAAAGTGAAGGGGGCCGCCACACGCGGGGCACTGATAGTTGACGCTCTCGAAGGCCATGATCGGTCCTTTCCGTGCCGGAGGCTATGCGCCGATGGCGCCACCACAGTATTCGCAGCGCCCACTGGCATCGGGAATGGTGGTTGCACCGCAGAAGGGGCAGGTGACCGCGGTCTTGGGGGCCTTGGCGGCCACGACGCTGTCGCGCGTCTCCTGGCGCAGCTGCACCAGCGCGTCGCGGACCTCGGTTGCCTGGCGCTTGGCCTCGCGGTATTCGATGGAACCGCGCTGATCGATGGTGGAGTCGTTCACGCGCAGGTTGATCTCGGTAAAGTACGGCGTGTTGACGTGAATGGTCAGGTTAAAGTCGTAATCCAGGTCATAGCGCGGCGGATTGTAGCTCTCGCGCTCGCCGTCCTTGGTCTCGCGATAGATCTCGGTGCGATGCTCGTCGATATCCATATCGCAGCCGAGTACCTGCGAGAACTCGATGATGTCGGGGTTGGCGTCGCGCCAGCGGCTCTGCGAGGTAATGATCAGCAGGCCCGCGTCTTCGTCGAGCATGATGTTGGTGCGCCCGGCAGAGAGCGTGCGCGTGGGGTTGAACGAGGCCAGGCGCTCGGCGTTGGCCTCGCGGTAGGCGAGCTGCTCACGGATATCGTCCGCGGTGCTGGAGCGATAGCCGCCAAAGAAGGGGGAGAGCTTGCCGACGCACTCTTTGCACAGGTAGCCTTCGTTGATTTTGGTCTTTCCCAAAAGTCCCAGCTCGGTACCGCAAATCGCGCACTCTTTCTTCTCGAACATCTTGTCAAAGAAGCCCATAGCTGCCTCCCATCAACTGGTAGCGTGTGTCACTTTTGATGATGGGGGAGTGCGCGATCCTTCGCGATACCCAGACGGCTCAAGGAGTCTCCACAGCTGGGACACATGGCCCATTTTCCCGACTAGTCATCGGGGGCACTTTTGTTGAGGGCGGTTTGGGCTGGATTGGAAGCACTTCGGGCATTGCGTGTGTATCAGGACCCGTTCTCCATTAAAATGGTTTTCCGGACATCTAACCGGCTGGGGGTTACCATGAGGGACCTGGGAGACACAACCGCATACCTGCGCCGGGGCATACGGGAGATTCTGTGCCTGGCGCTTTTCGTTTTTACGTTTTTGGCTGTCGAGTACCTCTTTGATGTGCGCGTCGCCGAGTTTGTACCGTCGAATGAGGTTGTCATTTACGAGAGCATCGTCATTGGTGCGAGCGTGATCGGCTTTTTCGTGCGCCCTCTTCTGTACTATCGTCGCCCTCAGGCGATTGCTGCGACGAGTGACATCACAGGCGTGCTGTTGGTGTCGGCATTGCTGCTGATGATTATGGCGGTGCAGTTCCAAGTGGTGATCGCCGGGGGCTTGGTTGCCTGTTGCGCTCTGGGCTACTGCGGATCGACCGCCCATGCCAACTTTGCGCGTCGTTTTGCGCGGACCCCTTGCCTGGCGCGTGCCGCGGCGCTTTCCTATGCTGCCGGCATTCTGGTTCAGGTGCTCAACCATATGGTAATGCCCGCGGGAATTCCGCAACAATTTGTGCTGATTGTCTGCGCGATTGCGCAGGTAGGGCTGCTCCATGCCGCCCGGCGAGCCAAGCTGCGCGACGAGGCTGCGCCCGAGTTTGAGGCTGAGATTGCCGAGCTATCGGTCGATGCGTCGGAATATGGCGCCAAGTGGCAGGAAGCCCCCGAGGCAAAGGCGGCTTTTCATGCCGCCGTGGTGCGTCTGACGGTGGCGACCGCCTGCCTCACGGGCGTATTCGCCGCTCTCAATGCGGGGCTTACGACCTCGCATGCCGCCGGCGCTATCGACTTGGGTGACTGGCCGCGCCTGTTGCTCATCTTGAGCGTCCTTGCCGCCGGCGTCTTGTATGACCTGCACGGACGCTCGTACATGAACATCATCATGACGTGTGCCGCCATGCTGTCCACACTCTCGTTCTTTCTGCTTATCACCGATGCTAATGGCGGTAATGTACTTGCCGCCACGATGATTTTCTACCTGGGCTCGGGCTTTTTCGTGGTGTTCTTTACCGCGAAGTTCGCTGCCGTTTCGATGTATGCCCGCTGGGCGTATCTGTGGCCATGCATGGGTCGCGTCATCAACAATATCTGCACGCTGCTGGTGACGGCGCCGGCGGTGGCGATTATCTCGAGCCAAAACGTGCTGACGGCAGTTGCCGTGGTGCTTGTGCTGTTTGTGGGCATTGCGATTTCGCTGCTGGGACAGTTTGGGCAAGGCGCCGACGGTTCG
>CABUBH010000039.1 GCA_902489775.1 uncultured Collinsella sp.
CCTCGGGCAGCTCGTAGCCGTGCAGGTCGGTCGAGCGCATCAGGATCGCGTCGGCCTCCTCGGCGGTGCTTACAAATTCGTAGCCCTCGCCAAACTCGACTTTGCCGTCTTTAGTGATGTCGTCGATAGTCTTAATCTTGCGCATGGAAAAACTCCTTAGCAGGTTTTGATCTAAACAGGGTGGTCTGAGGTGGCTGGTCGGCCCGCGCGTTGCGGGCTAGTTAGATCGCGGACTCAAACTATGCTGCGCTTCGAAGTCTTTCATGTACGTGGCCAGCGCCTGTACGTCCTCCATGGTGACGGCGTTGTACACGCTGGCGCGCATGCCGCCGACGAGGCGATGGCCCTTGACGTTTTGAATCTGATGCTCGGCCGCGCCCGCGACAAAGGCGGCGTCGAGCTCGGCGTCGCCGGTGCGGAACGTGACGTTGGCGATGGAGCGGCTGTCTGTCTGCGCGGTGCCGTGGAATAGTTTGCTGTTCTCGAGCAGGTCGTAGAGCAGCTTGGCCTTGGCCCAGTTGCGCTCGGCCATGGCGGCAAGTCCACCGGTCTGTTCAACCCAACGGAACACCTTGCCGCACACGTAGATGCCAAAGGTGTTGGGCGTGTTGAGCATGGAGCCCTTGGCGGCCTCGGTCTTAAGGTCCATGTACTGCGGCGTCTGCGCAAAGGCCGGGCCGTCGGCGATGAGGTCGTCGCGCACGATGACCACGGTCACGCCAGCTGCGCCGGCGTTCTTCTGCGCGCCGGCGTAAATGAGCCCGTAGAGCTCAACGTCGAGCGGCTGCGACAGAAAGCAGCTCGAGACGTCGGCGATCAGCGGCACATCACCGCAGTTGGGCAGCTCGTGGAACATGGTGCCAAAGATGGTGTTGTTCTGGCAGATGTAGACGTAGTCGAGCCCGTCGCCCGCGGCCTCGGCGGCAATGCGCGCGTTGATGTCGGCCATGTCGGGGATGCGGTCGAAGTTGGTGTCCTCGGAGCTCGCGAGCAGCACGGCATCGCCGTACTTGGCGGCCTCTTTGTATGCCTTGTTGGCAAAGTTGCCGGTCACGACGTAGCCGGCGCGGCCGCGGCGCATGAGGTTCATGGGGATGCCCGCAAACTGCAGCGTGGCGCCGCCCTGTAAAAACAGGACACGGTAGTTGTTGGGGATGCTCAGCAGACGGCGCAGTGTTGCCTCGGCGTCATCGATAATCTGCTGGTACATGCTAGATCGATGGCTCATCTCGAGCACGGACATGCCGCAACCGCGGTAGTCCATCATCTCGTCGGCGATCTCGGCGAGCACGCTGGTGGGCAGTGCGGCCGGGCCTGCTGAGAAGTTGTGCACACGTGCCATCTTCTAGGTCCCCCTCGTAGTCGTTTGAACGTTCGGGATACTTTAGCACAGTGGAGCGCCAGGCGCGACCGCATCACAGCAAAACCCGAGTGCGCCGCTATGATTTACAGGATGGTTACATGGGGGAGGGCGGTCGCTAGACCTATATCACCGGGATATACCGCGACAGGTACTCCTTGAGAGCGGGGTCGCACACATAGAGATACGTTCCTAGCATGCCGCGCGTCATCAGAACGTAGTAGGCATTGATGATGATCTTTTGCAGGTCATCATCGTTTGCCTTTTTCTTTGCGACGGTATCTTTGAAGTTTGCCTTGTTAACGCAGACGGCACCCTTGTCGTTGTCGTAGTAAATGTCGGGACCCAGAATTACGAATCCGTAATTGAGATCGTAGCCCTGCACTGTGTGAATGCAACCAACCTCATTGACGGCGTTGGCCGAGTTGACCCAATCCTTTTGAGTTGAATTCCAGCGTTTGTGAATGCCCTCGATGACGATATCGAACGCATCTTTATTGGTCTTGGTTTCCCACTTCCAAGCGAAGCCGGCAGTCATGCGAGATAGGCTGGCTTCTTCTTCCTTGGCTTGTTGTAGGGAGCAGAAGTCTTCGAATCGGTTGACGATGCCAAATTGATAGCGTGGCGCATCGCTTCCGGGGTCCTTGTCTCGCGAATCGTAGGGCTCCGAGGCAAAGAGCTCATCAAACTTCATGCCGGCATGCATATACGCTTTGTTGTCGAGCAGATCATATACAAAGTCGAGATACTCATCGCCGCCGCGTACTCGCATTTGGGTGCTCAAGTTGAATTCTTCGGTTTCAATTTTCGCTTCTTCGAGTTGGTTAAGTCGCTGCTCAAGACCGTCTCGATCGAGACCAGATGCCCTGACTTGCTGCTTGGGGTCATAGAACAGATATGCTTTGTCGCAGCATTTGAATATCCAGTCAACCTGGTTGCTCGTGTGTGGAAGTCCGAGGCGATCGCAGGTGTTATAGAAAGCCTTGATGCCGGAGCCCATGCTTAGATAATTACCCAATCGATGTGCTTCGTCGACAAGTAGGATGTCATAACGATCGTTTTTGGTTACGTCACTGGGGCTCAAGATATCGCCAGGCTTTAATCCTGGAAGGAAGTGCGTGAGTTTCCTGAGGGTCTTCTTCAGGGAATCCATGGGGGTGACAAAACCGACCCGCAGGCCGGAAAGGTTCGGCTCGTTTTTGATTTTGAACATGAGGCTGATGGCGAGGATTGTTTTGCCTGTTCCCGGCGCGCCATTCACGACGGTTATACGTTCTCTTTTTGAGCCGCCATGTTTTACGTCTTCATGCTCCTGTTCGAGACGTTTATAAATCGTCTCGATCGTTTCGTATTGGTCGGGCGTAAGCGTCTTGAAAGGCGAGAACTTGAACAGATCGGAGTTCTCGAGCTCTTCAATCGGATGAATGGCGTAGTTCTCTTCACGAAGCTTCGTCCAGAGGTCTCGGAACTTCTGCCGATACTGAGGCCGCTCAAAATAATCGAACTGGGCGTAGCCATTATTGGCATTGGTTACCTGGTATTTTTCGTCGGCGCAGAACAGCTCAATAAGTCGATTTTCGAACTCGAACGTTGCGGATTGGTTGAAGGTAGGATTGTCGATCAGAAGGGTCCGGTCGAAGTCCTTCTCAACGTTTGCGGCGTGTTGCTTCATGCGGCGCCGATAATTTGTCGTTTGCCCGATGTACGCCGTTTTGTTTTTGCTGTTGGTCAGGATGTAAAGAACAGGCCAGCTTTCGTCATGGTGAGCTCCGGGCTTTGGCGTGCCAAAATCCTGCAACGATCCACTTGTCTCGAAGGGCTGAGGTAGGGGAAGTGTGTACTGACGAAGGGCGAACTCGTTACTCATGATGGCCCGCCTTTCTGTACTCGTTGGAGCTGGTGTCGACGGGATAACGTTCGCCGTTGCGTTTGAGTTTGGACGAGAGCGCCGCCTGTAAGTCGATGTCATTGAGGTCGGCAAAGCGCAGAAGGAAAACCAGCGTGTCGGCGACTTCGTCTTCGATGGCTTGGCGCTGCTTGGGGTCTTGGAACATTTCTGCTATGTGCTCGTCGCTCATAAAGCGGAAGAGCTGTAGCAGCTCGGAGGACTCAGTTGCCATGCCGATGGCGAGTTCTTTTGGCGTGTGGTATTTGCGCCAATCACGCGCATCGCAAAAATTCCTGACTTGCATCGTCATGGTATCGAGCTTGTCCATTGTCTACAGCCCCCTTGATGGTCAATGACATATTATGGCGTTGTCTGAGATTTATTGCATCTCATCTGTGGTGCGCGGGTTATGTGGTTGCGGTTGCCCGGCAGGGGGTTTCACCATGAAAATCAGTGTTGATGTAGATCAGCTACGCGAAGGTTTGCTCGACCGCGCGGGGAGTGCAGCCGGCGTGGGCTTTCCCGCCGCCATGCTCGACGTGATGGATATCGAGGACGAATCGCCCCAAGAACTCCTAGCCCGAGCCGAACGCAAAGCCTCGACCTCCGCGACCTTGCCGTCGACGACGACTACGGAGCGGGTTGCGACTGGTGACCCCGGGTCAGTTCATCCTTTTCTTCCTGAGATATAAGAGAAATCCCTTTTTGAACGTCCTTCGGGTTCCAAAAAATAGCCGATCCGTCTTGGTTTCTTCCTTACTGTCAAACTTGATAGCCGTTAGCTCGATCGTGCAGATGTAGTCAGCAACTTGGAATAGCCGGTAGGCTCGCGGCGTGGCTTCTCGGTATACGATGACGTCCTTTGCTAGAACGTACTCGAGCGCAGAATGGATTACCTCTGTTACGATTGGTTGACCGTTGTCGTAGTAAATCTTAACAGTGTCGTATCGTTGGAAGAATTCCAGATGGTCGAAAAGCTCAACCGTGAGATCCCGCCTCATTCTTTCCGCAAGACCGTTTTGATTGTCGGTGAATTCGCTCATTCGGTATTGTAGGCAGAGGTAGCGTATGGGGAGATGCTGAATGAACGCGCGAAATGCGCTCAACATGTGCCTTCGCTGCTCCTTGGGAAGATCTTTGTAGTCGCCGTTTCCATTCAATAGGGGTCCTGCATGAAAAGGCGTATTGGGAAGCGAGGACTGCGACAGGGCGCGCTCGTAGCGGTCAATGCGTTCAACGATTGCATCGTTTTGATCGTGAAAAACGAGGGTGACGAGGTAGTAGTTGGAGACGCCTCCGAGGTCGCCAGATTCGTCAACAAAGACGGAGAGTTCGCTCATGGTGGGCCTCCATTTTTTCAAAAAAATGCCGGGGGTAAGACCCCGGCTCTTGGAGGCCCCTCTTTTGGAGGGAACCATATTCTTTATACCATGAGATAAGGGGTGCTTTCAAGTATAATTATAATAAGCAAACATATGTTCGTCAAACTACCTGCGAAAAGTCCTTAGCCGCCGAGAGGTTGGGTAGAGCGGCTCGTAAATTGCTGACGCAAGGGCGCCGGTGGTTTCTAGAGAACTGTTTAGTCTTGACTCGCATAAAAAATGCCGGGGGACATCCCCCGGCTCTTGGAGGTCCCTCTATTCGAGGGTACCGATTTCTTTATAGCATGAGAGTGGACGGCTTTCAAATGGCGCCATGTGGATGGGATGGCGCGCCTGATAAAGCCCTCAATGAATGGCATCTGGCTAACGTTCGTGATATAAAGAAGTCGGTCATCTCAAAAGAGAAGGCTTCCAAGTGCCGGGGACGTTTTCCCCGGCTTTTTTATTTCGGTGTCAATTCCAACCCATCCCCTTAATAACTTGCGGTGAAATAGGGACTGAAATGGCTGTTCAGAAGCCTATTCAATCCCTATTTCACCGCAGCTTATGGGTGGGGATGGCTACGACGCCAGGGTGGCAATGACGGCTTCGTCGCCGGCGTATATGAGGGTGTTGCCGTCGGGGATGATCGTTTGGCCGTCGCGCTTGAGCATCACCACGATAAACGGGTGCTTGCCCTGCGGCACGTCGCGCAGGCGCTGGCCGGCAAGGCGGCCGTGGGGAGTCACGGTGACCTCGCGCAGCGTAACCTCGGCACGCTCTTCGAACGTTGGGGCAGCCATCACCAACAGGTCGCCTTCCTCGATCACGGTGTCACCATTGGGCAGCACCGGGTGCGCTCCATCGCGCAGCACCAGGACCACAAGCATGTTCGTAGCGCTGCCAATGTCGGCAAGCGAGCGTCCGGCAAATGGATGCCCCGTTCCTACCTTGAGCTTGACGAACGACATGCCGTCCTCGTCGCGGTAGTCGTTAAAGGTGCGGCGGACGTCGCCTTCCGCATCGATCATGACGAGCTTTTTCGCCACCGCCGGCAGCAGCGAGCCCTGTACCACAATGCTCGACACGGCAATTACAAACACCAGGTCAAATAGGTCGTGGCCTCCGGGAACGCCGGTCACCACGGCAAAGAGGCTAAAGACGACCGACGCGGCACCGCGCAGGCCCGCCCAGCTTACGAGCGCCACCTGGCGAGGGCTCGTCTTAAAGGGCGCCAGGAGCAGACCGACGGCGATGGGGCGGCTCACGAAGAGCATGAACGCCATGAGTGCCAGGCCCGGCAGCAGCATTTGCGGCAGGCGCGCGGGCGTCACGAGCAGGCCGAGCAAGAAGAAGATGGTCATCTCGGCCATCTCGGTGAGGGTATCGAAGAAGTGCGCCAGCTCGACCTTGCCGGCGATGTCACTCGCACCCAGCACGATGCCGGCCAGGTACACGGCCAAAAAGCCGTTGCCGCCCAGGTGGCTCGGCAGCGCGTAGGCGACGATCGCCACGGCGAACAAAAAGATGGTGTGTGCGCCCTCGGCTGTTGCATGTGCACGCTCGATCAGCCGTGCGCTTGCCCAGCCGATGACAAGGCCCAAGCCCACGCCCAGGATGATCTGCTTGGCGAGCAGCATGGGGATATTAATGTCGCCGCCGGCGGCGAGGGTCGCGAGCACCGCGGTGAGCATGTACGCGACGGGGTCGTTGGAGCCCGATTCGACCTCGAGCAGCGAGTCGGTGCCACCCCTCAGCGATAGGCTGTGCTCGCGCAGCACGCTAAAGACACTCGCCGCGTCGGTGGATGCCACAACGGAGCCCAGCAGCAGGCCCCCGACCCAGTCGAAACCCAGGGCGAAATGCGCAAACGCGCCCGTAATGCCGGCAGTGATGACGACGCCGAGCGTGCTCAGCAGCACCGCGGGCACGGCGACGGGTTTGGCGCGGTCGATGTTGGTGTTAAAACCGCCGTAG
This sequence comes from uncultured Collinsella sp., assembly GCA_902489775.1. Taxonomy (GTDB): domain Bacteria; phylum Actinomycetota; class Coriobacteriia; order Coriobacteriales; family Coriobacteriaceae; genus Collinsella. The sequence continues at coordinate 6,587 of CABUBH010000039.1, forward strand.
AACATGATAAACAGCAGCGCCGTGCTGCAGACGGTCTCGGTGAGCGCGTAGTCGCTAAAGTCGATGTGCGTCGGGCCGTTGACGCCCAGCAGCATGCCGAGCGCGATAAAGATGAGCAGGGTGGGGAAGGGGAGCTTTTTACCGACGGGTTTGATGGTCAGGCACAAAATGATGACGAGGCCGATAAAGAGAAGTATCTGGTTCATGGATAGTGTCCGCTCCTGGGTGGTTGGCGTGGCACGGTCAGTTGTCTGCGGTTATTTGTACCCAAAGACGGTGGGTTTATGGTGCTGGATTGCAGGCGTGCGCGATATCGTCACAGGAGACCGTTGGAATGACTGTCGTTTGTAAACCCTTCCCAGCTTTATTACGACGGAGTACAATGGGTAACGTTTAAGTTCAACTTGAAGTTTTAGTTGCGGCGTTGGGCTTCGGTCGCAATGCAAGGAGAGGCGTTCCATGGCGATCTATGTGACATCTGATGCACACGGGCACGTGCGTGCGCTTGACGAGGCCCTGTCCAAGATCTCGCTGACGTCCGACGACACACTGTTTGTGCTGGGCGATATGATCGATCGCGGGCCCGATCCGCTCGGCGTTATTAATCTGGTGCGTTCGCTGCCCAACGCCCATGTGCTCAAGGGCAACCACGAGCAGATCATGCTCGATGCCATTATTGGTCAGGATCCGCTCGATGCCGAGACCTGGGACATCAACGGTGGCTGGACCACGCGCGAGCAGCTCAACGATATGGAATTTGAGGCGTACGAGGAGCTCGTGCGATGGATGGCTGCGTTGCCGCTCTACGCGGTGGCCGAGACCGATGAGCGCCCGTATCTGCTGGTGCACGCCGGCATCGAGATGGATGCCGCGCGCGCGTTTTTGTTGGAGCATGACGTGGATTGTTCTGATGGCAGGGGTGCTGTGGATGCCGATCGCGATCTGCTTCAGCAGATGCTTGCGGTGCAGTCGTCCGATGACTTGCTGTGGATTCGCCACGGTTATTGGGATAAGCCGACTGGATTGCTTTCTGCCGATGGCAAGGGCCCGGTCGTGGTGAACGGCCACACGCCCACGGTGTCGCTCGGGCGCTATTGTGAGGTGGGCGGCCTGGCGGGGCTCGACGAGGAATCGGGCCGCGGGCAGATCGTGCGCCTGGGCGGCGAGGATACCGCCGGTGTTGCCGACCGCATCGACATCGACTGCGCCGCTGCCACGGGTTCCGAGTTCGGCCGTGTCGGGATCCTGCGCCTCGATGACGGTGCGGAGTTCTACGCGAATATCAACCCTGGTGAATAACGGCACAAGGGGTCGGTGCCAAAACATTGGCGTTTTCCTCAATGCACCAAGGTGGGCGTTACGCTCCGTATGGGTTGCGGTCGCGTTCGATGCGTTGGCGGATGTGGGCGTACTCGATAATCAGCAACACCAGGAGTAGAGCCATGATGGCTAGGTAGCTCACCACAGCGCCCATCAGACCCAGCAGCTTAATCAGGATTACTGGCAGCATCACGCTCACGGCAAAGCAAATCAGGTAGATCTTGGTGACGTCGCCGGCGTGGCGCAGCACCGTGATGATGGCGTAGATAAAGTCGATTGCCGCGGTGACGCCGCCGGCGACAACCATTAGCAGCGCCAGCGTGCGGTAGCGCTCAAAGTTAAGGCCGTACATAAAGCTCATGATGGGGATGCCGGGGCCTGCCATAAATGCGGCGCACGCTCCGGTGATGACCACGATCAGTGCCATAACGGCAACAATAATCAGGTCAAAGCGGCGACGCTTGCGCGGATTCGCCCAAATGCTCGACAGACGCAGGAGCTGCGGTTTATAGATGAATCCAATGCTCAACAAAATGGCCTGCGCCGGAAAGAACAGGGCATTAAAGTACAGCTGATACTTGTAGGCCAGCGTGCCTTCCATCACGAACTTGGGCATGCTCTCGATAAGGTTGAACAGGAACAGCGCACCAAAGAGCGGGGCGCACTGGACAAACAGGTGGCCGACCTCGCGCAGGCTCACGCGGCACGATTTTTCGGTTTCGAGCAGGGCGAGCGGGGCGGTGACCAGCACGAGCGAGGTAATCGCGGCGATACCCATGGCCATAGCCGCGATGGGCATGCTGCGCGTGAGGAACAGTGCCACGCTAAAGACCGCAATGACGCCGGCGGAACGCAGCGTTTGGCTCATGCCGGCCAGGTAGAGCTTATCAGCCTGCTGCAGGCGGCCCTCGTACACGTCCGCCACGCCGTCGATCACCTTATAGAGGTAGACGCCCAGGCCGATCGTGGCCATCTGCGCATCGTAGCCGCGGGCGCTGCTGTATACCAGGCCGCATGCCAGCGCGAGCGCTCCGCAAAGCCAGCGGTTGAGCTGGTAGGAGGCGAAGGAGGTTTTTTCGTCGATGTCCGAGACCTGAAAGTTGCGCACGCCGTAGTTGCACGCGATCATGATGAGCGTGCCGGTGACAAAGGCGATGGAGAACTTGCCGGCCTCCTCGGCGCCCACGAGCTGCGTCGACACAATGGTGAGCAGCGGAAACGCCATGCCCCATACGGCGGTGCCCAGGGTATTCCAAAGGTAGTCGCGACGGGTGGCGTGATCTTCGTACTCGGCTTCTTGCGTGGAGAAGCCGCCGCCGTAGACGGCTCCGAGCAGGCGGTTCCACCAGGCATTGACCATGCGGTGGATGGGGCCGGGCTGGCGATCGCGCTCACGGCGACGGCGTGTGGCCTGGCTGCTGTCGGGACCGCCGGCGTTACGCTGGCTCAGCTCCTGGATGCGCGCGAGCTCTTCGGCCGTGTGGGAGGCGGGGAACAGGCCGTTCTCGATGCGTCCGCCCTGCCCGTGCGCTCCGCCCGATACGGCGGGGTCGGCGACGCCATTGCGGCGGGCGATGGCGCGGCGGATGCTATCGAGGGGCGTGATACTCAAGGAGGTTCCTTTCTCTTGCTGCGCTCTAGTATAGCTGCGGTGGTATCGATTCGTTTTTTTGAACAGGTTATTCAATAATTTCGGCGGGCGGCTGTAATTTGTCGGTAAACGTTCGGTATCCTGTTGAAGTTTTGTGACCCCCCGATGCCGCTTGCGCGGTACCAAGGAGTTTTTACCTATGGATGTCGCTGCGTTTTTGCTGGCTCTTGTGCCGATCATCTGGCTCGTCGTGATGCTGCTGTGCTTTAAATGGCCGGCTTGGAAGGCCGCCATTGGCTCGTTCGCCCTTTCGTGCGTGCTCGCCTTTGCGTGGTGGCATTTGCCGGCGGCGCAGATAGCCACGGCCTCGCTCGAGGGCTTTTTGATGGCCCTGTGGCCCATCGTGCTCGTGATTATCGCCGCGGTGTTCACGTATAACCTGTGTGTGCGCACGGGCGCCATGGACGTGATTGGGAGCATGATTACCTCTATCAGCAGCGACCGCCGTCTGCTGGCGCTGCTCGTGGCCTGGTGCTTCGGCGGTTTTATGGAGGGCATGGCCGGCTTTGGTACCGCCGTTGCCATTCCCGCCGGCATGCTCGCGGGCCTTGGTTTTGAGGCCGTGCCTGCCGTGCTGATTTGCCTGCTGGCCAACGGCGTGCCCACGCCCTACGGCTCCATTGGCATCCCCACGGTGTCCGTTGCCGACCTGGTGGGTCTGGATTCCCTGCATTTGGCTACCGTTCAGCTGGTGCAGCTCGCGCCCTTCTTTGTGGCGATGCCGCTGCTTATCGTGCTGGTTGCGGGTCGTGTTGCCGATGACCAGGGCAATGTTGCAAGCGTTGCCGAGCGCCTGCACGGCGTTGCCGGCGTGACGCTGCTTTCCGGTGTGTCCTTTGTGGGCGCGGCCCTGGTCGTTGCCATGTTTGTGGGTCCCGAGCTGGCCGTGGTCGTGGGCTCCATCGTGTCACTCGCGCTGACTGCCGCGCTTGCCATGCGCGCCGAGAAGTCCGGTCACCTGGACGCGCGATTCCATATGAATATCGAGGCCGGCGAACAGCTCACCGTTAAGTCGGCGCTTTCTGCCTGGTCGTGCTTCATCCTGATTTTTGTGCTGCTGCTGGGTACGTCCAACCTGGTGCCCGCCGTGCATGCCGCGCTTGCGCCCTTTGCAAGCCACGTGCAGGTGTATTGCGGCGAGAACCCCGGTACGCTTACGTTTTCGTGGATTAACACGCCGGGTGTTTGGATCTTCCTAGCCGCGTTTATCGGCGGTGCCATCCAGGGAGCTTCGCCGCGCATGATGGGCGAGGTGCTGGCCGCGACCGTCAAGCAGATGATGCCGACGGTAATTACGATGCTTTCGGTGCTGGGCTGTGCCAAGGTGATGGGCTATGCGGGCATGATCTCTTCGATCAGCGCGTTTTGCATTGCGGTCGCCGGTGGGCTGTACCCGATTCTGGCCCCGTGGATCGGTGCCGTCGGTGCGTTCGTGACCGGTTCGGGCACGTCCTCGGGCATGCTGTTTGGTCCCATCCAGAGCCAGGCGGCTACGGCGCTGGGCGTGAGTGACTACTGGATGGTCGCGCTGAACGCCCTGGGTGTCGCCGCCGGTAAGATGATTTCGCCGCAGACCCTCGCCATTGGCCTTGCCGCCGTTCACGTGCGCGGTAAGGACGCCGAGCTCCTGGGCGCTGTGCTGCCCTACGCCGCCGGCATGCTGGTCCTCATGAGCACCATCGCCATGCTCGGCCAAACCCTGCCGCTGTAGCCACGACTAGGCCGCTTGCGTGCGATTTTTGACCGTTGGGCGGGCGCTTCGCCGTTGCCGCAAAAACGTTTTTGCATATCGGGTACAACGGGCTTTACGTGAGTAAAGTGCGCGCCGCGTCCACGTGTCGCGCTTTTAAAGGAGGCCCCATGCCTGGTGTTACCCCTGCAGAAGTTCTATCCAACTTTGGCATTACGTTGGTCGAAGATCCCGCCGAGAATCAACCCCGCCTGCTGGTGGACCTGCCGGCGGCAGAGCTCGTCGAGCATGCCATTCGTCGCAACGAAGGCCGCATGGCCTCCAACGGCGCACTGGTGATCGAGACGGGGGAGCGTACTGGGCGTTCGCCAAACGACCGCTTTATCGCCGACACGCCCGACGTGCACGACAAGATTGCCTGGGGCGCCGTCAACCGCCCGCTGTCCGTCGAAAGCTACGAGACCATCAAGGCCGGTATCGTCGACTATCTCAACGAGCGTGATGTGTTCGTCACCCGCGGCATGGCCGGCGCCGACCGCAACCACACGCGCCGTCTGCTCGTCGCCTGTGAGCGTGCCAGCCAGGCGCTCTTCATTAAGCAGATGCTCGCCCGTCCGCTCGCCCGCGAAATCGCGCGCACCGGCGAGCCGGACTTCTGCGTGCTCGCCGCGCCGGGCTACCAGTGCGATCCCGCCATCAAGGGCCTCAACTCCAGCGCCGCCGTGGTCATCAACTTCCAGGAGCGCGTGATTCTGGTCGCTGGCACCGGCTACTCCGGCGAGATCAAAAAGTCCATCTTCAGCGTCATGAATTACCTGCTGCCCGTCGAGGACGACGTACTGCCCATGCATTGCTCGGCCAGCATGGATCCCGTCACGCACGAGACCGCGGTGTTCTTTGGCCTGTCGGGCACCGGCAAGACCACGCTTTCGGCCAACCCCACGCGCCTGCTGATCGGCGACGACGAGCACGGCTGGTCCGACATGGGCATCTTTAACGTCGAGGGCGGCTGCTACGCCAAGTGCGAGGGACTGGACGCGTTCCACGAGCCCGAGATCTTCAACGCCGTCCGCTTTGGCGCCATCTGCGAAAACGTGGTGCTCGACGAGAATCGCAAGCCTAACTACGACGACGTCTCGATCACGCACAATACGCGCGTGGCCTACCCCGTCGAGCATATCCCCAACGCGTGGACCAAGGGCATGGGCACCACTCCGAGCGTCGTGCTGTTCCTGACCTGCGACGCCTTTGGCGTGTTGCCGCCCATCTCGCGCCTGACGGCCGATGCCGCCATGTACCACTTTGTGACGGGCTTTACGGCCAAGATCCCCGGCACCGAGGTCGGCGTCACCGAGCCCACGCCCACGTTCTCCTCGCTGTTTGGCGAGCCGTTTATGCCGCTCGACCCCATGGTCTACGCTAAGATGCTCGGCGAGCGCATCGCCGACGGCCGCACGCGCGTCTACCTGGTCAACACCGGCTGGATTGGCGGCGGTTATGGCGTGGGCCATCGCATCGAGCTGACCTACACGCGCTCACTGGTCGCTCGCGCCCTCGACGGTACCATCGAGGACAGCGAGTTTGTGCACGACGATATCTTTAATGTTGACATTCCCACTACGTGCCACGGTGTGCCCGACGGCATCCTGGTGCCGCGCCAGTACTGGCAGAGCACCGCGCGCTACGACGAGGCCGCGCACAACCTGGCGGTGATGTTCGAGGAGAACTTCGAGAAGAAGTATTCGCACCTGCCCGACTCCGTCAAGGCCGCCGGCCCGCACGCTCAGGTGCCCGCCGACGCCCGTCATCGCGGCCGTGGCTTGCTGGGGCTCCGCCACTAGCGTCGCTGCGAGTTCATATCCACCACAAAGGGGACAGGTACCTTTGTGGTGGTTTTGCTTGGGCGGATGACTCGGGTTACAATACGCCTGACATATCGTCCCCTTCTCCGGATGGGGACAGCGTAAGCGCTCTTGTGGCGGCACCGTAGGACTTTGAAGGTGGCCGCTGTGAGGGCGCTTTTTGTTTAGGCGCCCTCGCTCGGGCGCGCACAATGAAGGGAGAGCGTATGAAGGGCTTTGTTGCCGAGGATTCATTTTGGGAGCTGTTTCCGCAGGCGGCGGTCGGCGTCGTGGTCGTAAAGGGCATGAAGCCCGCGGCTCAGATTCCCCAGGAGGACGTGGATGCGATCGCCGCGCTGCTTGACCGCGCCAACATCGATGCGGAGCGCCACCTGACAAGCGATACCATCAGCGAGAATGCGCCGGTTAAGGCATGGCGCGAGGCGTATCGCCTGTTCAAGACTAAGAAGGGCGCGCGTTGCTCAGTTGAGAACCTGCTCAAGCGCGTGCTCAAAGGCAAGCCGGTCGGCCACATTACACCGGCGGTGGATATCTACAATACGATTTCGTTGACTTATGCGCTGCCCGTTGGCGGTGAAGATTTGCATGCTATTGAGGGCAATCTGCGCCTGGCGGTGACCGACGGCGGCGACGCGTTCTTGCCACTTGGCGAGGAGGCAGATGATCCGACGCTGCCCGGTGAGCTTGCCTATATCGATGATGCGGGCGCCGTGTGCCGTTGCTGGAACTGGCGCGATGGCGTTCGCACGGCGCTGTCCGACGATTCGGCTGACGCATTTCTGGCGATTGAATGCGTGGAGCCCGAGCGGATGGGGGACTGCCAGGCCGCGATCGATCGCTTGGCCGAGCTGCTCGAGCGCTATCTGGGAGCGACGGTCGTCGTTAAGACGCTTGTGACCCGCGACAATCCCTGCGTGGAGCTATAGCGGCGCCTAGAATCTATTGATGCCCCAAGCCACCACAAAGGTGCCTGTCCCCTTTGTGGTGGTTTTTATGTTGATGGGTTAACAATTGGGATATTTGGGTACGGGGGTTCGGACATGCGGCTAAGATGTTTACCCGTTAGCATCATGTAAGCGAAAGGTGGTCGTCACCATGCAGTGGAACGACGAGACACGTTTTGAGGACTTTGTCGGACTGATCAGCGGCCTCTACAAGGAGATTCAGCGCATCAAGACGTCCGAAGGTGCAAGGCTCGGCCTTAAGGGCTCCGACGTCATGTGCCTGTACTATCTCGAGCGCAGCAAGGACGGCCTGACTGGCGCCGACCTCGCCCGCATGGCCGGCGTTACCCGTGCCGCCGTTTCGCGCACACTGGCACACCTGGAGGAGGGCGGCTACGTCGAGGTCGATGATTCGGGTGATGCGGCCGTCAAGTACCGTGCCCCGGTGCGCCTGACTGCCCTGGGCGGCGAGAGCATGAGCGAGGCCGATCGCATCATTCGCGAAGTGCTCGACACCACCGGCAAGGCCATGGGTGCGGAGCAGCGCGAGCAGATGTATGCGTCGCTGCGTACGATTCTTAACACCTTGCGCGAGATCTAAGGCCGCCAAGGCATTTGCCTCCAATTAACAACTGCATAGTCCCGTTTGAGCGCGTATGGCGTGTCGGGGCATTGCTGTCAAAATTCCCCGCGCGAGGTCCGCGCAAGAAAGGATTCGCTATGTCCATTCGTATCATTACCGATTCCGCGAGCGATATGACGCCGGCTGAGCATCCCGCTCTGCGTGTTCTGCCGCTGTCCGTCACCTTTGGCACCGATGTGTACATGGATGGCGTCGACATCGATCACCAGCGCTTTTACGAGATGCTCGTGGAGCGCGACGAGCTGCCCAAGACCGGTCAGGTCAACCCGTACGCCTTTTCGCAGGCTATCGCCGAGGTTCGCGAGGCCGGCGACGAGGCGGTGATCATTACCGTGGGCGCCAAGCTTTCGGGCACCAATCAGAGCGCCCGTACCGCACTTGCCGAGGCACCGGGCGGCGACGTGTTCATCGTGGACAGCAATAACGTGACCTTGGGCGAGCGCGTGCTGGTCGAATATGCGCTGCGCTTGGTGGACGAGGGCCGCAGTGCATCTCAGATCGCGGCGGCTGTCGAGGCCGTGCGCGACCGCGTGGTGGTTATCGGCCTGCTCGAGACGCTGGAGTACCTGGTGCGCGGCGGCCGTCTGTCTGCTGCGGCCGGCGCTGTGGGTACGCTGCTCAACGTGAAGCCGGTCGTGGCCGCCGAGGACGGCCTCATCGTGCAGTTGGGCAAAGCGCGCGGTTCCAAAAACGGTCGAAACTTGTTGAACCAGAAGGTCGAGCAGGCGGGCGGCATCGACTTTTCCATGCCGCTGGCGCTCGGCTATACGGGCCTTTCGGATGCGGTGCTCAAGAAGTATATCGAGGACAGCGCGACGCTGTGGGCTGGCCACACCGAGGGCGAGTTGCCCGTTCACACCATCGGCGCCACCATCGGCACCCACGTAGGCCCCGGCGCCGTAGCAGTAGCCTTCTTCCAGCCCGCCAACTAACCTACCTGCCATAAACCACCACAAAGGGGACAGGCACCTTTGTGGTGGTTTATGCTTTTCCGGGTGGAAGGGAGCATGCGATGGCGTCTGAGGGCTTTTTTGAACGGGTATACGAGGTGGTCGAGCAGATTCCCGAGGGGATGGTCGCCACGTACGGACAGGTGGCGCTGCTCGCCGGTCGTCCGCGAAGCGCGCGCTATGTGGGCTATGCGCTGCACAGCAATCCGCGCCCTGGTCTGATTCCCTGCCATCGTGTGGTGTTTGCCGATGGCCGTATTTGCGAGGGCTTTGCGTTTGGCGGCCCTGATGCTCAGCGTGAGCTCTTAACGGGGGAGGGCGTGACGTTTACCGATCCCATGCACGTCGACTTGGCCGCCTGTCGCTGGCCAGCAGGGCTCTAGCGGCTCCGCTGTGGCCAAAACCACCACAAAGGTGCCTGTCCCCTTTGTGGTGGTTTTCCGTTGCAGGTTTACCGGAGCTAACTTATGGAGAAGGTATGGCGGCGCATATTGACGCTAGAAAGTAAACCACGGTGAACTATATTGGTTTCAGCAACGGAGCGGGCAATAGGCGATGAAAAAGCCTGCCCTGTTGAGTTTGATTCGCATTCCTCCCCTCTGTGCGATTCAACGGTGTACTTCGGGAACAGGCCCGCTGGCAACTAACTGCCAGCGGGCCTGTTCCTGTTTGTCGGGGGAGTGCAATGGACAGAGCCGAACCGGTCGGGCACCAAAAAAGGCGGACGCCGTAGCGCCCGCCCAAAACAATCTAAAGCTCAAGCCAGCAGATCGGTCTAGTACACCATGCCCATGGCATCCTGAACCTCGGCCAGGGTCTGCTCGGCGATCTCGTTGGCGCGACGATTGCCCTCGTGCAGCACGTCCTTGACGTAATCCAGGTCGTTCTCGTAGCGCTGGCGACGCTCACGGATCGGCGCGAAGTACTCGTTGACGGCCTCGGTCACGTACTTCTTGAGCAGGCCGGAGCCGCCCATGCCGATCTCCTCGGCAATCTCGACCTCGGAACGACCGGTGCAGATGGCGGCCGTCGAAAGCAGGCCGGACACGCCGGGGCGGTTCTCGGGATCAAACGTAATCATGCGCTCGGAGTCGGTCTGGCTCTTCTTGATGCGCTTGGCCGTCTCCTCGGCGGTCATCGAGATGTTGATGGCGTTGCCGTAGCTCTTGCTCATCTTGCGACCGTCCAGGCCGGGCAGCAGCGGGGTCTCGGACAGCAGCGCTTCGACCTCGGGAAATACCTTGCCGTAGCGGTTGTTAAAGCGGCGTGCGATGGTGCGGGTAAGCTCGATGTGCGGCAGCTGGTCGCGACCGACGGGCACGACGTTGCCCTTGCAGAACAGGATGTCGCAGGCCTGGTGCACCGGGTAGCTGAGGAGCAGCCCCGTGAGCGCGTGGCCCGAGGCCTCCTGCTCGGCCTTCACCGTGGGGTTGCGCATGAGCTCGGATTCGGTGACGAGCGACAGGAAGGGGAGCATGAGCTGGTTTAGGGCGGGCACGGCGGAGTGGGTGAAGATGATGGTCTTCTCCGGATCGATGCCGCAGGCCAGATAATCGATGACCATGTTGTGCACGTTGTCGGCGATATTTGCCGTGGTGTCGCGGTCGGTGATGACCTGGTAGTCGCGGATGGTGCCGAAGTAGTGGCCCATGTGCAAGCGCCCCGTGGGGCGGTCGCCCGTGAGCATGGTGTATTTCTCTGGGTGCACGGCCAGATCGGCCTTGATCTCGTCGCTGATCTTCTTGGAGGCGAGGAAGGTGTCGCTCGTCAAATCGCTTGCCATGGGGGCGGATCCTCTCTTTCTCGTGCGCCGTTTCGGGGTGGCGGCTTCGGCACTGAAAGCGCGGGAAGAGCCGCCAAACGGTGGAATTGTGAATATGTTGGGATAGTATACAAGATTCCCTCTTGCGCGCGTCGCGGAATCCGTGTAGTATATACAGCCGTCGCAAGTCACCAAGTGAGTTGCGAAAACCCTTCGGTCGCTTGGCTCAGCGGGAGAGCATCGCCTTCACACGGCGGGGGTCACAGGT
>CABUBH010000040.1 GCA_902489775.1 uncultured Collinsella sp.
GGTCGCGCGCACAGACGTGGTGTAAGAGTGTCCTGAGGTCCGTCGCTGCAAGTCCCGATGTTACTCCTTCTTGAGGCCGCGCTTCTCGACTATCTCGTCCACTATCTCCCTGGCGCGCCGCCCGAGCGCGCGGCGCCTCCCCTCTGTCGGGGCCGGCCTGTCCGCGGGCTCGGCGAAGCCCTCGGCGGCCGAGGCCTCGGAGAACACGCGCTGCTGGGACCACTGCCCCTCGGTCTCCATGAGGCTCGCGCACGTCAGGCGCAGCATCGACTCCCTCGAGGGGAAGGACTGCACGACCCTGTAGCGGCGCTTGATCTCGCGGTTGGCGCGCTCCTGGACGTTGTTGGTGCGGAGCTTGGCCCAGTGCGCCCTGGGGAAGGCCGTGAACGCCAGCGCGGAGTCCTCGGCCCGCTCGAAGACCTCGCCGGCCCTGGCGGACACCGACGCCACCCAGGGCGCCGCCTCGGCCCACACGCAGCGCGCGAGGTCGGGGTCGTCCTGGTAGACCGCGGCGTGCACGAGGTCCCTGACGGCCGCCTTGGAGTCCTCGGGCCTGCCCGAGCAGGCGCTCTGGAGGTTGCGCTGCAGGTGCGTCACGCAGCGCTGCCAGGCGCAGCCCTGGAACAGGCGCGAGACGGCGGCCACGAGCCCGGCGTGGCTGTCGGAGACCACGAGGCGAACGCCGGCCAGCCCGCGCTCGCGCAGCCCGCCGAGGAACGCCGCCCAGGAGTCCTCGCTCTCGGTGTCGACCACGTCGCAGCCCAGGAAGTGCTTGCGCCCGTCGGCGCCCAGCCCGATCGCGGTCACGACGCCCTGCGAGACGACCGACGAGCCGACCCTGCAGCTCATGTAGGTGGCGTCGAGCCACAGGTAGCAGCACGGCGTGCCCGACAGGTCGCGGCTGCGGAACTCCGCCACCTCGGCGTCGAGGTCGGAGCAGAGGCTCGAGACCTCCGAGCTCGACAGCGAGGATATGCCCAGCTTGGACGCCACGCGCTCGACCTTGCGGGTGGACACGCCGCACACGTACATCTCCTGCACGATGGCGGCCACCGAGGTGTCGACGCGCGACCATCGCGCGAGCATGCCCTCGGGGTAGTAGGTGCCGTGCCTGAGCTTGGGTATCTCGAGCTCCACGTCGCCCACGGCGGTCTTGAGCGACCTGGGGCGGTAGCCGTTGCGGCTGTTCTCCCTGCCGTCGCTGCGCTCGTTGCGGCTCGCGCCGCACATCTGCTGGGCCTCGGAGTCCATCAGCGCGTTCATCACGCCGCCCAGCACCCTGCACGCGAACTCGCGCGCGTCGCCGCACTCCTGCCAAAGCCTCGCCGCCTCGAGGGCCTCGTCGCGGTCGAGGCGCAGTACACTCTCTTCTTGGGGCATCGCCTTTCCTTCCATTCGTCACCTTCATTACTCCAACGACGAATTCTAGGCGGTGTCCCCTCCCTTTCAAGAAAGAGAAGAGGCGGGGCATGCCCCGCCTCTTACACCACATCTCTGCGCGCTACCCCCCTCCCTAGGAAAGGGAATCGATTTATTCCACAGCCGTAGATTAATCCTAGCCGCTACTCCATCATATCGAGGACGGAAGGGCGAAGCTCGTTCTCGGCGGCCTCGGGATCGGTCTCGCGCAGGCGGTTGATGTAGCGGTTGTACCACATCACGGCAAGGCCCAGGAAGACAACCACGCCGCCAACGTTGTAGACCAGCGTCAGCCACAGCGGCTGATCGAGCGGAATGGTGCCGCAGATAAGCACGAAGCAGAAGACCACAAGCAGGAATGCGGCAACGACCAGGCCAAAGCTGCGCGAGCCCATGCGGAAGCCACGGGGAGCAGCATCGAAGTTCTTGCGCAGCATAAAGTAGGCAAGCAGAATCAGCAGCGGCGGGAGCAGAGCGGTGGCAGCCGTCATGTTGGTGACAATCATGAGCAGGTCGTCGAGGTTACCGGAGCCCAGGGCCGGGATGATCAGGATGGGGACGACGATGGCGAACTGCAGCCAAGCGGCGCGGGCAGGAATGCCATGCTCGTTGAGCTCGACGATCTTGCTACCAAAGACGCCCTTGGGGATCTCGGTGAAGAAGACCTTGATGGGAGCGGAGGTCCACATCATGAGGGAACCCAGCGTAGCGGCGAGAAGGATCAGGCCGATGACGCGCGTGGACACTTCCATGGGAATGCCAAAGTGGGCAAAGACAGCGCCGAACACGTCGAAGATGCCGGTGGAGATGGCAACGCTGCCCTCGGGGATGAACAGGTTAACCAGCAGCGAAGCGCCTGCATACAGAAGGCCGATGGTCAGGCCGGCGATAACGACGGTGCGCACGAAGGCCTTGACGCCACCCTTAAGGTCGTTAAGGAACACGCCGACAGACTCAGCGCCGCCAACGCCCTGGATGATCCAGGCAAGCGTACCGAAGAAGCCCCACGCAGTTGCGAAGTTGCTCATGTCGGGAGCCATGTTAGCGGGAGTAGGAGCCGTAGCGAACTCAACGCCGCCAAAGGCAGCAGCCAGGGACAGCAGGATGAACACGGCGGTCAGGCCGAGAGCCGCGGTCGAACCGAAGGAGGAAATGGAGCCGATCCACTTAGCGCCCTTGGTCGAAACCCACGTGGCGATAGCAAAGACGACGATCTCGATAATGGTGATCCACAGCTGCGAAAGCTCGGCGTTGGCACCAAAGAACACGTAGCTCGCGTAGATGATGACATTGGGCAGGACGGACGCAAAGAAGAACAGGTTAACGAACCAGTAGCTAAATGCCGTCAGGAACGCCCAGCGACCACCCATCGAGGTCTTAACCCATGCGTACACGCCCGACTCGGAGTCCTTGTTGAGGCCGACGAACTCGGCGGTAACCAGGGTATAGGGGACAAAGTACAAAAGCGTGGCGAAGAAGAACGACGGCGCAGCTGCCAAGCCGATGGCCGCGTTGTTGTTGATGATGTTCTTGATACCGAACACGGCGGCGACCGTCATGCCCAGCAGAGCGAACGAACCGATCGTTCCTCGTTTTTCAGAGCTCATAAGCCCTCCCAATCATCTATTAAATGTCATCCAAAACCGTCCGAGCTGCAAGTGCAATCGCGGACGGCGCACCTGCTAAGGGGAATGGGGAAAAGGGAGTCAACAAAGCCATCCCCCTTAACGGCGCGAAGCAAACGTCCAGGCGGACGAATACTACTTGTTGGGGAAGGAATAACCTTCGACCGTCACGTGCAGTACCACGACGCGGGGATCCGAAGCCTCGGCGATAACACGGTAAGCCTCGTCGATCTCGACGACGGCAACGCCGCCGGCGGGAATCGTCACGGTCTCCCCCGCCCCCTCAAAGCGCTCGCGATCATCGATATCGCTGTAAGCGCGGGTGCAGGTGAGGCCTGCCTTGGAAGCCACCTCAACGGTCAGATTGCCGTCGAGCGGGGCGAGCACGGCATGGTAGCGACGGTGACCGACCAGATCGGCAGTAGCCGCCTCGTGGGCGTTCACCCACCAATACACCAGCGAGTCGCCGATAGAGTACGCCACATCGTGCTGCAGTTCAGAAACGCCGTCGAGTGCCTGACCGGTACGCATCCACTTCTTGACGGACTTCATCTGGGCGTCGAAATCGGCACGCGAGTTAAAGATATGCATGGCTTATGCCTCCTTAATGGGTGCCAGCGCCTGAGCCAGATCGGCAGACGTCAGCGGTCGCAGGGACACCTCAAAGCTGAAGCTCTCAAAACGGGTGCGATAGGAATCGAGCACCTCGGAACCCCAAGAGTTCGAGCCAAGGCCGAGCAACTGGTCGTTGATGTTGACCGTGACCGTATCGCCCTTGACAAGATCGTAGACATGCTTGGCGTTATCGATAGCCTCGCAGCTATAGGGCCATGCGGAGAACGAGAACGGATTGGAAGCGGCGTCGCTCGGACGCGTCACGACCAGACCGTCACCGTGGCTGGAGCGCAGGGCGACCCAGCGGGTACCCTCGCGGTTGGCGCAGTCCTGGGGCATAACGTAGGGCGTGAACATGTCGTCGACCGTAGTGCGGTAATGACCGACCGGGTTGGCGCGCAGCGAGTCCGGATAGTTCTCGCCCGGGCCGTGGCCATACCACTCGACGGCGCGATCGCAACCGGGAACCTCGAAGGAGATGCCGATGCGCGGGATAATGTCCGAATAGTCGCCGTAGGGCTCGCCGGAAACCTTGAGGTCGACGCGGCCACTCGGAAGCACGGTATAGACGAGCTCGACGCGCATGCCGAACGCGCGGACGGGAGGAGCAATACGCTGGCTCACGGTAACGACGACCGCATTGCCGTCCTGCTTCCAAGTAACCTTGCGGGTAGACGTCTGCATCACATCGATGAAGTTGTCCTTCCACAGGGAGTCATACTCTTGGGCGTGGTTGTCGACGAGCGGATGCCAAAAACCAACCTGGGGACCAGAGGCCATGACGTCGCGGCCGGATGCCTTCCACTCGCTCACGGTACCGTTGACCTTGCTGAAGGTCAGCTCGCCGTTGAGGGAGTGAATGTGGATCTCCTGCTCGGTCTCCTCGACCGTAAGCTCAGGACGAGCGGGGGCAGCGATGGCCGGCGCCGGATGGTTGGCGATGGCAAACTGGCTAGCACCCAACTGGAACATCGGCTCGCACCAGACGTGAGCGGCCATGGTGTAGGCGCGCACGGTCAGCAGGGTCTCGCCTACCGCGGCCTCGTGAATCACTAGCGGAAGCTGGACGGACTCGCCGGGGGCAACCGCACCGGGCATGAGCGTCTTGCGGCAGACCACGTCGCCGTCCACCAGGGTCTCCGCCGACAGGCAGACATCCTCAAGGGTGGTAAACCAACGGTTGTTGGTGACGGTCAGCTCGCCCGCCTCGTCGTCGTAAGCCATGCGAACCGGGCAGATGACCTGACCATACTCAGTGAGGCCCGGGCTCGGCTGCTGCCAAGGGAACACCATGCCATCGATGCAGAAGTTGCTGTTGTTGGGGTAATCGCCGTTGTCGCCACCATACATATCGTAGGCAACGCCGTCCTCGGTCACAGCAGCCAAACCGTGGTCGCACCATTCCCAGATAAACTGGCCTTGGATGCAATCCCAGCGATCGAAGACCTCCTGATACTCGGACAGGCCTCCGGGGCCGTTGCCCATGGAGTGACCGTACTCGCAGTTGATGCGCGGCTTGGGGAATGGATGCTCACCAAAGTCGTTCATCTGCGACACACGGGAGTACATGGTGGAGATAACGTCGACGGTATCGGCGTTGCGGTCCTCCTCGTAATGGACCGGACGACCATCGAGCTCGTGAGCCTTGGCGTACATCGCGCGGATGTTGCAGCCATAGCCGCTCTCGTTGCCCATCGACCACATAATGATGCAGGCGTGGTTGCGCTCCTGCATCACCAGGCGCTCAATGCGGTCGACGTAGGCCGGCTCCCATGCCGGGTCGTCGGTGACCAGGGCGATATTGCCGATATTCTCGAAGCCGTGGCTCTCCATATCGGTCTCGGCGACCAGCATGATGCCGTACTCGTCGCACAGCTCGTAAAAGCGCGGGTCGTTGGCGTAGTGGGACGTGCGCACCGCGTTGATGTTGTGCTGCTTCATGAGCTCCAGGTCGCGGCGCATGCGATCGAGGCCCACGGCGCGGCCCTTGTGATCGTCGTGATCGTGGCGGTTGACGCCATGCATCTTAAAGTAAGTGCCGTTGAGGTAGATATGATTGCCCTCGACCGTCACCTCGGCAAGACCCTGGCGATGCGGGACGTACTCGCTGACCTGGTCACCGTCGTAGACCTCAAACGTAAGGTCATAGAGGAAGGGATCCTCGGGATTCCAGAAGTGGGCATCGGTCACGCTGCACTCGGCATGGCCGTCGACGCACTCACCCGTAGCCACCACGTTCTCGCCATCACTGAGCGTAAACACAACGCGGGTAGCTCCCTCGGCAACCGTATCGAGCGTGATCAAAGCGGCATCGCCCTCGCGGTGCGTGCGGAACCTAAAGTCGACCAGGTGTGCGGCGGGACGCTGCATAAGATACACATCGCGGAAGATGCCCGAGGCCCACCACATGTCCTGATCCTCGATATAGCTGCCATCGCTGTACTGCAGGACCTTGACCGCAAACAGGTTGTCGCCCTCGACGAGCGCGTCGGTCACGTCGAACTCGGCAGACAGGCGCGAACCCTTGGTCATGCCGATAAACTGACCGTTGACGTACAGCTCGCCATAGTTCTCGATGCCGTCAAAGCGAATGATCTCGCGAGCGCCGGCAGGAACGGCGGGAAGGTTGACGATGCGCTGGTACACGCCCGTGGGATCGTCAGAGGGAACGAACGGCTGATCCACCGGGAACGGAAAACCCTCGTCGGTGTAGGCAAGGTTGCCATAGCCGTCCACCTGCCACAGGTGCGGAACCTCCACGTGATCCCACTCGGGCTCGTACGTGGAAAGCTCCTCGTTAGAGACGGCAGCGGGGCCCTCAAAGAGGCGGAACTGCCACGAGCCGGACAGCTGGACAAACCCGCGCGACAGCTCGCGGCTGTACGTTGCAGCGAGATCGGCGGTCTCATAACCCATAAAGTACGCATGGGGTGCCAGGCGGTTCCTATGGGTGAGCGCTTGGTTTTCCCAATCGTTAATGGTGTCCATGGTGATGCTCCTTCGTCATCGTAGTGATTCTTGTGCAACCGGTTGTCCTTATCTTACGGGCGATGCAAAAAACTGTGCAACCGGTTGTCCGCTGAACGGTCGATTTGGTCGGGTTAACGGTGCAACCGGTTGTACAACCGCGACACTTATGTCACCCTGAGTATCGAAACTCAGCGCAAAACATCGTTCTTAAACTCGTAGGCAACCACCACGCCCGCTGATATCTCACCCACACGAGACGTATTCGATTGTGGCTTGGTTGCAAAACGACACCGGTCACCGGATACCATGAACGCTGTTCAGGCGCACTATAGTAAGCTGTATCCGCACCAACCCGTATCAGCGACAACATCGACCGCATTCTCCAGGAGACGCCATGACCCAACCAGTTCGCACCGCACCTACGCTTGCCGAGGTTGCCGCAGCTGCCGGCGTGTCGCGCTCCACGGCATCGCGCGCTCTCAACGATTCGCCCCGCATTAGCGAGGAAACCAAAAAGCGCGTCCGCGCGGCGGCCAAGGAAGTCAATTTTGTCCCCAACGCTCGTGGCCGAGCGCTCGCTGTCGGGCGCACGGAAATCATCGCCGTGCTCGTGACCGAGCCCCTAAGTGAACTCTTCAGCGACCCCACCTATAGCGAGTTTTTGAGCGGCATTACCGAGGAACTGTCGGAGTCGTCCTATCTGCCCGTTATCTTGCAGGCGTCTTCTACGCATGAGCGCAACCGCGCACGCGAGCACTTTGAGCGCCGCTCGTTCGACGCCGTGATCGACGTCTCCCCCTACAAGGGCAGCGAGCTGCTCGAGGTGCTGCGCGATCTGGGCGTACCCACCGTGTTGTGCGGCCAGCTCGAGGGCCACCCCTATCGCGATGTGTTCTCGACGGTCTACTCTGACGACGAAGAGGGCGGACACTTTGCGGCACTCGCCATGAAGGAACGCGGGCGCAAAGATATCGTCGCCGTGTTGGGACCGCAAGACAACCCCGCTGTCGTCGACCGCCTGCGCGGCTACCGTGCCGTCTTGGGCGAAGACCTCCCAGACGCAAACGTTATCTATACCGGCTGGAACAACGGAGACGGCTATCAGGCCATGCACCAGATTCTCGCGCGCAAGATTGCTTTCGATGGCGTGCTCTGCGGATCGGACCGTATCGCGGCTGGCGTCATCACCGCACTCAACGAGGCAGGCCTATCCGTTCCTGCGGACGTTTCTGTCGTCGGCTTCGACGATCACGAGATTGCGACGCGCTGCGTCCCCGCGCTCACGACTGTCCGCCAGCCCCTGCGCGAAGAAGGCCACATGGCCGCCAACATTGCGCTCGACATGATCAAGGGTGCCGAGCCCACCACCTCCGTGATGCACATGCAGCTGATCCAGAGAGACTCGCTATAAGAAACTGGGGCAGGCTTTCCGCCAGACAGTTGTTGCGGAAAGCCTGCCCCGTTTAGAGCGCTCATTCTGGGGCACAGTTTCCGTTAGACAGCTCAACCGGAAAGTGCGACCCGTTATTTGGCTGGATTCTGGGACGCAGTTTCCGCTGAGCGACCCTGGCGGAAAGTACATCCCATTCTGGACGCAAATTCCGGGACGCAGTTTCCTCGACGTCCGGTCACCCCATGCCCTCACGACCTCGGCGCATAAAAAACGAGGGAAGGCACGCGTCCTTCCCTCGCAACAGGCAATATGTAGCCGCTCGCCTACATCAGGCGCAGGCTGACGTCCTTGAGCTGGGCGCCGGAAACGGCACTCGGAGCGCCCGACATGAGGTCGGAGCCACTGGCCGTCTTGGGGAACGCCATGACGTCGCGGATGGAATCGGAGCCGGTGAGCAGCATGCACACGCGGTCCAGACCCAGAGCGAAACCGCCCATCGGGGGTGCACCAAACTTGAGGGCCTCCATGAGGAAGCCAAACTGAGACTCGGCACGCTCCTCGGTAAAGCCCAGGAGCTTGAGCATGGACATCTGCATCTCGGCGTTGTGGATACGCATACCGCCGCCGCCGGCCTCAAAGCCGTCCATGACAAAGTCGTAGGTGCAAGAACCGGCTGCCAACGGGTCGGCCTCAATCTTGGCGATGTCGGTCTCGGTCGGCAGGGTAAAGGGCTGGTGCTCGGCAGCATAGGCCTTGCGATCCTCGTCCCAATGGAACAGCGGGAAGTTGACGACCCACAGGAAGTCGTGACCCTCGCGCTTGATCTCAAGCGCATTGGCCATGTGCGAACGCATGCCGCCCAGAATCTCGTCGGAGAGCAGGCGCGGGCCGGCGGCGAACATCACAAGGTCGCCGGGCTCGACGTCCATGCGCTCGCGCAGAGCGGCCATCTCCTCGTCCGAGAAGAACTTGACGATGGGGCTGTTGATGGAGCCGTCCTCGCGGAAGGCGATCCAGGCCAGGCCCTTGGCGCCAAACGTGGAAGCCACCCCGGCGAGCTTATCGATCTTGGCACGTGCCCAGGCACCGGCGCCCTTGGCGTTGATGGCCTTGACGACAGAGCCCTCCTCATTTGCGGCGGTCGCGAAGACCTTGAACTTGGAGTTGGCAAAGATGTCGGTCAGGTCGACCAGGTGCATGCCATAGCGGGTATCGGGCTTGTCGGAGCCATAGGTGTCCATGGCATCCCAGTAGTTCATGCGACGCAGCGGCGTGGGCATCTCGACACCCATGCGGCCGAAGGCATCGGCAAGAACCTCTTCGAGCGCGCTCATGACATCGTTCTGGTCCACGAAGGACATCTCGATATCGACCTGGGTGAACTCGGGCTGACGGTCGGCACGCAGGTCCTCGTCGCGGAAGCACTTGGCAACCTGGTAGTAGCGCTCGACGCCACCGACCATGAGCAGCTGCTTCAGAAGCTGCGGGGACTGCGGCAGAGCGTAGAAGTTGCCCGGCTGGATACGGCTGGGGACGATGAAGTCGCGGGCGCCCTCGGGCGTGGACTTAAACAGGGAGGGCGTCTCGACCTCCATGAACTCACGGTTGTGCAGCGCCTCGCGAATGGCAAAGGTAAAGTCGGAGCGCAGCTTGAGGTTTGCCATCATCTCGGGACGACGGAGGTCCAGATAGCGATAGCGCAGACGGGTGTCCTCGCTGGTCTCGATGCCGTCCTCGATCTGGAACGGCGGGGTGACGGAAGTGTTGAGCACCTCGGCGTGGTCGGTCAGGACCTCGATCTCGCCGGTCGCGAGCTTGGCGTTGGTGGTCTCCTCGCCACGGGAGCGCACGACGCCGTGGATCTTGATAGGCCACTCGGGACGCATGGTCTCGGCAATCTTAAAGGCGTCGCCGTCGGAGTGCTCGGGGTCGAAGGTGAGCTGCGTGATGCCCTCGCGGTCGCGAAGGTCGCAGAAAATAAGGCCGCCGTGATCGCGGCGACGGCTCACCCAACCGGTGAGGGTGACCTCTTCGCCCACGTTCTCGCGGCGAAGCTCGCCGCAGGTACGGGTGTGCATGGAATGCTCGTCGATGGGACGGGTCTGGCTCATACCAGTGATCCTCCTTTATGGATCTGTGCCGCCCCGTGTCGTTCCGGGCGGCGTCGTACAGATTTGCCCAGCCTGCGTAAACCGCGCAGCCAGACATGGCGTTCTATCTTATCGCACCTGTGTCGATGTGCCGCGGAAAAGTAACTCATGCCCAAAGACTTGACGGAGACGAAACAATTGGTGCACCGCGGCCGTCGCCAAGGCGTGCCGCGTGCGACAATGTGCCCCAATACAACTGCACTCGGAAAGGCCCGCCATGACTGCACGCCTCATCGTTATGGATATCGACTCCACACTCATCAACCAGGAGGTCATCGACCTGTTGGGCGAGGAGGCCGGCGTAGGCGAGCAAGTGGCGAAGATCACTGAGCGCGCCATGCGCGGCGAACTGGACTTTAAGCAGGCGCTCGAGGAGCGCGTGGGGCTGCTTGCCGGCTTGGACGAGAGTGTGTTCGAGCGTACCTTTGAGCGCGTGACGTTTACTCCTGGCGCGCTGGAGCTTGTGCGCTCAGCGCACAGCAAGGGCTGGAAGGTCGGCGTGGTAAGCGGCGGCTTCCATGAGGTGGCCGACAAAATCGTGGCCGCCGCGGGCATCGATTTTTGCCTGGCTAACCGCCTGGAGGTCGTGGACGGCAAGCTCACCGGTAAGCTGGCGGCAGACATCGTGACCAAGGAATCCAAGCTCATCCGGCTGCTGGATTGGGCAGTTGAGTGCGGTGTCGATATGGCCCATACCGTCGCGATCGGCGACGGCGCCAACGACATCCCCATGATTCAGGCCGCGGGCACGGGCATCGCGTTTTGTGCCAAGCCCAAGACGCGCGAAGCCGCCCCGTTTGCCATCGACGAGCGCAACCTGATGCTCGCCATGGACATCATCCTGCGTGACTAGTCGATCCGTCTAACAATTGAATCAGTCTGTCCTATAGTTTCCGAACAATTTTGTCTTAGTGTTCGGAAACATACCCTTTGAGTGCTAGACTTTGCGCCGTCGAAGGGAACATATATGGATAAGCGAGATCTTGAGCAATTGCTGAGCGATGTTGCCGGCGGAGCAGTCACCCCTGCCGATGCCCTTACGCGCATCCAGACGGCTCCGACCGCCGATTTGGGCTTTGCGCAGCTCGATCTTTCGCGCGGAGTGCGCCAGGGAGCCGGCGAGGTTGTCTACGGTGCCGGTAAAACCGCCGAGCAGATTGCCGCCATTATCGAAGCGCTGCGCGATGCCGGCCAGGAACGTATCCTGGTCACGCGCCTGGATGCCGAAAAAGCCGCGCGCACCGCTGAGCTTCTCGGCAACGGCATTGACCTGGGATATGTCCCGGACGCGCAGCTCGCCCTCGTGGGCGGCAAGCCCTCCCCTACCGGCAACGGACGCATCGTCGTCGCCTGCGCCGGCACGAGCGACTTACCCGTCGCCGAAGAAGCCGCGTTGACGGCCGAGTTCTATGGCAACGAGGTCGACCGCCTCTACGACGTAGGTGTCGCCGGCCTGCACCGCCTGCTCGCGCATGCCGAGGAACTTGCCCAGGCGCAGGTGGTCATCGCCATCGCCGGCATGGAGGGCGCGCTGGCGAGCGTTATCGGCGGTCTGGTGAGCTGTCCGGTCATCGCCGTTCCCACCAGCGTTGGCTACGGCGCAAGTTTTGGTGGCGTAGCCGCGCTGCTCGCCATGCTCAACTCCTGTGCCAGCGGCGTTTCGGTCGTCAATATCGACAACGGCTTTGGCGCCGCCTACCAGGCAAGTCTT
This sequence comes from uncultured Collinsella sp., assembly GCA_902489775.1. Lineage (GTDB taxonomy): Bacteria > Actinomycetota > Coriobacteriia > Coriobacteriales > Coriobacteriaceae > Collinsella. The sequence continues at coordinate 11,884 of CABUBH010000040.1, forward strand.
ATCAATCATCTGAGCGCCGGCACACCCCGCGCCCGCTAAGGAGCATTCCATGTCCAATCATCAGCACACGCTTATCATCGACGGCACCTCGGGCATCAGCGGCGACATGACCGTCGCGGCCCTGCTCGATCTGGACGCCAGCGAGGAGCACCTGCGCGAACAGCTCGCCACACTGCCGGTTGACGGGTTTGAGGTTGCCGTTACACGCGTAAACAAGCATGGCATCGACGCCTGCGACTTTGACGTTCAGCTGGCAGAGGAGCTCGAGAACCACGATCACGATATGGCCTGGCTCTACGGCAACGAAGCAGCTGCCGAGCACGAGCACAAGCATGAGCACCACCATCATGATCATGACGAGCACGAACATGAGCACTGCCACGAGCATGACCATGAGGCCCACGGTCATGGCCACGAGGGTCACCATCACGCCCACCACCATCACCACCGTTCTTTGGCGGACGTCACCGCCATCATCGATGGCTCGCAGTTAAGCGATGGCGCCAAGCGTCGCGCGCTCGCCATCTTTACCGCGCTCGCCGCCGCCGAGGCCAAGGCCCACGGCAAAACGCTCGAGACCGTCATGTTCCACGAAGTAGGCGCCATCGATTCCATCGTTGACATCTGCTCTGTCGCCATCTGCCTCGATGACCTGGGCATCGAGGATATTGTCGTCGAGTCGCTCTCCGAGGGTCACGGCACCATCCACTGTGCCCACGGCCTTATGCCCATCCCGGTGCCCGCCGTCGTCAACCTATGCCAAGCAGGCAATATCGCCCTCACGCCCGCACCGGTCGCCGGCGAGCTCGTGACGCCCACGGGCGCCGCCATCGTCGCCGCACTGCGCACGTCCGAGCACCTGCCGGCCCGCTACCGCATCGAAGCCGTCGGCTACGGCGCCGGCAAACGCCCCTACGAGGGTTGCTCCGGTACGCTCCGCTGCCTGCTTGTTCACGCGGACGCATAGCCATGGACGCCCGCAAGACAAAAAGCCGCGCCGCCATCGTCGCGGCGTTCTCCGAACTCCTACGCGAAGAGGACTACGGCAAGATCACCGTCGGCGACATCATCGCGCGCGCCCACGTAGGCCGCGCGACATTCTACGGCCTCTTTAAGAGCAAAGACGGCCTACTGTCCGAGCTCGTGAGCGGCATCTGCACCCACGCCCTCGACGACGATGGTACGCCGCTCGACGACCCACTCGTGCAAGTCGAGCATATCCTCAACAACCTCTGGGAACGCCGTCAGGGCGTTCGAGCCCTCGTAGCCGGCGCCGGCTCACGCGTCTTCGCCGACTGCTTACGCAAGACCATCATGTCACGAGCAGCCGAAACCGTCCCCGTCGACCCCGCAGGCCCCGCCGGCACCATGGACCGCAGCTTCTTACTGCACCACATAGCCTCAAGCTTCGTAGCCACCGTCCAATGGTGGGCCTGGCACAACTTCCAAGCAGATAAGGCCGAAGTAGCCAAAGACTACCTATCAGCCATCAAGCCCCTCTTCGGCTAAGTAACTATCCCTTCCCAAAGTGCCAACAGCAGCCCAACGCCCCTACCAGCAACAAGCCCCTCCCATCCAAATTCAGATATATATGTTGGGTTGCTTGTACGAACGCAACAAAGACCCCGCAGCCGTCCGCATGGGGTAACTTCCCAGCGCACTCCGCAGGACGCAAAAAGGCTCGCCGCACAAAGTGCGCAGCGAGCCTTTTTGCATGTCCGAGGACGCGCTGGGAAGTTACCCCATGCGGACGGCGAACAACTATGTAGTCTTGGACTAGAACATGCCCAAGAAACCGTGCACAAACAGTGCGGCCAGAGCGGCACCGACAAACGGAGCAATGCCAGGAACGAGCAGACCGTACTTCCAGTTGTTGTCGGCCTTGTTCTTGATCGGCAGCACCTGATAGGCCATGCGAGGACCAAGGTCACGAGCCTGGTTCATGGCGAAGCCGGTGATGCCGCCCATGCCCATGCCAACGGCCCAAACGATCAGGCCGACGCAGATAGCGAGCATCAGAACGTTCTCACCAGCGCGGCTAGCGGCAGCAAGGATGGCGCTGATGAACACAAAGGTGCAGATAGCCTCGCAGAAGAAGTTGCGAGCATAGTTGGTGCCCTCGGTGGTGGGGTTGGTCGAGAAGATGTTGCGCTGGGCAATGGGGTCGACGACGCCCTCGGAAGCCTTGAACTCATCGGCATACATAAGCCAAGCGATTACGGCGCCCACAAAGCCGCCGAGCATATCGGCAATCATGAAGGGAATGCAGCTGCCCCACGGCACCAGACCTACGATGCACTGGGCGAGCACCATAGCCGGGTTCATGCACACGGCGCCGCCAAAGACAAACAGGCAGACCGAGATGCCAAAAGACCAAGTGGTGATGGCAAACATATGGCCGGAACCCTGATACTTGGTGCCCTTGAGCACGGTATCGCAGTGCACGCCCACGCCAAAGATGATCATGAGGGCCGTTGCGCCGAATTCGCAGAGAAGTTTGGTAAGCATAAAACCTTATCTTTCTTGTCGGTTATAAACGATTCGTTTAGGCCGCGTACTAGTGCTGAGCGACGACAACGCCCAGGCCATCGGGAATGACGGCCACCTTGGCATCGGCACCCTTCATCTCAAAGGCGAGCTTGAGCGCCTCATCGAGGGTGTTGACCGGCGTCATGTGCATATCCTTGATCATCCGGTGATCGCACAGGTCGGTAACCATGATCACAGGGTGATGCGCCAGGATGCGGGCGAAAATCTGGCTCGTCCACTGGTCGGGCAGGGTCTCGTCCTTAGGACGGTCGATGCAGGCGCGCTCAAACTCCGCAGGATCGTTGTCGGCGATGTTGTGATAGAAGCCCTCGCCACCGTGACCGTCGGCACAACCGGCGACATCGATAATCACGCCGCCCTCGGGAAGCGTGGCCTCGGCAGAGCACATGCCCTTCACGGCCTGGTAGATGTTCTGGTCGAGCGGGTAGCCGCCGTTGGTGGTAATGGCAATCTCGCACTCGACGGGCTCAACGCCGGCAAGGCTCTTCACGAACTCGCAGCCAGCCTCGTGCGCCTTGTGGATATCGCCGGCAAAGGAACCGATGACCTCGTGCTTGCCGTTGAGCACCACGTTAAGCACAAAGGCAAGGTGAGCCATCTCGGCAGCGGCAAACATGTCCTCGCTCACGTGGTTGTGGCACAGGTTGCCGGCACGCGAGTGGGAATCATTCACAAACTGACCGTTGTGGTTGTACATGATGGTCTTGTAGCTGGCGATGCCAGGCAGGACGGACTTGCGGCTGCCGGAGAAACCAGCAAAGAAGTGCGGCTCAATAAAGCCCTCGGCAAGCAGCAGATCGCAATCGGCAGCAATCTTGTTGATGATGCACTCGCCGCCAGAAGGCAGGGTGCCGATCTTTTTCATCATGCTGTCATCGGTCGCGACGTGCATAACGATTTCCTCGTTGGCAACGATCTCCTCGCCATACTTGTTGACGAGCTCCTCATGCGTCGACGGACGGTGCATACCCGTAGCAACCAAAATACGAACTCGAGCCTCGGGCGCAGCGGAATGGATGTGATGCAGCAGAATAGGCATCGTCACACGCGAGGGAACGGGACGCGTATGATCGGAGCTAATAATGACAATATCCTTCTTGCCAGCACAAAGCTCCTCGAGCGAAGGCGAGCCATAAGGGTTGGCAAGTGACTCCTCTACCAGCTCTTCCTGCGATTTTGTAGTCTTAAACTCGTTTTGGTGACCTTCCATCACACCCGCAAAGTTCTTATCCTCGAGCTCCAGATGCAACGTCTTGTGGTCAAACGGCAGTTCACATTCAAACAATGACGAGCGCCCTCTTCCTTTCAACTGACACACTAGATAAACCGTTGGAAGGATACGCCGCTCACCGAAAAACACCACCGTCCACCGACTCATTAACACAACGTTCATATTTGACCCACAACAAAACGGCCACGATCCCAAACGGGACCGCGGCCGCCTGTCAAAGGCACTATAGACAGGATGACTTACGCAGCGCCGAGACAAACATCAATCCTGTGGCATGCGCGTGTAAGCCATCTTGCATAAATACGTCAATAAACTGCATAGAATGACGTATGGGTTTCGAACCGTAACAGGGTAGCACCCTCCGGAGCGTGCATTTTTGCGAGTATTCAGCATCGCGAGATAAATCTATGGGGCTAAAAGCCTATCGAAAGCTAAGAAGCCTCCATGGCTCTTACCTTCTAGGCAGCATGCGGTAAGAAACCATCCATATTTGAACATAGCCAAGGCCCAATTGGCGCGCAAAGGCATCAACAAAGACCGCAAACGCCACCTATGGTCCTATACATCAATCATTGGCTGCTGAAAACTCCGTTTTTTGCACGTCGCCCCAAGCACCACCCTCACCCAGCGGCTGATCCGCCGTAAACCGAGGACGAAAGGACCCGATGGGTTTCCCTCTGAATGCACTCCGCAGCACGAAGCCCTCGCCGCACTCCACATTAAGCGCGAAGCGCGCCATTCTTCTCCTCAGCTTTAATCCCCGAAGACCGAGGACGAAGGGACCCGATGGGTTTCCCTCTGAATGCATTCCGCAGCACGAAGCCCCTTATCCGCAGCTCCGAAGGAGCAGGATAAGAGGGCTTCAAGTGCGAGGACGCATTCAGAGGGAAACCCATCGGGTCCCGGTGAGAGCCACAGGGCTATCTATTACCCCGTGTTCTGCAGTCCTGCCGAGACGCCGGTCACAGTCGAAAGAATCAGGCTCATGTACTCGGCCTTCTTCTCCTCGGCCATCTCGTCCTGGTTCATACGCACCTCGCGAAGGGCGCGAACCTGGGCGATGGACAGGGCGTCGACGTAGGGGTTACGCACGCGAACGGCGCAGCCGAGCACGCGGCGGCGCTGCAGCGGCCACTCGTCACCGACGATGGCAAGGACCCACTTGCGGGTGAGCTGCATCTCGGTGAAGACCTTCTCGGACAGATCCTGGCGATCGCCCAGGTGCAGATACATCTTAGCGATGCGCTGGTCGGTCTTGGCGATCGACATCTCGATGTTGTCGATGAACGTGCGGAAGAACGGCCACTCCTGGTAGGCAGCCTTAAGCTGCTCAAGGTCGCCCAGCTGCTCGCAGGCGGTGCCCAGGCCGTACCAAGCGGCCAGGTTAATGCGCGCCTGGCTCCAGCTGAAGATCCACGGAATGGTACGCAGGTCGTCGAGCGACTTGGCGCCCAGGCCGCGCTTGGCGGGACGCGAGCCGATCGGCAGCAGACCGACCTCGGTCAACGGCGTCACGGTCGAGAACCACGGTGTAAAGTCCTCGGTGTTCAGCAGGTCCAGATAGCGCTCGTGGCTT
>CABUBH010000041.1 GCA_902489775.1 uncultured Collinsella sp.
GCGAGCAGGACTGTCCGAGCAGGCGATCAAACCCCGCGCCCCACCCCGGCGAGCCTCTGGCTAGCAGCAACAATCAAAAACGCAACAAGGGGCTCCCCCGTTCATCAACGGGGGAGCCCCTTGCCATATCTATTTATCAGCCTACCCGGCTCTCCAGATCAAAAAGCGAACGAGCAAAGCGATGTTCGCAAGCAACGTTACCTAAGGACCTGGGCGGGCGTATGGGGCAACATCGATCGCGAGTTCCGCACGCAAAGGAGGCCACTTAATGTGGCCTCCGTCTTGCGCAGGACTGCCCGAGCAGGCGATGTTGCCCCATACGCCCGCCCAGGTCCGCAGGGATTACGCCAGCTTAACGATCGGCGCAAAGCCCTTCATGAGCTTTTTGGTCTGGCCGGTCTTCTCGAATTGGACCTCGATCATATCTCCGACGACCGAGATCACGGTACCCGTGCCAAAGGTCTTGTGGCTCACGGTATCGCCCGCGGCAAAGTCCTGCGACGCGCTGGCGCGATCGACCTTGCGCTCCACCGTCGGCGACACCTTGGACGACGGCTTTTTAGCTCGCGGCGCGCCCGAACCAAAGGTCGAGGCAACACGGCCGGCGTCGGGCGAAACCCCGCGATGGCGCTCGGTGCCATAGGTGCTGCCACCAAAGAAATCGTCGAAGCTCGATCCGCCGCGCGAACCGGAACCGCCGGTCGAGCGCGTATGCGAACCGAACACCTTGCCGCCATACATATCCGAACCCATGCCCGAGCCAAAGGTGCCGTGACGGTCGCCGCGCTTCTCCCAGCCCGTGCCCTCAAAACCGGCAGAACCGATGCCGCTAAACTCGATATCCTCAAACGGAATCTCGTTGAGGAAGCGAGAGCGCGGGTTGGCAGAGGTCGAGCCGTAGGTGCGACGCGTGGCCGCATAGGTCAGGAACAGGCGCTTACGGGCACGCGTGATGGCAACGTAGGCCAGGCGACGCTCCTCCTCGAGCTTGCCCGGGTCATCGCTGCCGCCAAAGTCGTGCACGTGGGGGAAGATGCCCTCCTCCATGCCGGCCACGAACACCGCCGGGAACTCCAGGCCCTTGGCGGAGTGGATGGTCATCATGGTAATGGCATGCGTCTCGCCGGCCAGGGAATCCAAGTCGGAGCGCAGGGCCAGCCACTCCATGAGTGCCGGCAGCGCCTTACAGGTGAGGGGACCGTAGGTACGCTCGATCTCGTCGGCATGCACGGCGCCCGCCGGTAGCTCTGTTGGCACGGCATACGCGTTGCCCGCGATGGCGGCGACCAGGGCATCCTGCGGCGAGAGCGCCGGGGCGGCTAGGCTATCGAGCGGATTGGAGCCCGCGGCGTCACGAGCGCCGACAAGTGCCTCAAACGAGGATGCCGGAGCGGACGGTCCCGGCTCGGGCGCGGGCGCACTCACCACGACGGGCTCGGACTCGGCGCCGGCAGGCACGTCGGCAACACCGGCCGCGCGCAGCTCTTCCAAGCTCTCGAGCGTACCCTCGATATCCTCGTGCGTCTCCTCAAATTCGGCGGCGACGCCCAGGAATTCCTGGATGTTCTCGGCGCGGCTCTCGGACTCCATGGTGCCCTCGGCGCGGAACGCCTGCAGCAGCCCCGTCTTATCGACAATCATCTCGACGACATCCTTGAGCTCGCCGTCCATACGGCGGCCCTCACGCACCAGCGCCACAAAGCTCGACAGGCCGTTGCGCACCTTGGCGCTAAACATGCCCGTCTCGGCACACGCGATCTCGCAGGCCTGGAAGAACGAGCAGCGGTTGTCGCGCGCCAGCTGCTCGATCTTTTGGATCGAGGTGGAGCCGATGCCGCGACGCGGCGTGTTGATGACGCGCTTGACGCTCATCTCGTCGGCCGGGTTCACGATCATCTTGAGGTAGGCCATGACGTCGCGAATCTCGGCGCGGTCGAAGAATCGCGTGCCGCCGACGATCTTGTAGGGCACGCCCGCGCGCAGGAACATATCTTCGAGGATACGCGACTGGGCGTTGGTGCGGTAGAACACGGCGATATCGTCGTAGCTCGTACCCTTGGAGTGCAACTTCTCGATCTCGCCGGCAATCCAGCGACCCTCGTCGCGCTCGTCGCTTGCCTGGAAAGCCTGGATCTTCTCGCCATCGCCCTCGGCCGTAAACAGGCGCTTGTCCTTGCGCTGCGAGTTGTGGCGAACAACGGCATTAGCGGCGCTCAGGATGTGACCCGTAGAGCGATAGTTCTGCTCCAGCTTGACGGTCTTACAGTTTTTAAAGTCCTTCTCAAAGTCCAGGATATTGGTGATGTCGGCGCCGCGCCAGCTATAAATGGACTGGTCGTCGTCGCCCACGACCATGAGGTTTTGGTACTTGGCGGCCAGCAGGTTGGCGATCTCGTACTGGACGTGGTTGGTGTCCTGATACTCGTCGACGCTAATGTAGCGGAAGCGCTCCTGGTACTTATCGAGCACCTCGGGGCGGGTGCGCAGCAGCTCGAGCGTGCGCACGAGCAGGTCGTCGAAGTCCATCGCGTTGGCGGCGCGCAGGCGGCGCTCCAGCTCCAGGTAGACCTGCGCGGCCTTTTTGTCATTGGGGCTGTCAGCGGATTTGAGCATGTCCTCGGGCCCGATCATGGCGTTTTTGGCCGAGCTGATCTTGCTGCGGATCATGTTGATGGGGAACTGCTTTTGCTCGATGCCGAGCGCCTGCATAATGTCACGCACCATGCGCTTTGAGTCATCGTCATCGTAGATGGTGAACTGGCCGGTGTAGCCCAGCAGGTCGGCGTCCTCGCGCAGCATGCGCACGCACATGGCATGGAAGGTGCACACCCACATGCCACGGGTGCCGCTTGGGATGAGTGCCGCCAGACGCTCGCGCATCTCGGCCGCAGCCTTGTTGGTAAACGTGATGGCCAGGACCTGCCAGGGCTTAACGCCCAGGTCGCCGAGCATGTGCGCGATGCGGAAGGTCAGGACGCGGGTCTTGCCCGAGCCGGCGCCGGCAAGGACCAGCAGCGGACCCTCGGTGGTCAGAACCGCCTCGCGCTGGGCGGGGTTGAGGCTGTCGATGTCGACGAGCGGCTTGACGGGCTTGGGTGCCGGAGCCGGGGCGTCGTAGATGTCGAGCGGGACGAGCTCCGGTTCCGGCGCGGCGGGGGCGGCGTATGCATCGAGCGGTACGGGCTCCGGCGCGGGCGGAACGGGCGCGGCGATGTTCTTTTCCCAGGGCAAGGGCTGGGTCATGGGCGACTCCTCATCTGACGGACGGCGCGCCTGCGGGCGGCGCCTTAGTTTGAGCCGTACCAGTATACCGAGCCGCGCGGACACCGACGCAAATCACACCACGACTCCGTGCGCCACCGTCAGGCCCGCCCCGGCAGATTTGGTGCAATGGGGTCAGATTGGTCTGCGCCACGTTTGTGCAAAGAAACCTGACCCCAATGCACCAATCACGGAACCGCCGATGCCATGGCAACGGCAGCGAGCGGCGGCCAGAGCGAACAAATTGGCATGAAAAGAGGGCGGCATAGACCTTTTGGTCATGCCGCCCTCTTTGAATGACAAGTTGTCGCTCTGGACGCCGCGCAGCGTCAACCAAGTTACAGGCCGAGCATAGGCTCCAGGACGAAGAAGTATGCGAGCACCACGATGCCCAGGACGATGCGGTAGACGCCGAAGCACTTAAAGTCGTGACGACGGACAAAGCCCATGAGCCACTTGATGGCGATGAGCGAAACCACAAAGGCCACGACGCAGCCCACGCCCAAGATGGCGACCTCGTTGGCGCCAAACGTGCCGCCCTTAATGAAGTACTTGACCAGCTTGAGCGCGCTCGCACCGAACATAACGGGGATGGCCAGGAAGAACGTGAACTTGGATGCCACCGAGCGCGTGCAGCCCAAAAGCAGGCCACCGATGATGGTGGAGCCAGAGCGCGACGTACCCGGCACCAGCGAAAGTACCTGGAAGCAACCGATGCCCAGCGCCGTCTTCCAGCTCAGGTCCTCGAGCGTAGTGATGGAGCCAAAGTCCAGGTCCTCGTCATCGTCCTCATCCTCGGCAACAGCCGCCGCGGGCGCCGCAAAGTGCGCACCGGCGGGACGTCCGCCCGCCACCACGGCGCGCGAGCCAAACGAACCCGCAACGGCCATTTCCTCGCGCTTGCTGGCACGCCAGTTCTCGATCACGATAAACAGCACGCCGTACACGATGAGCGCCAGCGCCACGACGGGAGCGTTATAGAAATGCTCCTCCATCCAGTCGTTGAGCGGCAGGCCAATCGCCGCGGCGGGAATACAGCCGAGCACGATCTTGCCCCACAGCACCCAGGTGTCGCGACGGCCCTCCTTGCCCTTGCTAGGCGAGAACGGGTTGAGCTCGTGGAAGAACAGCACACAGACGGCCAGAATGGCGCCAAGCTGAATCACGACCAGGAACATATTCCAGAACGTCTCGCTCACGTTCATCTTGACGAACTCGTCCACCAAGATCATGTGGCCCGTCGACGAAACCGGCAACCATTCGGTGATGCCCTCGACCAGGCCCATGAAGGCAGATTTTAGAAGCTCGATAATATCCAAAGGGACCCCCTCGTTTGACACCCGCCGGTAGATGTTCTGCGGACGATGCGGGCGATGTCCCATTATCAACCGTAACGGCGTGCCCAAACCGACCCTTACCAAAAAACTCGCCCGTTCACAGAATTGCGAGCGGTCAAACTGGAATCCTTGGGTATAACTGCAACAAGGTAAAGTGTCCGGCGGCCAACGCACCCGCGTCCACCCGACGCACGAGCCCCGCGCCCGTGCGATAGACCAAGGAGGAAACCATGAACGAGGGCTACACCAAGGTATTTGTTTCACTCGACGGTACTGAGCAGCAGGATTTTGTGCTCGCGCGCGCCATCAAGGTCGCCGCGAACAACGGCGCCAAGCTGATTATCGGGCACGTGATTGATTCGACGGCGCTCGAGAGTGCCGGAGCCTACCCGGTCGACCTAGTTAATGGCTTGGAGGAGGCCTTTAACAACTCGATCGCCAAGCAGCTCGAGGAAGCCAAGGCCAATCCCGACATTCCCGAGGTCGAAGTTATGATTCGCGCCGGCCGCATTCGCGAAACCCTCAAGGACGAGATGCTCGACGTGGTCAAGCCCGACCTGGTGCTCTGCGGTGCCCGCGGCCTATCCTCGATTAAGTATGCGCTGCTGGGCTCGATTTCGACGTTCCTGCTGCGTAACACGGACTGCGACATTTTGGTCGTGAAGTAGGTTCCTTCCCGTCGGCGCAAGGCCTGCGGGGTTATCACGCCGACGTCCTCGCCGCTTCGCGGCTGCGGGATGTCGGCTTAGATAGCCCCTCCCGGCCTTGCGCCTTCGTCACCGTACTTCAACGAGTTATCTGATTAAAAGATGGCGTGCCGCCCCGTTGGGGCGGCACGTTTTTGTTATGGGGCGATTCTGTTTAGGCGGGTTTGTACTTCTGGAATGATCTTATCGAACATTGCTTCTGCCTCAGGGAAACCTTCTTCTTTGAGGCTGCGCGCTGCATCTCTCAGTGCGTCTGGCACCTCACTGCAGGTGTCGTTAATCATTCCGGTGACGATCCCCTGGGGCAAACCCGCCTCGGCCATTTGCCTCAACACCGACTCGCGAGTCACATCATCGATTTTTCGGCTTCCGCCAAACGAAACCCCCATCTCGCGAACGAGATTGGGATAGATCGTTGTACACAACACGTCGTAGAGCGGCGCCAACCTCACTTGCTTCCAGTCCTCGTCCCACACGAGTGACCAATTCTTAAGATGGTTGTCGCAGTTTCCTACGGCATAATCGAACAGTTGGTTATAGCCAACAAGAAACCTATCCTCCATCTGATTCGTCGACGCCCTTCGTACCGCGTCGACGATAAGCCCCAGGTAATTGACGCCCGTTGGCTCATATTTAAGCTCGCGCGAAATGCCTTTTGCCTGACAAATGTCCTCCTGGTGCAGACGATTTGGAACCAGCAGCCCATCGAGCGAACGACCACCATTAGACATCGCTCGGTCAAACCGCTTCACGGCGATAATCGGTTCGGCATCTTCAACTCGAATTAGAAAGCACTCTTCGGCTGATAGATCCATCAGCGAAGCAGCTCTCACGCACATCGCTTCACAAACCGTCTCGCCCGGAAACGCCTTCGACCCCGCTTTGAGGATATGCGTCGATGGGGCTGCCCCGTGGGGCAGATACCATCCGCCGCATGAGTCATCACCCGCATGGTAGAGGCCGATTTTCGCCTGAGCGCCCGCAAGGGAAATTCGACTCTCGAGCGCAAGACCAAAGGCCACCTCCGCTGGCGCGTACGCCAGCTTGTTCAGCTGCTTCTCCCCTATCTCCTCATAGCCCATTTCGAGACCGTCGGCCGAAGGTTCTCGCGTCAAAATCAAAGCGCCGACGGGTTCGTTGCGAACCAAATCGAGGACCTTAAAGTAATCGCCGCGTTCCGCCCGAGCCTTTTTCTCAAGGTCTCTATTGAGCTGTCCCTCTGGAATAATGCCGGAGAAAAAGGAGCTCGTTACGTCCGGGCTGAATGTCTCGGCCGACAAGGGCAACGAGGACGAAATCGGAACCGCGTCAGCATTCTCGAGGTACTCGGGGACATAGGTGAATAGCGGAAGCCCAGCATTCTCTTCCAATATGCCAAGCAGCTGGTAGGATCCCTTAAACTCACGATGAACGAACAGCGTGCCGCCCATTATTTTCCCCTCACCTTCAGAATAAAATCGATATCCACGATGGAGGCGTAGTCGAAAATGACGCCGATTTCGACCGTTGTCCGCCCCCGCTCGATATCGCCTATCACACGAAGGCTGCGACCCGTCATAGTCGCGACGTCGCGTTGAGTTAGACCAAGTTCACGCCTTCTAAGCCTAAGGGCCTTCCCCATCTCGCCCGGATCGAAAACCATGCGTTCCGAGAAAGCAGTTTCAGACGGCTTAAGTTTGATGCGCCCATCGAGCACTTTAGTCGTTGTCACCGTTCTCATGTCGCTCCTTAGCTATGTTCCCATTCGTGAACATAGTATAGAACTGTAAAGCTATGTTCCCGAACGTGATTATAGCTTTACAAGTAATACCTATATTCACGTTCGTGAACATAGTAGCCAAAGCAATCGTCATCCTCCTAAACGGGAAGATTCCGTCGATTGCGCCACGCGGACCGGCTACTCGAAGTATTGGAACTTATTCGTTGAGAAGGCGAAGGTTACGGTGAAGCCTTCGCCGGGCTCCGACGCTGCGGTGACGGCGATGCCCATTTTGGAGCATAGGCGTGCCACCAGGTAGAGGCCGATGCCCGTTGCGCGTTTGGTCGTGCGGCCGTTGTCGCCGGTAAAGCCCTTCTCGAACACGCGGGGCAGGTCAGCTGCGCTCACGCCGCAACCGTTGTCGGCAACGGTAAGCTCAATACGCTCGCTCGCCTGGCCTTCGTCCAGTAGCGCGCCCGAAAACGTAATCTTCGCACCGTCCTCGCGCGCGTATTTAATGCTGTTCTGAATAAGTTGGCCCAGGATAAACTCGAGCCACTTCTCGTCGGTAAAGACCTCAAAATCGAGGTCCTCGCACACCGGCGCCACATGCGCCGCGATGAGCTCGCGCGCGTTGGCCTTAATCGCGCCCGTCACCAGGGCCTTGAGGCTCCAGCGGCGAATCAGATAGTCGCGCTCCACGACTTCCGAGCGCGCATAGTAGAGCGCCTGGTCGATGTAGCGCTCCACGCGGGCCAGCTCGCGACCCAGGTCATCCACGCGCGATAGGTCGTCTTCGCTGCCGTCCAGGTTTTCCAAGATCAGATGGGCTGCCGCCAGGGGCAGCTTGGCCTCGTGAACCCAACTCTCGATATAGTCGCGATAGTCGTCGGTTTGACGGCGACCTTCGGCTACCTCATCACAAGCCGCCTTGCCCACGCGGCGCAGGACCTCGTACTCGAGCTCGCCCTCGGCATAGGTCGGACACTGCACCATCTCCTGCACCCATGCGGGACTCTCGAGCTCCTCTGCCGCGCGCTCCAACTGACGCAGAAAACGGCGACGGCGAGCGTACTCGATCACGATGCCGAGCATACCAAAGATAAAGGACACGCCGACCGCCACGACCACGCTAGAAACGGGTGCGCCGGCGACCGTCAGCACAAAGCAGCTCAGTAGCACGCCGCAGGTCCACACGGCGACGGGAAGCAGCGCATCTTTAAAGAACTTGGCAAACGACATAGCCGGCCCCTAGACCGAATAGCCCTGGCCGCGGTGCGTGGTCAAATACCCCTTGATGCCGATTTTTTCGAGCGTGGCGCGCAGGCGGTTGATGTTGACGGTAAGCGTGTTGTCGTCCACGAAGGCGTCGGAGTCCCACAGATCCTGCATGATGGCCGGACGCGAGACGATCTTGCCCGCGCGACCCAAGAGCAGCGAAAGGATACGCAGCTCGTTTTTGGTGAGCTCGGTACTGTCGCCGGTTGCCGTATTGGTGACCATAGAGCGGGCGAGGTCGAGCTCCAGTCCCTTGTGGACGAGCGTGCTGCGCTCGCCTGCCGCCGCGGTGCGACGCAGCAAGGCATTGATGCGCGCCACGAGCACACGGGCGCTGTAGGGCTTGGGAACAAAGTCGTCCGCGCCGAGCGTCATGGCCATGACCTCGTCGATCTCGGTCGCGCGCGACGTAAGGACGATGATGGGAACCTCGGATTCGCGGCGAACCTCGTGGCAGATATGCTGGCCGTCCTTGACGGGAAGCGTGAGGTCGAGCAGCACCAGGTCGGGCGCGGCGGCGAGAATATCGCGCGAGACATGCTCAAACGATTCGCATGTCTCAACCTCAAAACCGGCGCGGGCAAGGATGTCGACAAGCTCACGACGAATGGGCTCGTCGTCCTCAACGACATAGATCAGCGCCATGGATTCCACTCCCCTCTTGGTTGTCTTGCCACCATTATGGCTGCGGAGCCGCAGGTATGCGCCTCGCGCGTCACCAAGGTGACAGAACTGTTCGCGAGCGGCAGGGGCTTGCCCCTCGCTCGCAACGGGCACGGGAGTTAAATGAGTTTTTTATCCCGTCCCAGAAACATCATTTAGCGGCGGGCGCGAAGCTTTTCGTAGCCGTCGGCAAAGAAGGCGACCGTGGCGGCGTCGGCCTCCGCGGCGTCTGTCTCGGTTGCGGGGACCACGCCGTGCTCGTCGCTCACCAGGAACAAGGCGCCCTTGAGCTGCGCGGGAATGTCTACGCGCGTGACTGGGATGCCCTTGGTCTGGGCCAGCTGTTCGATGAGCGTCGCCGTGCCGCACAGGCACTCGTCCGCCGGCGCCACAAAGGCAAGCTCGCCGTTGTTGACGGCAGCGAGCAGCTCGGGCGCCACGCCGGTCTCGTCGGCCTCGGAGCGAGCCTCGGCAGAACGGGCACGCAGCGTCTTGGCCGACGTGTCGGCCAGCGGCTCGTACTCCCCCACCGTCATGGCGGCGTTGCCGTTGATATCGATCACCAGCATGAGCACGCCGTCGCGGGCGGTGTAGTCGCCCTCGGCAAGTGACCACTCAACGTGCTGCTTGGCCCAGCTGAGCATGTTATGGGTAAGTGGTTCGCCCTGCACCAGGCGCTCAGACAGCGCGCGGATGTGACGGTTGAGCATGGGCACCTTTTTGTTGGACATGCGCCAACGGCAGATGAGCGCGGGCTTGTCGAGCGTGAACTTCTCGACCGCCTCCTGATTGGCGCAAAAGTCCTCGTACGCACGCTGATCCTCGGCATTACCAAACAGCTCGGCATCATCAATCTGGGGCATGGTTGTACCTTTCGTGTTAGTCATTCCGTCCTCTTATACCAAAAAGACGGCCCTCCAAACGGAGCAGCCGTCTTTTGCAGAGATTATTTTGTCCCGGGGCGAAACTTAGTGCCTAAAGTGGCGGGCGCCCGTAAAGACCATCGCAATACCATGCTCGTTGCAGGCCTGGACGCTCTCGTCGTCGCGCTTGGAGCCGCCGGGCTGAATGATGCAGGTCACGCCGTGCGCGGCAAGCACGTCGACGTTGTCGCGGAACGGGAAGAATGCGTCGCTTGCGCAGGCAAAGCCGCCCTTCTCCACGCCCTCGCGCTCGCAGAAGTCCTCGGCACGCTCGCAGGCCAGCAGCGCAGAGTCAACGCGGTTGGGCTGACCCGGACCCATGCCAATGCCGGCCTTGCCCTTGGAGACCAGGATGGCATTGGACTTAACGCCCTTGCAGACCTTCCAGGCAAACTCGAGCTCGGCCATCTCGGCGTCGGTGGGCTTGCGGTCGGTGGGGAACGTAAAGGTCGCGGGGTCCTCGGTCACATGGTCGACTTCCTGCACCAGCATGCCGCCGTCGACGGAGCGCAGCTCCACCTGGGCGCCGTGGTCCACGCCGCCGGTAGCCAGCACGCGCAGGTTGGGGCGCTTAGCCATGCGCTCGAGCGCCTCATCGGTGTAGCTCGGGGCGATGATGACCTCGACGAACTGCTTGTTCTGATCGGCGAAGTGCTCAACCAGATCAAAGGGAACCTCGCGGTTGCAGGCGATGATGCCGCCGAAGGCGCTCTTGGGATCGCAGGCGAAGGCGCGGTCGTAGGCGGCCGTGATGTCCTCGGCAACGGCGGAACCGCAGGGGTTCTGGTGCTTGAGAATCACGCAGGCCGGCTCGTCGAACTCGCGGACCAGGTTCCAGGCGGCATCGGCATCCAGATAGTTGTTGTAGCTGAGCGGCTTGCCCTGGATCTGCTCGGAGCCCACAAGCGGGAACTGAGAGCTCGCGGTGTTCTCGCAGCCCTCGGCAAAGCGATAGACCGTGGCCTTCTGCTGCGGGTTCTCGCCATAGCGCAGGTCGTCGACCTTCTCCAGCGAAATTTCGAGCTTGGCAGAGGTATCCGCCACGTCGCTTGCCTGGGCGGCAAGCCAGCGGGAGATGGCCGTGTCGTAGGCGGCGGTGGTCTGGTAGACCTTCACCTGCAGGCGGCGACGGGTGGAAAGCGTGGTGCAGCCACCGGTCTCGCGCATCTCGGCCAGGACGGCATCATAGTCGGCCGGGTCGGAAATGACGGTAACGCTCGCGGCGTTCTTAGCGGCAGAGCGCAGCATGGAGGGACCACCGATATCGATGTGCTCGATGGCATCCGCGAAGGTGACCTCGGGGTTGGCGACGGTCTTCTCGAACTCGTACAGGTTGACGACGACCAGGTCGATCAGCTTAATGCCGTGCTGAGCGGCCTCCTGCATGTGCTGCTCGGAATCGCGACGGGCAAGCAGTGCGCCGTGAACCTTGGGATGCAGCGTCTTGACGCGGCCGTCCATCATCTCGGGATAGCCCGTGAACTCCTCGATGGGGGTTACGGGAACGCCCGCGTCCTCGATGGCACGAGCCGTGCCGCCCGTAGAGATGATCTCGACGCCAAAGTCGTCAACCAGCGTCCGTGCGAAATCGACGACGCCCGTCTTATCGGTAACCGAGATCAACGCGCGTGCGATCTTCACATCAGATCCCATGCAGTCCTCCTGTCTGGTACGCCGCCGTGCTCTGTGAGTCGGTGATACGTCGATCTGCAGCGCTCGCGCAGCGGCATTGAAAATACTGATTCAATGTAGCGCATCGAGCGCATCGATGCACCCCGCAACGGGCGCATGTGCAGAAAAAGTTTGCGAGCAGAGGGGATGGGCACGGCACCGGGCACGGTGAGTTCATGGAACACAGGGGCACCATAATTAGATGCCAATAGCGTGGTAGAACTGTGCTCGATATGCATCCGCAAAAGAAAGAGGCACCATGGTCTCGCGGGTTCTCTACCGACCGTTTGATACCGAAGACTTCGACGCCATCGCGCTGATTCTGCAGCAGCTTTGGCATAACAATTCGGATAACGATGAGTACAACCGCCTTGAGGCCGCGTGCGACCTCGCCTATTGCCTTTCTTCATCGACGTTTTCGCAGGTTGCCGTAATTGACGGCGAGGCGCGCGGCATTTCGCTTGCGCGTGCGGGACAGACCGCCAGCGCCAGCATCGACGAACATTGGATGGACGCCGAGCGCGCGCTCCTATCCCAAATGCGCGAGCTGGAGCCCAATGCGTGCGCCGAGTATCTTTCGTTTGTGCGAGCCACGATCCGGACCAATAATCGTCTGCTCGAAAGCAGTCCGCTGCCGCATGACAACGAGGTCACGCTGCTTGCCGTGGACCAGGACGTTCATGGCTTGGGCGTTGGAACGGTGCTGCTTGATGCCGCGATTTCGCACCTGTCCTCACGCGGGGCAACCAAGGCACACCTGTATACCGACTCTGACTGCTCTTGGAAGTTCTACGAGCTGCACGGCTTTAAGCGCACAGCCACGCACCGCGCCAGCCGAGAAGAGCGCCGTCGCGACATGCCGCGCGAAAGCTTCCTCTACGAGCTAGATCTAACAGCATAGGCCCGTCAGCGGCCACAACCTAGTCGTTTAAGAACGTCCCCAACGACTAGTCTGAAGGGGCTGTGGGCAAAAAAGGGCAAATATGAGTACTGTTACCTTTTTAGTGGCAGCAAATTTGAGTAATTTCGGGTCCGCTCGACATGACAATACGTTGTGCAAGCCAACGTTCCTCCCCATATGTAGAATAAAAGGGGTCCCTAACGAGAAGTATTCTCATTAGCGATCCCTTTTTAAGCCCAAAGATATGTGACCGGCAAGGCAACAGTACTCATATTTGGCGTTTTTTGCCCACTGCCCCTTTTGACGGAGCAAAACGTAGAAAGATCGGCCCATCTCGGCGCATAAGAATGGGACGAGCTCTCCCCGACGACTGTCGAGAAAAGCCCATCCCGTAAAATACGACCGTTAGAACGTTCCGCCGCCGCCTCCGCCGGCGCCGCCTCCGCCACCTCCGGAGAAACCGCCGCCTCCGCCGCCGCTCGAGCTATCAGAGCTCGATGCCAGCTCACGGATGGTTTCGTGATACACGTCATCAAACGAATCGAGCGGCGACTCGTTGCCGTAATGATGGTAGTACCACCAGTAGCAGGGATAGTTGTCGTAGAAGTCGTCGCTGTCGCGCAGATCGGCAGGTACAGCCTCGGCAAGCTGGCGCAGCACTTCCTTGGAAACGCCCAGCGCCACGCCCATCACCAGCAGTTTGTTCCACAGAATCAGATCGCCCGGGACGGCCTCCTTAAGGCGCGTAAAATCCTCGAGCCAATGCTTAAGCGCCTTGCAGCGCGCCGCAACCTCGGCACCCTCCGGCGTATAGCGACGGAAGGTGAGACTTACGCCAATGCCTACAAGTACGATGGGCACCGAGATAACCGCGGCGATAACGTTTGCCTGCGCAGCATCGGTAAAGAAAATGGATCCGATGGGAATAAAGGCGATTAAAATGCCCAGGACCAGGCCAAACACCATTGCGACAATGCCGTCCGAAGCCACGTACTCGCAATCGGCCAGCTCTCCCTTAACGGTGTTCTGATAGTCCTCGAGTTTGTCACCGACGGGCACGGTGTGCTGCTTGACATAGTGCTGCAGCTCATCGAACGTGCGCGAACGGTCGCCGTTTTCATCGGGCTTAACGCCGGCAAAGAAGACCTTGAGCACTGCGCGGTCGACGCTGTCCTTCTTGACCGACTTCCAGCCTGCATCGCTTACCGTCACGCGATACGTCTGTTCCTCTTTCTCGCGCCCCAGCAGGCCCTTCTTGGTCTCGATCGCTTCCTCAAGCTTGATCACACGATCGTCGGTAAGCTTCATAAGCGTGGCGATATATGCCTGATCGGGTACATCGTTCCAGCTCATAAGGGCCGAGAGCACGGCGGGATGGTCGGCCGAGGGCACGTCACGGAAGTAATCGTCTTGGAAGAGTGGCTTGGGCTTGGGCTTACGTAGCTTGAGCACCACGATTACGCCGGTGAAGGCCACCGCCGCGACAACACTTACCGCGGCAAGTGCATTTGCGATCATGCGCGCGTGCTCACGACGGGCGTTGGCCTCGTCGGCCCACTGTTTCTCCTCGCTCAGGATTGTCGGCATGCGCTCGTCACCCGAGGCGGCAAGCTGCGGCACCCAATCGCTGGGGAAGGCGATGCGCGCCTCGGCAAACTCGCCCTCGTGCACGCAAGGGATGGTATAGGTGACCATGGGCTCGTTCTCGTCGAGCGACACGTCGCCTGTTAGCGGACCATGGCCCCATGCGCGGAAGTTATCGCCCTTAGTCGCCGCCGTCCCGGCAGCGGCGTTTGCGAAGTAGACCTCCATCTCCACGTCATCGGAATCGGCAGACCAGCCGTTGCGCACAAACTTCCAGTAGAGCTCGGCGGTATCGGCCCAGTTCATGACCGCGCCGGTCATGGTGTAGCTCACGTAATAGATGGCGCTGTCGCCGCTTTCGTGGGGGCTAAACACCTTGATTCTTACGCTGCCATCGGATTGCTCCACCGTGTAGACGCCAGAGTCGCCTTTGTTCGCGCTGCCAACCTCACTAAACGCGGCGTCGTCTTCCTCGACGCTCAGCACGCTAACGCCCACCGAGTCGCCTTGCTGATTGGAGCCGGTATTGATATCCCAGTACACGCCGTTGATGTCGTCGTCGAAATCAAACTGGCGCCCCTCGATCACGGTCAGCGAGCCATCGGCCTCGACCGTGGCCCCAATGTAGGTTTGACTCATGGAGTAGCCGTCGGCACGCGCAACGGCGGGCAACAGCAACAGCGCGCATGTGACGAGCGCGCAGACGGAAGCGAACCGCACAAACAGGCGGCGCTGCCGGCTTGTTTTGGCAACGGGAGTGTTCATAGGCACATCCTTTATCTGTGGTACCAACAGCGTAATTGTCCCACGTTTGCGGCTGCACATGACGAATATCTCGGCAACCGGAGCGCCAGACGGGACGAAAGTCACCTCCGCACCCCGGCAGTTAGGGACGTTCCTTATCTGCCGGCAGCCTGGGACACTCCTTGGCATGGCCCGCGCCAGCAATAGACACCGCTTCACACCTCCGTCACAGGTGTAGCGGCTTTGTGTTGCCGCGGCATGCGCTGATTGAGCCAGCGGTCAGAGGGCATAAAGGAGTTGAGCGAAAACGGTTTGCCCCTTTCCCGTTCGCTCGAGGATCATGTCCCCCTTTTCCGCGGAAACCCCGGCAGTTGCGAAGAGCTGCCGGGGTTTCTGTCGTTTGAGGTGTTGAATGAATGGGCCGGAATCAAAATGCTGAGCCGGTAGCCCGGTGCACGCAGTGCGCGCGAGTCCCGGCAACTTGCGACCCATAACGACGTCTCCCCCACCGCGCCCCGCGCTATACTCGTCCGCATGGATATCAACGCACGCAACATAGCAACGACTCTCGCCAGCACGCCGACGACCATCGCGGCATCAGCCACCCCCGCAACGCCCGCGCCTGTCGTGGGCCGCTTTGCCCCGTCGCCCTCGGGCCGCATGCACCTGGGCAACGTGTTCAGCTGCCTGTGCGCGTGGCTTTCGGCCCGCAGCCAGGGCGGCAGCATCGTGTTGCGCATCGAGGACCTGGACGACCGCTGCAAGCGCCCGGAGCTTGCAGCGCAACTCATCGACGACCTGGCGTGGCTGGGGCTCGAATGGGACGAAGGCCCCTACTACCAGCACGATCGCCTGGACCTGTACGAGGACGCCTTGCATCGGCTACAGGATGCCAACCTCACCTATCCCTGCTTTTGCACGCGCGCCGAGCTCCACGCCGCGAGCGCGCCGCACGCCAGCGACGGCACGCCCATCTACCGCGGCGCTTGCCGAGGGCTTTCGGCCGAGGAGATCACCCGCCGCAGCGCCCTGCGCGCCCCGGCCACACGTCTGTGCGTGCCCACCGTCGACGACCTCGCAGACGACGTGATCGAATTTGTGGACCGCACGTACGGGGCCCAATGCGAGGCGCTCGCCACCGAGTGCGGCGACTTTTTGGTGCGCCGCAGCGACGGCGTGTTTGCCTATCAGCTAGCCGTGGTGGTCGACGACGCTGCCATGGGCGTCACCGAGGTCGTGCGCGGATGCGACCTGCTGGGCTCCACGCCCCGCCAGATCTATCTGCAGCACCTGTTGGGACTGCCCACGCCGCACTACGCACATATTCCGCTGCTCATGGCGCCGGACGGCCGCCGCCTTTCCAAACGAGACCGCGATCTGGACCTGGGCGAACTCCGCGCCCGCTTCGGCACACCCGAGGCACTACTGGGCTGGCTCGCTGGGCAAACGGGCATCGCACCGGACACCACGCCGCGCTCTGCCGAGCAGCTGGTCGAGCATTTTAGCTGGGATGTTATCCGCAAGCACAGGGAGAACATCACCGTAACGGCTGAGTAGCCAAATACGCCCCGCCCCCTCGTCCCCCTCGTCCCCCTCCAACGAGGACATAATTCTGTGTCTTGTTA
>CABUBH010000042.1 GCA_902489775.1 uncultured Collinsella sp.
CCCGCACGCTCATCGCGTCCGGCAGAAGCGACCGCCGCATCGGCGCCGCCCCGGCATCACGCCACCCCGCAGAATGCGATCCCCGCGCCGCTAAGCTCCGCCAGCACGGCGCGGGCCGCCTGCGTTGGCCCGCTCTCCACGCCGTCGCCCACATGGCGCGACACCTTGAGCGCCACCACGTCGCCGCCGTGATCCGCGAGCAGAGCCTTGGCCGCCGTTACGCTGCGAGCGCCCACGAGGCGCAGCTCGTACTCCACGCGCTCGTCCGTAGCGGCGGTCTTCACCGCCTCGATCTCACCGCGAAGCGCCTCGGCAGCCTCCTTGGAAGCGGAGGCATCGGCCACCTGTGCCTCAAACTCCGCGATCCGCTCGTCCCGCTTCGCAAGCATCGCCTGGTAGTCGTCGCCGGCTCCGCCCAGGGCCGTCACTTCCCCTTGCTCCTGCGCGTCTTCCGAGCCCGCCTCTTGCTGCTGCGCCTCGTCCGCTTGCCCGCCATTCGATCCCTCCTTCACGAGAACCGCCTTTCCGCTCGTACGGCAAGCACAACAAGATGCCCGCCTGGTTACTCATCAAGAGCAGCCTAGGCGGGCGTCAAAAAGTCAACCGCGCATCGGAGCCGCAAGGCGGCAGTGCCCGAAGAAATACGTCCCACTGGGTTACACACACCGAACTTAAGAAGCGTTTTTGGGCCATCATGGTAAAATTCCCATCGGAGGTAACGATGGAGACCATGCTACTTGATGACATAGAGTTGAGGGAGACTGCAAAGCGGCTCTACGATTCATACTCGACTGTTCTCTCCGAATCCAAGCTCATCTCCATCATCCAAGACGTCCTCGGCGACTTCGCCCCCGCGCTCGACTCCAAATACGCGGCCCGAAGGACCATCAACGACTTGGTGATGGGTTATTACCCGAACGAAGCCACCATCAAGGCCAATTTCATCGATAGGGTCCTCTTTCCGCTGAGCCCCGCGAACATCTCCATCTTCGAGCTTCCCATCGGCAACAGCCGCGTGGACATGTGTAAGGTCAACGGCCACAGCGCCGCCTACGAGATCAAGACCGACCTCGACACGTTCGATCGTCTCGAGGGCCAGTTGAGCGACTACTTCGACGTGTTCGAGACCGTCTACGTCGTGACGTCCGACAAGCGTTGGCAAGAACTGCCAAGCTACGTCCCCGAGGCCTGTGGGATTTACTCCTACAGTCAGGACGCAAGGGACGGCTCCTATCACTTCAAGGCACAGCGCAAAGCCATCAAAAGCACCAACCTGGACTCCGAAAAGCAGCTCGCGGTCATGCCCAAGCGCGCCCTCTGCGAGACCTTCGGCATCGACGGCGGGGGCACGTCAAAGCCCGCCATCATTCAAGAGTGTCTTGCCGAGAACAGCCAAGCCAAAATCAATCGGCTGTTTAAGGCCTATCTCAAGCAACGCTACGGTGCCTACTGGGAGCACTTCTGCAAAGTAAAGCCGCAGGTCTTCGGTATTGACTACGAATGGTTCTACCGCAACAGACTAGAGCCGGAGATTGTGTACTAGAGGTTGTAGCTGTTACCGTGGGCGAGGTAGAGCTGCTGCACGTAGCGAACAACGGTGTACACAATCCAAGTCTGCCAACCGCCATAGTTTCCGGCTGCGGCATGATCAGCTATTTCAGACAGTACGGCGCATTCGCCAGCACGTCTTTCCAGCTCGCCCCTGTCTGCAAGTATCTGTTTTACGACATCGTCGTAGCCGGATTGGCCTTTCTTCACGTCTGGATTGATATACCTTTTGAAGGTATTTGATGAACCGTCATAAAAAAGGGCAAGAGCACGTCCAGTGGCCCCCGCGCCCGGACGGGGCGGTAAGGAATCACGAAGCCCGGCATAGTCGCCGACGCCTTCGAAACCATATTCGGAAAAGTCACGAATGTGGCTATTGTCGATGAAACAGCCATCTTCGTACACCTTGTTCCCGTCATCGCGTTTGCGCGGCGAACACAGTAGGACAGAGTGCGCCGCAATATGAAGGTCAGCCAACTCGTCAAACTCTTCGATACGAGAAGCGGGCGGGGTCTCGTTGATGTCGTAAATCAAGTAGTCATCCGGCCCCAAAAGGTCAGACAAGATGTGCTCGTACCCCTCATATGTCGATATCCGGATGGCGACTGGTTTATTTGAAGAAGTCTTCCTTAGCTCCAAAATCAAAGCTTCCAAGGATTTTGGTGAGAGGTTGGACAGCTCGTCAATCACCGAGATGACCGGGATGAGATCTCGATAGTCGGCAAGCCGCTTAACCGCCTCCTCGTAAAACGCCAAGTCGTTGCTCATTTTAAGAACAAGCTTGCATTTTGAGGGGTCGGCGCCTTTGTATTTGGGCATATAGCAGCGGAAGAAGTCGACCAACACCTTTTTACCGGCAAAGGCATCACTAATGTTATCCAAGGTGACATCGCGCTCAGTCTCAAGATCATCTACCGTGCACATACGGGGCTGACCTTTGCGCTTTCCACTTTTATATGGCTTGTTGACCTTGACGTACTCACCCGTTGAGGGATCGACCAGCTTATCAAAGGCAACGTCCTTCTTAACCACCTCGACCAAAGGCGGAAG
Source organism: uncultured Collinsella sp. (assembly GCA_902489775.1). Classification (GTDB taxonomy): domain Bacteria; phylum Actinomycetota; class Coriobacteriia; order Coriobacteriales; family Coriobacteriaceae; genus Collinsella. Next base: position 2,599 of record CABUBH010000042.1, read on the forward strand.
CCCTTCGTCTAAAAGTCCGAGCTCCCGCAGCCTTTGTACGGCCCTGAACTCATTTAGGCGATTCTTTAGTGTGAGGACATACATGGGGCGTCACCTACTAACAAGCGGACTTAAGATTAGAGAAAGCGTCAAACCCGATGCATCCATCATGCTGAAGAAAGCCGACCGTAATACCCGGATCCACCCTCTGACTGGACGAGAATTCCCTGATTCTTCCCTCAGTAAAATGACCGGCTGCAACAAAGCTCTCATACTCGTCCAGGTCTACGAAGAAACGCCTTGCGAACGCATTGGCCTCTTCGTCCTTATGCTCTTCGCTTGCAAGTTCTTCCATCGACACGATTTGCTGCTTGGGGTCGTAATGAAACAAGAGGTGTGCAAGCTCATGCACGACCGTAAACCAGACATGATCATGAGTCTTGTATCGCTTGCTGATGAAAATAGCAGGATGACCCAAGTAGGTTGTCAACACGCCACGTACTTTAGCGTTCGAGATAGCTTCATGCTCAACTAGGTAAACTCCACACCTGTTCAGAAGCTTGCGTGCGCTCTTGATAGAACCGTTTACATCTGGATTCAGGGCAATCTTCTTCAAACGACCAAGCGACGACTCAAGCAGCTCTCTAGAGTATTGAGTATCGCTTAAATCCTTATTCTGAGTCTCAATCTCCTCTTTGCAGAGCCCGAGCCAAACGGCAACAGCCTCCGAATTGCCACCATCCTGCATGAACTCCATCCCGCCGGGAATTGCAGTCATGTAGCGGTCAAAATCCGAAACGCCCAGAATCTTCAGCATAGCCGCAGCTTGCTCAACCAAAGACATGCTCGTTCGCGGAAAGACCTCCTTGAAATGAAACCTCTTGGCGATCTCCTTAAGGTCAAGCTCCTCCAGATGCGCCTCCTCGCGTTCGCGGGCAAGGTACTCCTGATACTTGACCTCATAGTTAAGCCAAAAACTCGCGGGAACGTCGGGCATGACCTTCTCAAGCTTCAGCGCCATGTCCTCGGTAAGCCTGGTCTTCCCGTTCAGAAGCTGGGAGAGGTGGCGCTCGCTCACGCCGGTACGCTTCGAAACTTCCTTTTGGGTCAAACCGCGCGCATCAAGGTATTCCTTGATGATCTCGCCGGGCGCGACGATGAAATCACTCATAGCTATCTTCTCCTCTCCTAGCTCAGTGGTAGTCCTGAATATCCACGATGCAGACGCTGGTGATCGTCGTAAGGTCATCCGGGTCAAACTCCCCGACGGGACGGATGACCAGTCTCATGTTCTTGCTGAGGTCGATTCCCCAACAGCCCTCAAAGTTGCCGGTCAGCTTGTGCCTGCGCGGCGGCGGCAGATGGGTAATCTGCGAAAGGTCATTCGCAACCCGCAGATCGGAAAGACGATGAATGAGGTTCTTGGCTATCTTGCCGTAGTTCCTCGTTATCGCCCTCTGATCCTTGAGGCTCTTCTCCAGCGACTTGCTTGCATATTCGATATCCATCGCCACCTCCTTTGATAGAAGGATATTGCAATTGATCTCTGAGGTCAATATTGACTTTTGAGATCAATTTAATTCTGTACCTAGACCACTCAGACTGATACTCGTCTGACGTTAGGGTTTTCTAATGAGCGGTGCCACCTCTTAAATACTCTCGCATAAACCGCCCAATCTCTTCTCCGAAAACGCTCAAGCCGCCCGATGCAATAAGCTCTGGATGCACCCTAACCCCATTAATATCCCAGCCATCATCCCTGACATGCTGGAATTCAGTGAAATGCCCGCCACTCACAGGGCTGCCGCATGGATACAAAATGGGATGTAAATTTCAAAATTCCGCGCACATCCCGGCGCCAAACCACGTTATGCCCTATAGGAGGTGAGGGAAGAGAATGCATAGCTTTCCATACGGCAGCAACGGCAGGGCGGACGCGCCAGGCCGCGAGAACGACTCTTTGGTAGGGCGCTTCGCAGAGGAGCACTACGACAAGGTATACCGCTACTGCGCGCGAAGGCTCCCCTCGAAAGAGGATGCCCAAGACGTGACGCAGGAGGTGTTCCTTCGGCTCGTGCGGAGCGATGCGCTATACGCCGAGCATGGAAAGCCCCTTGCGTATCTCTACGCCTGCGCGCGCAATGTCTGTGCCGACTTCTACCGAGGTCAGAGACCGGTTGGTGCCTTGGACGAGGACGATGTGCAGACAATTCCTGACGTGCGGCATGCAGACATGGACGGACGGCTGACCATGGCGGGTGCCCTCGCCCGCCTTACGGAAGAGGAGCGCGAGGTCATCGAGCTTCGCTACGGCCAGGACCTGCCTATGTCCGATATCTCCGCCGTGACGGGGAAGTCGAGGTTCGCTCTCTATCGAATCGAGCGGCGCGCGCTCAGCAGGCTCAAGGAACTGATGGGAGAAGGCAATGGATGACTCGAAGCTAAAGGATGCGCTGAGGAGCTACTACGCCGCCGACGCGGCATCCCCCGATGCCTCGGCGCGCAAGCGCACCTTGCTGCTCGTGGAAGCAGAGGCGGCTCGCGCCTGCGGAGGCGCGAGGGAGGCGGATTACATCCCGCTCTGGCGGTTCGTCGCGAGCCAGGTCCGGTTCGTGTGTCCCTGGGCATGGATGCTCCAGATCGCGCTTCTGGCATGCATGCTCGTTCTCGTCGGCGTGATCGGCCCGCGCTCGGGAAGTCCCGTCGTCGTCATGGCGGCATCGGCCCTCTCGGTTGCCATAGCGGCACCATCGGTATTCAAGAGCTTCGAGACCCGCGTCTGCGAGATGGAGTACTCGTGCCGGTTCAGCTGCGTGCAAGTGTTGGCGAGCAGGCTTTTGCTTTTCGGCCTTGCCGACGTGCTTTGGATTACGCTCTCCGTTGCGGCAGTGCCAACGCTCGCGGGGATCGACGCGCTTCGCGTACTGCTGTACGCATGCACGCCGTTCTTCTGCTCGTGTGCCGCCTGCTTCTATGCGGCGCGCCGTCTGCCGGGCAACTCGCTCGTCGCCAGCGTCGCCCCTGCGATGTCCGTACTCGCAGCGCTCTGGCTGCTGAGCACGGCGTTCCCCCTCTGGTACGAGGGCGCGTCTCTCGCCGTATGGGTCACGGCGCTCATGGCCTCCATGGCGCTCGCCGCCCTGGAGGCGTCAAGGCTCATACGCTGCGTCTCAGGCGGCCTCTCGCCACGCCCGTCAAAGGCGGCGCTCTAGCTCTCCTCCTGCATGCCTGCAACATCGAACGAAGGACAAGGAACGAACATGGAACTCAGGCTTGACAGGCTCACCAAGCAGTTCGGCAGCCATATCGCCGTCGACCGCGTGAGCTTCAGCTTCACGCCCGGCGTCTACGGCCTACTCGGGGCCAACGGCGCAGGCAAGACCACGCTCATGCGCATGATATGCGACGTCATGAGGCCGACATCGGGAAGCGTGTTGTTCGGGGGAACCCCCATAGACCAGCTTGGCGACGGCTATCGGGCGCGCCTCGGGTACCTGCCCCAGGACTTCGGCTACTACCCGGACTTCACGGCCTGCGATTTCATGATGTACCTGGCATCGCTCAAGGGGCTCACCGCGCAGCAGGCGAAAGTGCGTACGCGCGAACTCCTGGGAGTTGTCGGTCTCGCAGAGGCCGCAAAGCGGAAGGTCAAGACCTTCTCCGGCGGCATGAAGCAGCGGCTCGGCATCGCCCAGGCGGTGCTCAACGACCCGTCTGTCCTCGTGCTCGACGAGCCCACCGCAGGGCTCGACCCCAAGGAGCGCGTCCGCTTCCGCAACCTCATATCCTCTCTCGCCCAAGACAAGATCGTCATCCTTTCCACGCACATCGTCTCTGATGTGGAGTACATCGCCGACGAGATCCTCGTGATGCGCGCTGGCGGCATCATCACGACGGGCACGGTCGACGAGATCACAGGGGACATCAGGGGATGCGTCTGGGAGTGCACTGTCGCCCCGAGGGAGGCAGACGCCATGTCGGCATCGCTCACGGTGGGCAACATCCACTACGCCCAGGACGGCTCTGCCATTGTTCGCGTGGTGGCGCAGCAGCGCCCGCATCCGAGCGCGCGCGCCGTGGAGCCGACGCTGGAGGACGTCTACCTCTACCTCTTCCAGGAGCAGTCCGGGGGCCTGCCGGTTTCGCGGACGAAAGCGGAAGCGGGACGGGACGCAATCGCACGCAGGAAAGGAGCGCGCCGTGGGTAGCCTCATCAGATACGAGCTCAAGAAGATGCTCTCAAGGCGCGTCTCGCAGGTTTCCATAGCAGCCGTCCTGGCGCTGGTCGCGGTCATAGCCTTCTTCAACATAACGTCCCAGTACGCCCTCGACCCCAAGGAGATGGGCACCGAATTCGAAGGCACTGCCGCCATCGCCCAGATAAAGGCAAACACGGAAGCGCTCGCAGGCCCCATCACCGACGAGGAGGCCACCGAGGCGCTCCGCGAGTTCAAGGAGTTCGTCGGTCCGGACGGCGAGGTCAAGGAAGAGTACAGGACGGACAGGAAGCCCTACGGGGAGAAGGCGAACGAGTACTGGGAGTTCAGCGCGAAGAACGGCGCCCTCATGGCGCTGCTGACAAGCCCTTGGATGCAAGGCTACCAGATGCCCGTGTCCGCGGCAGCCGCTATCGACACGACTGGCACCGTCGACCTCTACGGGCGAGTCCGCTCGAAGATAGCCTCCGGGCTCGACGCGAACGGGGCCCTCTCGTACAACGACGATGAGAGGGCGTTCTGGAGCGAGAGGGCGCAAGGCATGCAAACGCCCATCGAGTACGGATACGCAGGAGGATGGGAGGACTTCCTCAACCTCGCCCAGTTCCTCATATTCGCGATGCTCGCAGTCGTGATAACGTGCGCATCGGTGTTCAACGGGGAGTACCGGGCCAAAACCGACGCCATCCTGCTGTCCACCAAGTTCGGCAAATCAAGGCTCGGGCGCGCGAAGGCGGCGGCCTCTATGATCGCGGCAAGCGCCATATACTGGGTCTTCACACTCGTCTTCCTGGCAATAACGCTCGTCTTCTACGGAGCCGACGGCGCAGGTCTACCCATCCAGATCTACAACATCACATGCACCTACGGCATAAGCCTGTCAGCCGCCGCCCTCATATGCTGCCTCGTCGGGTATCTCGCAACCCTCGCCCTCCTTGGGATAGTGCTCGCACTGTCAGCCAAGATAGACAGCCCCATGGGAATCCTCGCAGTCGGCGTCGCTCTCATCTTGATTCCGATCTTCGTGCCGACGATGACGAGCAGCATCGCGAACCGCATCATCTACCTGTTCCCCTACGACGCACTGAACCCCCTCAACCTCTTCGGCATGGTCTCGTATGCCATAGGCCCTGTCGTGGTCGAGCTGCCCGTGTTCCTCGCCGCTTTCTACCTCCTGCTTTTCGCGACGGGCATTGCTCTCGCGATAAGGACGTTCAAACGCCATCAGGTTGCCTGATGATGTCAAGGAGGGCCGTTGCCGCCAAGGATGCGTGAATCAGCGAGCCTTCGAGTGGATGCATGCCATCGCATTTCAGGGCGAAATCCTCTCCGATTCGCCTCTGGCTGTTAGGGTTTAGGGCTGAATGTTGCGCAACTGCGCCCTGGCCCCGACCGTAAAACCTCTCTAGCTTCTTTCCCTGCCGTCTCCAAACACAAAGCCGGAGTGCCCTCCATATGGAAGGCGCCCCGGCTTGTTCATTGCCCAATGCGGAAGCGGCTCTCAAGTTAAGGCCAAAGCAGACCGCCTTACGCCAAGAACTCCTTGGTGGTTGCCACGATGTTGGCGGCGTCCAGGCCGTACTTGTGCAGGAGCTCGGCACCCGGACCGGACTCGCCAAAGGTGTCGTTGATGCCGATCTTCTTAAGCGGCGTCGGGCACTGCTCGCACAGGACGTCGGCGACGGCGCTGCCCAGGCCGCCGATTACGGAGTGCTCCTCGACGGTCACGACGTGGCCGGTCTTGGTGGCGCTCTTGACGATCAGGTCGGCGTCGATGGGCTTGATGGTGTGCATGTTGATGACCTCGGCATCGATGCCCTCGGCAGCGAGCTGCTCGGCAGCCTCGAGGGCCTCGCCGACCATCAGGCCGCAGGCGATGATGGTGACGTCGGCACCCTCGCGCATGACAATGCCCTTGCCAACCTCGAACTTGTAGGTCTCGGGGTCGTTGATGACCGGCGAGGCCAGGCGGGCAAAGCGCATGTACACGGGGCCGTCGCACTCGTAGGCGGCGCGCGTCACGGCTCGGGCCTCCACGTCATCGGCCGGGACGATAACGGTCACGCCGGGGATGACACGCATCAGGGCGATATCCTCGCAGCACTGGTGAGTAGCGCCGTCCTCGCCCACCGAGATGCCGGCGTGCGTGGCGCCGATCTTAACGTTGAGGTGCGGGTAGCCGATGGAGTTGCGGACCTGCTCGAAGGCACGGCCGGCGGCAAACATGGCAAAGCTGCTCGCGAAGGCGACGCGGCCGGTGGTCGCGATACCGGCGGCAACACCCATCAGGTTGCTCTCGGCGATGCCCACATCGAAGAAGCGGTCGGGGCAAGCGGCCTTAAACTTACCGGTCTGCGTGGCGGCGGCCAGGTCGGCGTCGAGGACCACAAAGTCATCGTGCTCGTTGGCGAGCTCGACGAGGGCCTCGCCGTAGCTTACACGCGTGGCGATTTTCTTGACGTCTGCCATCCTAGAGCTCCTCTCCGGCGGCCGTGAGCTCTGCCATGGCCTGCTCAAACTGTTCATCGTTGGGGGCCTTACCGTGCCAACCCACCTGGTTCTCCATAAAGGAGACGCCCTTGCCCTTCGTGGTCTCGGCGATAATGGCGGTCGGCTGACCCTTGGTGGCGCGGGCCTTGGCAAAGGCGGCGCGGATCTGGTCGAAGTCGTTGCCGTCGGCGAGCTCCACCACATGGAACTTGAAGGCGCGGAACTTGTCGGCGAGCGGCATGGGGTCGTTGACCTCCTCGACGGGGCCGTCGATCTGCAGGCCGTTATGGTCGACGATCACGCAGAGGTTGTCGAGCTGCTGGTTGCCGGCAAACATGGCGGCCTCCCAGACCTGGCCCTCCTCGCTCTCGCCATCGCCCAGCAGGGCGTACGTGCGGTAAGTATCGCCCCAGTGCTTGGCGGCAACCGCCATGCCCACGGCGGCGGAGATGCCCTGGCCCAGCGAGCCGGTGGACATATCGACGCCCGGAGTGTCGTTCATGTTGGGATGGCCCTGCAGGTGACTGCCGATGTGGCGCAGCGTCTCGAGATCCTCCTTGGGGAAGAATCCGCGCTCGGCGAGCACGGCGTACAGACCAGGCGCGCAGTGACCCTTGGAAAGCACGAAGCGGTCGCGGTCGGCCTTGCGGGGGTCGGCCGGGTCGACGTTCATTTCCTCAAAGTACAGATAGGTCATGATGTCGGCAGCGCCGAGCGAACCGCCCGGATGGCCGGACTTGGCAGCGTGCACGCCGGTGACGATGCCCTTCCTTACCTCGTTGGCAACCTTTTTGAGCTCTTCGTCGCTCATTGTGCCTTCCTTTCATCCTCATTAGACAAAATGCGCACGGCACCGAAGGTAATCCCAACACAGCCGCAATGCACGTACGTCATTCATTATGCTGGAAACTGATGGCTTTACCAGAGTTTTTATCATTATTTGAACAATTTAGCAGGCAGAACCGCTGATGAAACGGTTTATCAATGTGAACGTCTTTTGGATGGAACGCGATCGACCCTACGCGCTAATGTCCTTGAATCCCTCGCCGAAGGCTTCCGTAACGTCAGCGACCGTCACAATGGCGTGAGGATCGCGCTCGCGCACGATCGTCTTGAGGGTATTGAGCTCTCGACGGCTCACGATGACCATAATCACCGGCTTCTCGGCACCCGAATACATGCCAGTCGCCTTAAACTTGGTACAACCACGACCCAGGCCATACATGATATCGGCAGCAATATCAGGGAACTTGTCCGAGATGATGAGTACCATACGGCGTTTGTTGCCGCCATCAACCACGGCATCGATCACGTAGCCGCTAATGACCATCGAAAGGCCTGCATATAGTGCGTTTTCGATTGAAAAGACCGGAGCCGACAGCGCGCATACGGCAACATCGATCGCCATGACGGTCGAGCCCACCGGCAGCGAGGTGTTACGCGAGATGATTTGGCCAATCGTGTCCGAGCCGCCGGTGTTGGCGCCGGCGCGCAACACCATGCCGTAACCGATGCCCGTAATAATGCCGCCCCACATGGCAGGGAGCATCAGGTCCGCATCCGCCAGAGGTGCTACAAACGGGGCGAACAGATCGGTAAAGAAGCCCAGCAGCACAAAGCCCGTCGCGGTCTGCACCACGTAGAACATGCCGCCCTCGCGCATAACGACCAACAACAGCAAGGCGTTCATCACGATCGTCTGAATACCAACGGGAAGCGATAGGCCGCGCGATGCACCGACCGCCTGGATAATGGTGGCAAGGCCCGTAACGCCACCGGCAGCAAGGCCGTTGGGAATCAAAAACAGGTCGGTCGCAATAGCGGCCAGAGCGCACCCCAACATAATCTGGGGCAGGTCGTGAAAGAAGTTCATCGAAAGAATGCGCTTGATGTCCAGACGATATGCCATGCTGCCCCCCTCAAAAAAGCGCACCCCATCGGATGCGCTTTGAACTTCTTCTTGTATTCGATTATACCGATTCGCCGGACAAAAACCACCCCTGCGCAGGGTTTGCTCTGGATACAAAACCACCCTGCTGGGAGGGTTTTAATCCATTTCCACATAAACCGGGCGGTTTATGCAGACGGGGTCTCCGCGTCAGCGTTGCCGGTGGCCCAGCGATGGTAGCCAATAACAAACGGGTCCAGGTCGCCATCGTCAAGAACAGCCTCGACATTGCTGGTCTCCACGCCCGAGCGCAGATCCTTGACCATCTGGTACGGGTAGAGCACGTAGCTGCGAATCTGGTTGCCAAAACCAATCGTGGTCTTGGGTCCGCGAATCTCATCGAGCGCCTCGGCACGCTTCTCGAGCTCAATCTCGTACAGGCGAGCCTTGAGGATCTGCATGCACGCGGCCTTGTTCTGGATCTGGCTGCGCTCGTTTTGGCAGGTGACCACAATGCCGCTGGGGAAATGCGTCACGCGCACGGCGGAGTCGGTGGTGTTAACGCCCTGGCCGCCCGGGCCGCTCGCGTGGTACACGTCCACGCGGATGTCATCGGGACTGATCTCGATGTCGATATCATCGGGTAGCACGGGGATGACCTCGACGCCGGCAAACGTGGTCTGGCGGCGCTTCTTGTCGTCGGTGGGGCTGATGCGAACCAAGCGGTGGACGCCGGCCTCGGCGCGCAGCATGCCAAATGCGTCCTTGCCCTCGACAGTAAAGGTCGCGCGGTCGATGCCGATGACCTCGGCTGCGGGACAGTCGTTGATGGTGACCTTCCAGCCGCGACGCTGGCAGTACTTCATGTACATCTTAAAGAGCATGAAGGTCCAGTCCTGGGCCTCCAGACCACCCTGTCCGGGCTTGATGGCCACAATGGCATCGCCGTGATCGAACTCACCGGTAAACCAGCTCGAAAGCTCAAGCTCATCGATGGCACGGGCCAGGCGCTCAGCCGTGGCTGTAGCCTCCTCGCGAAGGGCGACGGCGTCGGGGTCATCCCCCATCTCCTCGGCAAGCTCCAGCGCGGCGCGGGCATCGGAAAGCTTGCCGCGCGCGGTGTCCACGGCAGCGATATCTTCCTTGGTACGCGCGATCTCCTCCATGGTGGCACGGGCGGCGTCGGCGTCATCCCAAAAGCCAGGGGCAACACTTTTGGCCTCGAGCTCGGTCACACGGGTACGCTTCTCGTCCAGGTGGAGATACGACTCGACCTCGCCGAGCCGGTCCGCGAACGCGTCCAGCTCGGCGGGCGTTATCTCTAAAGCCTCAGCCATTAACGATTCCTGCCGTGGCAGTACTTAAACTTCTTGCCGCTACCGCAGGGGCACGGGTCGTTGCGGCCCACGTTGACGTACGGATCGTCGCTCTCGGACTTGCGATAAGTGGTCACCTTGCCACCGTTGTTGACGGCAGCCGGTCCGCCTTGGACAGCCGTGCGGGCCTGCACCTGCGCCTGCTTGCGCAGCACCGAGTCGCCGTTATCACCATCGACCTCGGCAGGACCGGAGAAGCGCGCGCCCTCGAGCGCGGGCTCCTCCTTGTGCTCCACGGCACGCGGGGCAGCCTTGATCTCGATGCGCAGAACCGTGCGCAGGTAATCCTCATACATGGTATCGACGAGTATCTGGAACGCGCCGTAGGCCTCGGTCTTGTACTCAACCAGCGGGTCGCGCTGGCCAAAGCCGCGCAGGCCGATGCCGGTCTTGAGGTAGTCCATCTCCTGCAGATAGTTCATCCAACGGGTATCGATGACGCGCAGCATGACCTGGGTGTTGAGCTCGCGCATCAGGTCATCGCCCAGACGCTCAGCCTTCATGTTGTAGCACTTCTCGACATATGCCAAGACGTCGGCGGCCAGGGCCTCAAAGTCCTCGTCGGGGAACTCGGGCGTATCGATGTGACCGGTCAGCTCTACGACCCACTTGCGCAGGCCCTCCAGATCGCGCTCGCCCTCGTGGCTGTCCTTGGTGCAGAACTCCTGCACGCAGCGGTACACGGTGTCGTGCATGACCTCGGTGATGTGATCGGTCAGGTCCTTGCCGTCCAAGATCTTGTTGCGCTCGGCATAGATGACCTGGCGCTGCTTGTTCATGACGTCGTCGTACTCAAGGACGCTCTTACGCATGGAGAAGTTGATGCTCTCGACCTTGTGCTGGGCGCTCTCGACGGCCTTGGAGATGATCTTGTGCTGGATGGGCATGTCGTCGCCCATGTCGGCGGTGACCATCATCTTGGAGACGCGGTCCATCTTGTCGCCACCGAACAGGCGCATCAGATCGTCCTCGAGCGACAGATAGAACTGGGTCTCGCCCGGATCGCCCTGACGGCCGGAACGGCCGCGCAGCTGGTTGTCGATACGGCGGGACTCGTGGCGCTCGGTGCCGATGACGGTCAGGCCGCCGGCGGCAAGCACGCGCTCGCGCTCGGCCTTGCAGGTCTCCTTGGCCTCGGCGTTAAACTGCTCGAGTTGCTCGGGCGTCACGTCCTCCATGGTCAGGCCCTCGTACTCCAGGCGCTCGCGCACCAGCTCGTCGGGGTTGCCGCCCAGCAGGATGTCGGTACCACGACCGGCCATGTTGGTGGCGATGGTCACGGCACCGTAACGTCCGGCCTGGGCGACGATATGAGCCTCGCGCTCGTGGTGTTTGGCGTTGAGGACCTCGTGCGCGATGCCGCGCTTGGTAAGGGCGGCCGACAGTTTCTCGGAGCTCTCGATGGAGACGGTGCCCACCAGGACCGGCTGGCCCTTGGCGTGGCGACGCTCCACATCGTCGGCGACGGCGTTGTACTTGGCCTGAATGGTGCGGTACACCAGGTCCTCGTGGTCCACGCGCTGCACGGGCTTGTTGGAGGGGATGACCTCGACGGGCAGCTTGTAGATCTCGCGGAACTCGGCATCCTCGGTAAGCGCCGTACCGGTCATGCCGGAGAGCTTGTCATACAGGCGGAAGTAGTTCTGAAGGGTGATGGTGGCAAGGGTCTGGTTCTCCTCGCGCACGAGCACGCCCTCTTTTGCCTCGATGGCCTGGTGCAGGCCCTCGGAGTAACGGCGACCTTCCATGATGCGGCCGGTGAACTCGTCAACGATCTTGACCTCGCCGTTGGTGACCACGTACTGCTTGTCGCGATGGAACATGTACTGGGCCTTCAGCGCCTGCTGCAGGTGGTTGACGAGCTGGCCCGAGAGGTCGGCGTAGATGTCCTCGATACCCAGGCGGCGCTCGATCTTCTTAAGACCGCGCTCGGTGGCGGCGATGGTGTGCTTGGCCTCGTCCATGACGTAGTCGCCCGTGGGCTCAACGTCCTCAGTGGCGGTGAGCATGTCGTGCGACACGTCCTCGCCGCGCTCCAGGCCGCGCACGGCACGCGCAAAGTCCTTGTAGGTGCTGGCCGACTTGGTGCCGGCGCCCGAGATGATGAGCGGGGTGCGCGCCTCATCGATCAGGATGGAGTCGACCTCGTCGACGATAGCGTAGTTGTGTCCGCGCTGAACACGCTGCTCGGGACGGGTGACCATGTTGTCGCGCAGGTAGTCGAAGCCGAACTCGGAGTTGGTGCCGTAGGTGACATCGGCCTGGTAGGCCGGGCGCTTGAGCTCGAGCGGCATGTTGTTCTGGAGCAGACCGACGGTCATGCCCAGGTACTTGTAGATGCGGCCCATCCACTCGGAGTCGCGCTTGGCCAGGTAATCGTTGACGGTAACAACGTGCACGCCCTTGCCGGCGATGGCGTTGAGGTAGCCGGCCAAGGTGGAGACGAGGGTCTTGCCTTCGCCGGTCTTCATCTCGGCGATGTGGCCCTCGTGCAGCGCCATGGCGCCGATGAGCTGCACGTCAAAGTGACGCATGCCCATGGTGCGCTTGGAGGCCTCACGCACGGTGGCGAAGGCCTCGGGCAGCATATCGTCGAGCGACTCACCATTGGCGTAGCGCTCGCGGAACTTATCGGTCTGGCCGCGGAGCTCCTCCTCGGTCATCTTCTCAAACTGGGGCTCAAGACCGTTGATCTGGTCGACGATCTTGTAGTAGCGCTTAAGGTCCTTATCGGATCCAAAGGACAGCAGCTTTGACATGAATCCCATGTGGTTTTCCTTTTTGGCCATCGCCCACGCCGTGCAGCTGCGGGCGAGTTAAACACAGATGATTGTACTTTAGCCAAACAAGGCGCGGCCTATACGGTCGAGCTCGACCGCCACGTAATAACTACGACCAACCTGCCACAATGGGACAGGTTAATTTTGGCAGGTCTATCTGGGCAAACGCCGCCTCTCTGCCATGTGGTGCCATGGGGACAGGTTAGTTTGCACTAATTTAAAAAGAAAAAGGGCCGCGCACCCAAATGGATGCACGGCCCTCATGCCATGAATGCGAGCGATTCCGCGGCGAGCTATTTATTCAGCAGCCTCGGTGGTCTCGGCCTCGGCAGCGGCCTCCTCGACGGGAGCCTCTGCGGGAGCCTCGGCGGCCTGCTTGGCAGCCTCCTCGGCAAACTTAGCAGCACGCTTAGCCTTCTCGGCAGCCTTGGCCTCAGCGGCGGCCTTGCGAGCGGCCTCGGCCTCAGCAGCCTTGGCGGCCTTGGCAGCCTTGGCCTCCTCGGCCTTCTTGAGCTGGGCGGCAGCGGCGCCACCGAACTTGTCGGCGAAGCGCTGGACGCGTCCACCGGTGTCGACGAACTTCTGCTGGCCGGTGTAGAACGGGTGGCACTCGTTGCAAAGCTCGACCTTCATCTCAGACACGGTAGCGTGCGTCTTGAAGGTGTTGCCGCAGGAGCACGTCACCGTGCACTCGACATACTGGGGATGGATACCCTGCTTCATGGTAGGACTCCTTATTGGTCAGGCGCTGGTTACCGATCAGCGCATAAGGCGTCTTGGTTTCCGACCAAGACAACAAACTCGGCTATGGTACCACGGCGCCGCGCGTCCCACAAAAGGTTCACGGTCTTTTCGGAACGACACGAATCTGACCCATCGAAACACATCTCCACCGTTCCTTCAACTGGGAAAATGCCGTCCCCGGGGCCTGAGAAGGGCCCCGGGGACGTTCGACTGACTGCGGGAACAGCCTTTCCGCTCAATGTGTTCGGCTGAGATCGGAAATCAACCAAACTGAACTAGGTTCAGTTGACATGGTTAAAAACGAGGGGCGACGCT
>CABUBH010000043.1 GCA_902489775.1 uncultured Collinsella sp.
GGCGGGCAAGCTGCCTCCGCGGGCCCGCGCCGTGCTCGATGACGTACTCGATCCATACCTGAAGACGCCGGCTGCTTGGGGACTTTCGTGGGTGTGGAACCATCCTCAGGTCACGATGCTGCTTTCGGGCATGACCGATACCGCACAGGTGGACGAGAACGCGGCATTGGCGGATCGCGCACTGCCGAATTCGATGACGAGAGAGCAGCTCGATACCATCGCACGTGTGCTGGGAGAGTTTGAGAAATCGAATCGCGTGCCCTGTACGGGGTGCGGCTACTGCATGCCGTGCCCCAAGGGCATCAATATTCCCGGCTGCTTTGGCGCCTACAACGCGAGCTATGCGCATAGTTGGTTTACGGGGCTGTCTCAATACTTTACGGCGAGCGCGGTACGGACGAGTGAGCCCAAGTTGGTGAGCAATTGCGTCAAATGCGGCAAATGCGCACGTCACTGCCCGCAGCACATCGATATTCCCGAGCGCTTGGACGACGTACGCCGACGTTTCCAGCCTGGCCCCGTAACGGCCGCGCTTAAAGCCTTCGGCAAAACGCGCCCCTGATGCCCCTTTTATATCTTGCGGTGGAATACGGTCTGTTTGCGCCAAAATAAGGCACCAATAGACCGTATTTCACCGCAACTGATGAAGAGGGAGTTGGAGATGCTGACGATCGGGTGTCATCTTTCGACGACGAAGGGCTATCGGGCAATGGGGGAGACGGCGCTGTCCATTGGCGCCAATACCTTTGCGTTCTTTACGCGCAACCCGCGCGGTGGCAAGGCAAAAGAACTTGACATGGATGACGTGGCGGCTCTGCGCGAGCTTATGGCGCAAAACGACTTTGGACCGCTGGTGGCGCATGCCCCGTATACCTACAACCCCTGTTCTGCCAAAGAGCGGGCACGCGAGTTTGCCTTGGAGGCAATGGCCGAGGACTTGCAGCGTCTGGAAGCACTGCCCGGCAACTACTACAACTTCCATCCCGGTGCGCATGTGGGACAGGGCTCCGACGTCGGCATTCAGATGATTGTCGACACGCTGTGCCAGGTGATGTTTGAGGGGCAGCAGACGACGGTATTACTCGAGACCATGGCAGGCAAGGGCACCGAGGTGGGCCGTAGCTTTGAAGAACTGGCGTGCATTATCGAGGGCGTTGCCGCCAAGCGCCCAGAGCTGTCCGATAAGCTGGGCGTTTGTTTGGACACCTGCCATGTGAGCGATGCCGGCTACGACATCATCCATGATCTGGACGGCGTACTCGACGAGTTCGACCGCGTGGTGGGTATCGATCGCTTGCATGCCGTACATATCAACGATTCGAAGAACCCTTGTGGCGCCCATAAAGATCGTCACGAGTGCATAGGCAAGGGATACCTTGGCAGCGAGGTATTTGGTGGCGGTATGCAGGTTATGCAGAATATTGTATCGAATGGCCACTTGCGTTCGCTGCCGTTTATTTTGGAGACTCCGAACGAACTTGCAGGTTATGCAGCTGAAATTAGACTATTAAGGTCATTGCAGCAGTAATAACTGTCACAAAGTAGAGTATTCCATTCACGTTATGGGTTTGTTTCAATCGATTTTCTCATTGCAGATTCGTAATTCAGGGTGCATAATAGCCAACAGTTTTTGCAGACCTCTGAATCAAACGAGGTCACCGGAAGGAGACTGATTATGAAGCTGAAGAAGCTCGGCGCATTTGCCGCCACGGGTGCTATGGCGCTCGCCCTTGCTCTGACGGGCTGCGGCTCGTCCAACGCCACCTCTGGTTCTGATGCTGGTTCCAGCAGCTCTGACGACGCTAAGGTCGAGAAGGTCGACGGCTCCAAGGAGTACGCGCTCGTCAAGGACGGTACGCTGACCGTCGGCACCTCTGCCGAGTACGCTCCGTTTGAGTACAAGGATGACAACGGCGATTATCAGGGCTTTGACCTTGAGCTCATCAAGGCTATCGGCGACAAGCTGGGCCTGGATGTCGAGTATGTCAACAATGACTTTGACACGCTGGTTCCGGGCGTCGCTTCGGGCGCCAAGTATGACGTTTCCATCGCGGCTATCACCGACACGCCCGAGCGTGAGAAGGAAGTCACTTTCTCTGATTCCTACTACATGGACGATCAGGCTATCGTGACCAAGGTCGATAACACCGACATCACGGCCGATAACTTCAGCGAGAAGCTCAACAACGCCGACGCTACCATCATCGTCCAGTCTGGCTCGACCGCCGAGGCCTTTGCCCAGGAGAACTTCCCGAAGGCCAAGATCGTCCCCTACAAGGACGCCACCGAGTGCTTCAGCGCTCTGCAGTCCGATAAGGGCGACGCCGTAGTCACCAACCGCTCCGTTGCCAGCCAGCTGACCGCCGAGCAGTTCAACACCTGCCAGACCATCAAGCAGATCAGCACCGGCGAGGAGTACGCCATCGCCATCAACCAGGGCAACACCAAGCTCAAGGACGACATCAACCAGGCCATCAAGGACCTGACCGACGACGGTACCGTCGACGCCCTCATGGCTAAGTACAATATCAAGTAAAATAACTACTTGATTGCGCGCGGGCCCTTTCCGTTTTGCGGAGAGGGCCTTTGCGCTTCTCTTGACGGAGACCGTTTCCGTCTCGTTTTGCCGGCAACTTCTACGATAGGAGCCACCTTGTCTCGACTGAACAAAGGGGCCGCGGAGCAGCGTTTTCCACTGTCCGCCTTGCTCCAAAAGCTAGCCTGCGTCATGGCCGTGGCGCTCGCGCTGGTGTGCGCGGGGGCATATGCGCCCACGACCGCTCAGGCACTTGAGACCGCAAAGATTACCGCCCGACCCAATACCGGTTCGGGTAGCGACGTAGTCGGTGGCACCGAGACTCGTATCACCTGGGAGGTCCAGGCCGATGCCGACGAGGAACTGAGCGGTCTTTCGCTGACGTTTGCCGATGGCACGACCTTTGGTGCGGACGACACGCGTCTGACGATGCTCTCGGGCGATGACCTTATGGACCGTACGCCCATGAAGCCTACGTGCAAGGTCGACGGCCAGACGCTCAAGATCGATTTTGGCGAGACGGCTCCGGCCGGCGGCTATTTCCGCGTCGAAGTCTACGGCGTGACCTTCCCCGTCGAGGGCGGCGACGAGGCCTTTAGCGGCACCTACACTTTGGCCGATGGTTCGACCAAGAAGATCTCCAAGATTCCGTCGGTGGAGATCAAGGGCGTGACGGCATTCGATAACTTCCTGGCCGAC
Organism: uncultured Collinsella sp.; assembly: GCA_902489775.1. Taxonomy (GTDB): domain Bacteria; phylum Actinomycetota; class Coriobacteriia; order Coriobacteriales; family Coriobacteriaceae; genus Collinsella. The sequence continues at coordinate 3,236 of CABUBH010000043.1, forward strand.
CTTAAGGAGCAGCCGTGGGTCGAGGCATGGAATTCCAACATGTTCCTGCGCCTGTTCCTGAACCCGGTCATTTTGGTCCAGAGCCTGCCGATCGTCTTCAAAGGCTTCCTCATGTCGCTCTCGATCGTGCTCGTGGCGTTTCCGCTGGCAATTCCCTTTGGCTTTGCCCTGTCGCTCATGCGCATCTCCAAGTCGCGCATCCTGCGTTGCCTTGCCGGCATCTATGTGAATATCATCCGTGGTACGCCGGCGTTCCTGCAGATCTACATCGCGTTCTTTGGCCTGCCGCTGGCCGGCGTCAAGGTTGACGACTATGTGTTGGGCGTCATCGTCATGGCCATGAATTCGTCTGCCTATCTGTGTGAGATTTTCCGTGCCGGTATTCAGTCGATCCCCAAGGGCCAGAACGAGGCTGCGCGTTCGCTGGGCATGAACGCGTTCCAGACGCTGCTCTATGTCATGATTCCGCAGACGTTCCGTAATGTCCTGCCTACGCTGACCAGTGAATTTATCCTGCTTTACAAGGATACGTCGCTGCTCGCGGCCGTGGGCGTGGTCGAGATCGTCATGAACGCCCGCACCATCGTGGCCACGACGGGCTCCATTACACCGTACGTGGTTGCCGCCCTGTTCTATCTGGTCATCACCCTGCCGCTCGCTCGCTTGGTGAGCGGTCTTGAGGCAAGGCTTTTGGGCACGGCCGAGACCAAGAAGAAGCGTCCCGCCAAGAGCGCCGGACAGGTCGTCGCGACGCCCGCCGATCACATCGCCGGTCTGTAAGGAGGTCCTATCATGAGCGAAACCAATAACTCGAACGAGGTTGTCGTCAGTATCAAGAACCTCCAGAAGGCCTTTGGCGATAACGTGGTCCTGCGCGATATCGATCTGGATGTGCACAAGGGCGAGGTTGTCGTAGTTCTGGGTCCCTCGGGCTCGGGTAAGTCGACGATGCTTCGCTGCATCAACCGTCTTGAGCATCCCACGAGTGGCTCGATTGTCGTTGAGGGTGTGGACGTGTGCGCCAAGGGCGTCGATCTTAACAAGGTGCGCACGCATCTGGGTATGGTGTTCCAGCAGTTCAATTTGTTCCCGCACCTCTCAGTCAAAAAGAACGTCATGCTCGCGCAGCAGAAGGTGCTCAAGCGCAGCAAGGAAGAGGCCGAGAAAATTGCCGTCGAGGAGCTGACCAAGGTCGGTCTTGCCGAGCGTATCGACTTTATGCCGAGCCAGCTCTCGGGCGGTCAGCAGCAGCGCGTTGCCATCGCCCGCGCCCTGTCGATGAACCCGCACGTCATGCTCTTTGACGAGGCCACCTCGGCGCTCGACCCCGAGCTCGTGCGCGACGTCCTGGGTGTCATGCGCGACCTGGCACGCGACGGCATGACCATGATCGTCGTGACGCACGAGATGGGCTTTGCCCGCGATGTCGCCGACCGCGTCGTCTTTATGGACGGCGGCGTCATTGTGGAAGAGGGTACGCCGAGCGAGGTCTTCGACCACCCCAAGAGCGAGCGCACCAAGGCGTTCTTGGGAAATATCTCGTAGCCGGTTGATGTAACTGCCGTTACAAAAGAGCGGGGGCTGGACTTGAATCCAGCCCCCGCTCTTTTGTAGGGATGGGGATGCGCTGTGATACAGGCTCTTTTGGAGGCCTGGTTTCGTTACGCGAGCTCGGCTCCAAGGGCGCGGCAGGCCGCCTCGCCCTCATCGTCGGGGGCGTCGTAGCAAATGACGGAATCGACGACGTTGACGCCGGCCTCGTCGGCGTCGGCCTTCCAGTTGTCCATCCACTCGCCCTCGGCCCACGAATAGGAGCCAAAGAGGACGACCTTCTTGTCGCCGAGGACTTCCTTGACCTCATCCCACATCGGCTGGAACTCGTCGTACTCGAGCTCCTCGGACCCCATGGCGGGGCAGCCGAAGGCGAAGGCGTCATAGTTGGTGACCTTGTCGGCAGAGAAGTCGGCGCAGGAGATGACCTCAGCCTCGGCACCCGCGGACGTGGCGCCTTCGGAGACGAGGTTTGCCATGGCCTCGGTGTTGCCCGTGCCGCTCCAGTAGACGACGGCGATCTTGCTCATGTTGAGTCCTTTCAGTTGTGCGGCAGGTTGCCGCGGCTTCTATGTTCTATCGGGTTGCCTGGGCAAGTTGCGCCAAGCTGCAGCCCTGCTGATAGACAAAGGTGAGGTATTGAGTGCAAGCGCGGTAGGCGTCAAACATCGCAAGCGCTTGCTCGACATTCGTGTAGACCTTCCAGGCCCCAAAGACCTTGTAGTTCTCGCCGCGCTGGACGATAAACTCGTGCACGTCGTCGTAGGGATATCCAAGGAAGTAGCCTATTTCGTGCGGAAACTCGCAGGTGCAGTCGTTGCTGCAGCTAGCTTGCTGGGGTAGTGCGCATCGAGTCTGGCTACAAGCGCATTCCGCGACGTTATTGCTCGCGAGCGTGATGCGTGATGCCAAATGCACAAGGCATGTCGAAAGGTCTCTCGTGTCGTAGCCTTCCGAGGCGAGCGCTGTTTGGGCGCGAGGGTCTGCGAAATAGGTGGCGAGGCTTTTGGCTCGGTACACGTACACGAGTGCTCCGCAGGGCCGCCAGACCAAAACACTCAGGTGGATGCCGAGCGGGTCAAGCTCGCGATTGCACTGGGCGATAACGTTGAGCAGGCGTGCTCGACGTTCTGCGATGGTTTCGGTTGTGGTCGAGCCGTTCCCGTGGGCGTAGGTGCCTGGATAGGTAAAGAGCGATGCCGGCTTGATGCCCGCGAGCGTGGGAGAGCAGTTGCGCACGACCGCTGCCTGAAACGTTGGGATATCTATGGTTCGAGTCACGGCGCTCCTTACGGATCTAAACTGTTAGCCTAGGAAAACTTATACACGAAAGTAAGCCATGGTCAACAAAAAAGTTTGAAGAGGGAAACTAATTGACCGAACAGACATGATTTTGGGTTAAGATGGGGACACCCCATGGGGGTATCTAGATAGTGCTACTTGAAAGGGGAGCGCATGAGTGACTTGCTCAACCCTGCGAATCTCATCGTGCTGGCCGTCATTGCCGTCGGCATGTTTTTTGGACTGCGTCGCATTGCCGCTTCGACACACGGGAAGAGTTGCTGCAGCGATGGTACGAGCGGCAAGAAGGCCAAAAAGGTTGTTGTGGTGGATACCGATGCGTCACACTATCCCTATAGCGATGAGCTGCTCATCGGCGGCATGAGCTGTGACGGCTGCGCTCAGAACGTAGCCAATGCCCTCAATGCGCTGGATGGCGTGTGGGCAACGGTGACGTATGCGGACCACACGGCACGCGTGCGCTCTAAGCAGCCGGTTGATCGTGGTGTCCTCGAGACGGCCGTGAAAGACGCGGGCTACTACGTCATGACGCTGTAAGCGCCGCCCTGGATGCGCTTCCTTGGCTAGGCTCGTCCGCGCAGTTCGATGTCTTGGATGTCGTCGAAGTTGATGGCGATGTCTCGGAGCTTGAGGAGCTTGAAGGCGGGGAGCGCCTCGTCGAGGATGCCGGTGCGGCTGTGATAGCCGTATGTATCGTAATAGTTGACACGAACCAAGTCGCCACGTTTGAGACCCTCGAGCTTTTTAGAAAGTACGAGGGCTTTTTCTTCCGTGAGCTCACGTTTTGACTCGACGGTGATTTCCTGCTTGCGCACGAGTTCGTAGTATCCCGTGAGGGCGGCAAAGGGCATAAACTGCGCGGCGCGGTTGGCGCGCACGGCACCGTTGGCAGTGAGCTTGGGGTCGGCGGCGCGGCGCCTGCCCTCGGGGTCCGCCAGGCGCTCGAAGGCGGTCGGCGGGCGCACGGGCTGTTGTTTGGGTTTAGGCACGGTGTCCTCCAACTTGGTCGTTGCGTTCGCGCGCGGTGGCGCCGGCGGTAAAGCTTAATCCCTTGACGAGCGCGTTCTTGCCGTACTTGCCTTTCACGGCCAGGACGGCGCGCGCCAGGTCGCGCTCGCGCTCATCGGCCTCGATATCGCTGAACAGATCGATGGTGGTAAATTCCTCGGGCATGAGGTTGCCAAAGCCCAAGTTGATACGCTTGACCGGTCGTTTGGGATCGACAGTCTGCGCCCAGAGCTCATCGAAATAGCCCATGATCTTCTTAAACGAATTGGTGCGCTCGGGCAGCTTTCGCGAAGCGTTGGAGTGCGCGAAGAGGGCGGCATAGCCACCGCGCGGTTTGCCGCCATGCTCTCCCACAAAGATGCCATCGATTGCCTGTGCTTCGCGCACCAGGCGGCGCCGTTCGTCATCGCGCTGGACGGGCTTGGGCGCACGGGGTGCGAGCTCGGGGCCGGTGGTTGCGGTGGGCTCGATGCTCGACGTGCTCGAGCGCAGGTGCCCACATCCGTCCACATATTGCGCTGTGCCGCTGGCGTCGAGGCGGCGTATGTCGGCCCGCTCGCTCGCATAGCCCACAAAGAGCGAGATGCTGTCACAGACCACGTGCTTATCGACTAAGTCCAACACGGCGTTGTCGACCATCTCGCGCAAGACAGTGTAGGCCTGCTCGTAGACATAGCCCTTCGAGAGCACCTGTCCTGTGGTAGTTGAGGTTGCCTGTGGGCGATAGGCTTGGATATCGGCGATGGTTGTCGGCTCGCGTCCGAAGGCGTGGTCGATGAGATACTCGGCATTGACGCCGAGCTCGTCGTAGAGCAGGTTCTCGTCGAGTGCGGCGACGCCCATCAGGTCGTAGACGCCGTATTTCTCGAGACGGGCCGCCACGCCGGGGCCGATGCCCCAGATGTCGGTGATGGGGCGATGGGGCCAGATCTCCTTGCGAAAGGTCCCGTCGTCGAGTATGCCGATGCGGCTGGGTACGTGCTTGGCGGTAATGTCGAGCGCTACCTTGGCCTGGAATAGGTTGGGGCCGATGCCGACTGTCGCCGTGATGCCGGTGCGCGCCAAGACCTCGTCGCGCAGCGTGCAGGCGAACCCTTCCGCATCGGTGTGATAGAGGTCCAGATAGGGCGTCACGTCGATAAAGCATTCGTCGATGGAGTAGACGTGAATGTCTTGCGGACTCACGTATTCCAGATAGATGCCGTAGATTTTCGCCGACACCTCCATGTAGTGCTGCATGCGCGGTACGGCCTTGATGCAGTCGATGCCGTCGGGAATCTCGAACAGACGGCAGCGGTTGTGTATCCCGAGGTCCTTCATAGCCTGTGTGATGGCGAGGCAGATGGTCGTGCGCCCGCGCGATTCGTCGGCAACGACCAGGCACGTAGTGAGTGGGTCGAGTCCGCGGTCGACGCACTCGACACTGGCGTAAAACGTCTTGAGGTCGATGCAGATGTAGGTGTGCTGCTCGTGCGCCATCCGTGCCTCCCATCAAACACATGTTCTTATCGAATACCTGTTCGATAATACCTGCTCGACCGGACACCGTCAAAACCTGTCCCTATTTGGCAGGTATGGTCGTGCGGTTGCATCGGGTTTTTAACGCAGCTCTAAAGAGCGCGAAACAGCTCGGAAAACCTCGCTTCGTAGCATGAGCCTAACGACTGATGTCACCTACATGCACGGAAGGGTTGTGGAAACGATGGTCAACTATGGGTTTGGCATGCCGACGCGCCTTGTTGCGGATGGAGACGTAGCTCGCTGGTGTGGACGATTGGTCGCTCACTACGGCGGCACCAAGGCGCTGGTGGTGCTGGGCGGTGGCAAGAATACGCGTGATGAGCTCGTCTCGGCGGCGCTCGGCTCGCTTGATCGAGCTCTGCTCGAGCGCGTGCTTTTTCGCTGCGACTCGGTTGAGGGCGACGGGGGAGACGAGCTGATCGACGAAGCCGTGGCCCTGGCGACCGACGAAGGCGTGGACTTTGTCCTGGCGATCGGCGATGCCGATACTGCCGGCTTTGCGCGCGAACTCGCGCGTCGCATGGCGGCGTTCGATGCCGGCGAAGACGGTTTTGTCCCTTATGGATGTATTGTCTCGGAGGGCAAGGTGCCTGCCGTCGTGGGGGCCGGCGAGGTTCCCGTTTTTGCCATCATCGCGCCCGAACTGCTGGAGGGCATCGGGTCTCCTCTGCGTGAGTTGCTCGGTAGCGTCTGCGCTGCGGCCTAATATTTGGCATAAAGGGATAGGTTATTTTTGATTGGTAAAGCGTTTGACCTGCCAAATTAAACCTGTCCCTTTTTGGTCGGTTGCCGTTTGGGGGCCGATTGGCAACGCTCGCTGATTATAGTCTTGACCTGCGCTAGAATAGTGGCATCTGAATGTCCGGGCGCATGGAGGCGTGCGCCCGTATGCTGAGGAGGACTCTATGGCAACTGTTGCCGCACCTATCGATGCTACGTCGACTGCCGCTTGGAAGGCGCTCGAGGCCCATCAGGAGAAGCTCGAGGCCGAGGGTATCGACCTCAAGGCCTGGTTCGCCGCCGATGCCGAGCGCGTGAACAAGCTGAGCTTTGACGCCGGTGACCTGCACTTCGACCTGTCCAAGAACCTGGTGACTGATGAGACCGTCAAGCTGCTGTGCGATCTTGCCCGCGAGGTGAAGCTCGAGGAGCGCCGCGACGCCATGTTCTCCGGCGAGCACATCAACACCACCGAGGACCGCGCCGTCCTGCACACCGCGCTGCGCCGCCCGGCAAGCGAGAAGGGCCAGCTCATCGTCGACGGCCAGGACGTCGTCGCCGACGTGCACGAGGTTCTCGACCGCATGTATGCCTTCGCCGAGCGCGTGCGCTCCGGTGAGTGGAAGGGTGTTACCGGCAAAAAGATCGAGCACCTGGTGTCCATCGGCATCGGCGGCTCCGATCTGGGCCCGGTCATGGCTTACGAGGCCCTGCGTCCCTATGCCGACGCCGGTATCGATTGCCGCTATATCTCCAACATCGATCCCAACGACCAGGCCGAGAAGCTCAAGGGTCTGGATCCCGAGACCACGCTCGTGATCATCGTCTCTAAGACCTTCACCACGCTCGAGACCCTCACCAACGCTCGCGAGGTCAAGACCTGGATGCTCGAGCAGCTCAAGGCTCAGGGCGCCATCGACGGCTCCGATGAGCAGAACGCCGAGGCCGTGGCCAAGCACTTTGTCGCCGTTTCCACCGCACTCGAGAAGGTCGAGGCCTTCGGCATCGACCCCGCTAACGCTTTTGGTTTCTGGAACTGGGTCGGTGGCCGCTACTCTGTCGACTCCGCCGTGGGCCTGTCGCTGATCGTCGTGCTCGGCCCCGAGCGCTTCCAGCAGTTCCTCGAGGGCTTCCACGCCATCGACGAGTACTTCTGCAACACGCCGCTCGAGAACAACGCCGTCGCGCTGATGGGCCTGCTCAACGTCTGGTACGTCAACTTCTTCGGTTCCAAGAGCCACGCCGTGCTGCCGTACTGCCAGTACCTGCACCGTTTCCCGGCCTACCTGCAGCAGCTCACCATGGAGTCCAACGGCAAGCACGTCCGCTGGGACGGCAGCGCTGTGACCTCCGATACCGGTGAGATCTTCTGGGGCGAGCCCGGCACCAACGGTCAGCACGCCTTCTACCAGCTGCTGCACCAGGGCACCGTGGTGGTTCCGGCCGACTTTATCGCTTTCGCCAACACCGCCAACCCCGCAACCGACAGCGGTCAGGACGTGCACGAGCTGTTCCTGGGCAACTTCCTGGCCCAGACCAAGGCGCTCGCCTTTGGTAAGACGGCCGACGAGGTTCGTGCCGAGGGCACGCCCGAACAGATCGTCCCGGCTCGCTGCTTTGAGGGCAACCGTCCGACGACCTCGATCTTCGGCGACACGCTGACCCCGTTCGCACTCGGCGAGCTCATCGCCCTGTACGAGCACATCACGTTTGTCGAGGGCACGGTCTGGGGCATCGACTCCTACGACCAGTGGGGCGTCGAGCTGGGCAAGCAGCTTGCCAAGCAGATCACCCCGGCCTTCCACGACGACGCTGCCAAGGCCGAGCAGGACGCTTCGACCCAGGCGCTCATCGAGTTCTACCGCGCGCATCGCAAGTAGTCGCTGCTGTTAACGCATCGCGCCTTATAGTCAGGGGCCCGTATCCTATCGGATGCGGGCCCCTTTGCTTTGCCGTGGTCCCGGGGCGCACGGCCTTTAAGGATCTTCGCCGGAGCGTCGCGTGCTGCGATGGCCCTGCGTCTAGAGCTCGGCCTCCGCATGGCCTCGCTGCGCCTCGGGCAGCTCCCCGTAGAGCGGATGGTCTTCGAGCCTAAAGCGCTCGACCTGTTCGGGAGTGCGACCGCGTACAAAGAGCCACGAGCGATCAATCGGCGTCGCCATGAGCGTGCTGGGCAGCGCGTCGGCGCGGTCGGAAAACACCCGGGCACTCTCGGGATCCTGGAAGGCCAGTACCAGCTGCGTGTCGCAGTTGCCCATGATGGAGCGTGCGCGTGCCTCGCCATAGAGCGCATCGAGCTGGTTGGTCGACTGCAGCAGCAGCGTTGCCCGGATGTTGCGGCTTCGGATAATCGAGAGCACGTTGTCGATCTGGGGGATCTGCAGATTTGCGAAGTCATCGAGCATAAAGCGCACGGGCACGGGCAGGCTGCCGTCGGGCTGCCTATCGGCTTCGCGAATGAGGCCCATAAACGCCTGCGTAATAAAGAGGCCGGTCAGCGGATCGAGATTGCGGTCAATATCGCTCACGGTTACAAACAGGGCGCAGGGGGTGTGTCCCATGGAAGCGAAGTCCACCTGATGGCACTCACGATAGAGCTGTGCCGCACCGTCGAATCCCAGACACATGACCTTTTCGGCAAGGATGCCGACGATGCTCGCGTGCATGCGCTCGGCATTTTGCGTAATGGCGTAGCGCCGCCATAGCGAGAGGGCATAGCTTTGGGGGGTCGGTCGTGATCAGATCGTCAAACAATCGGGCCGTGGCACCGTCCTGCAGGTGCTCGATCAGCTTGATGACCGAGCTGATCGTCTGCTCGTCGGCGGGTAGCTGTTCGGTGACGTAGGCGATAAGACACGACAGCAGGTTTGCCGCCGCATGATCCCAAAAAGGCTGGTTGTTGTCCTCGATGAGGCAGATGGCCTTTGCCACCGAGAGGATGTCCTGCTGGTTGGGCCTGCCGTCCGCCTTGCGGCGAATGTGCTTCAGGGGGTTGTAGCCGCAGCGCTCGATGCCGGGCGCAAGGGCCGGGACGGTGTTGAGGTCGGCGAAGTTGAGACATTGCACGCGGTAACCGTGGGCTGCCAGCACGGGTCCCACTTCGCGACAGAGCGTGCCTTTGGTGTCGAGCACGATGTAGCTTGCGTTCATCTGCAGCAGGTTGGGCTTGAGGACGTTTCGGGTCTTGCCGGCTCCCGAGGGGCCGATCACAAGTGCATTGTTGTTGAGTCCCGTTTGGCGGGTGTCGCAGGAAAGCGTTCGATCCTTGGCGAGGATGGTGGACAATGCGGACTCAGATGCGGCGAGGCGGCTGGCGAGGTTAGACATGGGCGACCTCCTTGGTGGTCGAGAGGATTTCGTGGGCAAAGCCGAGCTCGACGGCGCGCTCGGCCGAAAGGTAGGTGTCTTTTGCAGTGAGGGACTGGATGCGCTTGGGCGTGAGGCCGCTGCGGTCCGAGAGGATTTGCGTGAGGGTCTTGCGGGTCTGCATAAGACGCCGGCTGGTTTCCTGCAGCGCAAGTGCCGAGCCGCCTGCCCCCTGGGGGATCAGCGGGTCGTGAATCATGAGCTCTGCATGGGGCGCCATACGGCGATCGTCGCCGCCCATAAAGATCACGGCGCCCATGGATGCGGCGAATTCCAGGCAGACGGTGCGGATGGGGCACGATGCGAGGCGCATGGCGTCATAGATCGCAAGACCCGATCGCACGCTTCCGCCGGCGCTGGCGACAAATATGGTGATGGGGCGGCTGGGGTCGGTGGCATCGAGCAAGCGGATCTGCTGGCATAGGTCGTGGGCCATCGGGGTTTCGATGTTTCCCATGACGGAGAGCTCGCGACGGGCGAGCATCTCATCGTAAATGCTGGTGAGCGTGATACCTCGGGCGGATTCACGCATGGTGAGGGGGCTGATGATGGGGGAATGATTGGTGTCCATGAGGACTCCTTTCTGTTGGTTGTGCTGTGGAATAGGATTGTTGCCCGCGGAGGGGCTGGCGGGCTACAGGGTTCGTCCGAGCCTGAGATCGAGCTCGGTTGTGGGGCAGGCTGCCTGTTCGTGCGGTTCGCAAGCGCCAAGGGCTCCAAAGCGATGGAGCGTTGCGGCGGGCGTGGTGTAGGCGAGCCGCAGCTGATGCTCGACAGGGGCACATCCGTCATTTTTGTAATGAGCCGCGTAGTACTGCGCGATGCTGGCGTTCATCTCGCTGCCATTGCGATGGCGCTCAAACTGGCGTCTGAAGGTCTCGATGATCTTTGCTACCGACTTGGGTGCCGTCGCGGGAACAAGGGCGAGATAGCCCTCAAATAGCTCGTTGATGCTCAGGAGGCACAGCAGGTCGATCAGCGTCCTTATGGCTGCTCCCTCGGCAGGAAAGTGCGCGGTCATGCGGTTATATCGGTTGCGGTCGACGATGGCCGCATGGGGTCTTGGAGTTTTCTGCCCCGTGGTCCCGGGCTTTTGCCGCGCCTGTGTATTGAGCTCGACGTTGCAGCGCTTGAGGCCGTCCAACGGAAGGAACAGTGCGGTGCGCAGGGTGTTCCGTTTGCTTTCGAGTTCATGACGCTCGTCGGGTTCCCATTCGAGCTTGAGTTTCGTGTCGAGCGCCGTAAGCATATGGGCTAGGCAGCCTACGGTAAGAACGTACGAATCGTTGTCGCGTTTTGGGGCATAGGGGTCTGTCAGCTTGCGAATGTCGGGGTCGCCCATGATCTTTGTGCAGCGCTTCAGCAGTTGAGGGTGGTCGGCCAAGATCGTCGCGAGCGGTAGCGACGCGTAGTTCTTGATGGTCGCGGCGGCAAAGGCGGCGTCATATTCGTTTGCATATGCTCGCTCAATGCGGGCATCCAGAATGCTTTTCTTATCGCCGTCTTCAGCGTGGTGGTTTGTCATAGCTTCTCCAATCGGTTGATGTTCGTGCTGTTTGTTGATGTGTTGGTTGTCGTGAGTGATGTGCTTGCCGTGGGTGATGTGCTGACGTTGGGGTGCTATGCGGTTTTCAATGAGCCCGTGAGGCAGTTGCTGCAGGGGCGGGATGGAACGGCCCATGCAAGGCGGAAGGCATCGTGCTCAAAATCGAGACAGCAATGCCCTGGGTGCCTCACATGTGGCAGTTACCTCATTAAGTTGTCATTGCGTTTGGGGTTGTACTTTGCCGATCTTCCTTCTCTTACACGCTAAAACTCAAACTTCATATGCTCGATCTACTTAAAACCGCAACGGCGGTCTTTTATCAACTTATATGTCGGAACGCGTCTTTGCAAGTACTTTTTTGCCTTTGTTTCAAATGGGGTGGTTTTGCAACCGTCATACGCGCGCTGTGCGAACGTGCCCCGGCTCGGATAAGATAATGCGCGATAAAAACGATGCAAGGAGGCACATATGGCAATTAAAGCCATCGCAATGGATATCGACGGTACGCTCACCAACGACCAAAAGGTGATCAGCCCGCGTACGCGCGAGAAGCTGCTCGCGGCGCAGGAGTCGGGCATTAAGCTCATCTTGGCTTCGGGCCGTCCCGCATGGGGGCTGCACGCCTTGGCGCAGGAGCTCGACCTTCAAAACCATGACGGTCTGCTAGTTGCCTTTAATGGCGCGCATGTGGTTGACGCTCAGACCGATGAGGTGCTGTTCGATCAAGCTATGCCTGCCGACGAATTGCATCGCCTGATTGATCACCTGCGTAATTTTGACGTGATTCCTATGATTTCGCTCGGTCGCGATTTGCACGTCGAGGACTCGTACCTTTGCATGATCACGCTGCCTGACGGCTCGCAGAAGAATATCGTCAAGTATGAGCGCGACGCGTGCGATCTTAAGATTCGCGAGGTCGAGAGCCTTCATGAAGTCGCGGATGCTTACCCCGTAGACAAACTGCTCACCGCGGGCGATCCGGCCTATCTGCAGGCGCATCACGAGGAGATGTACGCGCCCTTTACCGAGACGCTTTCGGGCATGTTCACGGCCGATTGGTACTTTGAGTTTACGGCGCCCGGTATCGATAAGGCCCGCGCGCTGCAGGGCGCTCTGCCCAAGCTGGGTATCGATGCCAGTGAGGTCGTTTCGTTTGGCGACGGTCAGAACGATAAGTCCATGATCGAGTGGGCCGGCACCGGTGTCGCCATGGGCAACGCCGTCGATGAGGTCAAGGCCGTGGCCCAGATGGTGACCGCCGATAACAACGAAGACGGCATCGCGGTGGCACTCGATAGGCTGCTGGGTTAGAATCGCCGATAGTGCATGGTTCGGGCGTCCGCTTGCGGGCGCCTTTTTGTTAGGGAGGGTGCCGTGTCCGCATTTCCGTTCGACGCCGTTATCTTTGACATGGACGGTGTCATCGTCGATACCGAGTATTATTACCTGGGGGAGACCGCTGCGTTTGCCAAAGAGCTTGGGCTGAACCTGACCCAAGAGGAGTTGAACGGGCAGGTTGGTACCTCGCACCAGTTCTTCTTGCATATGCTGGTCGATTGGTTTGAGCGCGCCGGAAAGGGACACTTTACCGGCGAGGAGGCGCTGGCCCGCTGGGATGAGTGGGCGCATAAACGCCCGCGCGATTATCAGACCTTGATCAATCCGGGCGCCGTGGAGACGATTCGCGAGCTCCCGCGTCGCGGCGTTCGCGTGGCGCTGGCCAGTTCGTCTCCCATGGACAGCATCGAGGAAGTGCTCGATGCGTGCGGCCTGTCGGATGCCTTTGAGTACGTGGTGAGCGGCGAGCAGTTTAAGGAGAGCAAGCCCGAACCCGATATTTACCTGCATGCGCTGGATCTGCTGGGATTGCCTGCGGACCGTTGCTGCTGCGTCGAGGACTCCGTCCCTGGCATCACTGCCGGCAAGCGAGCGGGTCTGACGGTGATCGCCAAGCGCGAGGAGCGCTTCGGCTTTAGCCAGGATGCCGCTGACAAGATCATCGACCAGCTGCCGGAGCTGCTGGAGCTTGCGTAGGACTGGCGATGCGTAATCCGCACCGATTATTGATGGCTCTGTTAGACCAGGATTGACATACATGTGTCCCCACGGTGCCATATCGTTGA
>CABUBH010000044.1 GCA_902489775.1 uncultured Collinsella sp.
GAGGCCGAGCGCAAATTTGATTCTAAAAAACACCTTGCCAAATAGGAGCGTCAGGCCAGAATCGCCCCCGTTCGTAGCTCCGAAGGAGCAGAACGGGGGCGATTCATTGGTCGAGGACGTTTTCAAAACCAAGCCCGGTCCCGGCCGGAGGGACCACAGGCGCTACAGGTTCTTGACACCCATCGCGCGCATGGCGTTCAGGATGGCGATGATCGCCACGCCCACGTCGCCAAAGACAGCAAGCCACATATTGGCAATGCCGAGCGCTGCCAGCACAAGGATCAGCAGCTTAATCCCCAGCGCAAAGATGATATTCTGCCAAACAATCGCCATGGTCTTGCGCGCCACGCGGATCGCGCGGGAAATGTTGGACGGCTTGTCATCCATGAGCACCACGTCGGCGGCCTCAATCGCGGCGTCGGACCCCATGGCGCCCATGGCAATACCCACATCGGCACGGGTGAGCACGGGCGCATCGTTGATGCCGTCGCCCACAAAGGCGAGCTTACCCTTGCCGTTTTCGGCCGCGAGCAGCGTTTCAACACGCTCGACTTTGTCGCCCGGCAGCAGCTGCGCGTGGAACTCGTCGAGGCCGAGCTGCTTGGCCACAGACGCTGCAACGTCCTCGCGGTCGCCCGTGAGCATAACGGTGCGCTTGATGCCGGCGGCGTGCAGGTCACGGACCGTCTGCTCGGCATCGGCCTTAACGGTGTCTGCAATCACGATGTGGCCGGCGTACACGCCGTCAACGAGCACATGGAGGATCGTGCCGACAACATCACAGTCCGGTGCTTCAACGCCGGCCGCGGCGAGCATCTTGGCGTTGCCGACGACGACATGCTTGCCGTCGATGGTCGCCGTCACGCCGTGGCCCGCGTCATTAGTGGAATCCGTTACGCGCGTGGGGTCAAGCTCGCCCTGGAAGGCGGCACGCACCGACTGTGCGATAGGGTGATCGGAGAACGACTCGGCAAGGGCGGCGACTTCGAGCAACGACTGCTCGGTATAGCCGGCCTCGGGGTGCACCGCAACGACCGAGAACGTGCCGTTGGTGAGGGTGCCAGTTTTGTCGAAGACGACGGTGTCCACGTCGGCGAGCGTCTCGAGGTAGTTAGAACCCTTGATGAGAACGCCCAGCTTGGACGCGCCGCCGATGCCGCCAAAGAAGCTCAGCGGCACGCTGATCACGAGCGCGCACGGGCAGCTGACGACCAGGAAGGTCAGGCCTCGCAGAATCCAATCAGACCAGGCGCCGGTGACCAGGCCGCCGCCGAGCGCGAGCACCGCGGCCGCGCCGGTGACAGCGGGGGTGTAGACGCGAGCAAAGCGCGTGATGAAGTTCTCAGTGCGCGCCTTCTTTTCGCTGGCATTTTCCACGAGCTCCAGGACGCGTGCGACGGTGGACTCGCCAAAGGGCTTGGTGGTGCGTACGTGGATGAGGCCCGTCATGTTGATGCAGCCGCTGATGATGTCGTCGCCGGACTTGGCGGGGCGGGGGACTGATTCGCCCGTGAGCGCGGCGGTGTCGAGCTGGGTTTCGCCCTCGACGATGACGCCGTCGATAGGCACGCGCTCGCCCGGCTTGACCACGATCACGGTGCCGACCGCGATGTCATCGGGGAAGACCTGTTCGAGTGTGCCGTCGGGTTGCTCGACGTTGGCGTAGTCGGGTGCGATGTCCATCATGGCGCTGATCGATTTACGGCTCTTGCCCACGGCGTATGCCTGGAACAGTTCGCCGACCTGGTAGAACAGCATGACGGCGGCGCCTTCGGCCATGTGCGGATCGGTGTCGGGGAAGAGCACCATGGCAAACGCGCCGATGGTCGCGACGGCCATGAGGAAGCTCTCGTCGAACGCCTTGCCGCGGCGGATGTTGTTGTATGCCTTTTGGAGCACGTCGTAGCCGGCAATCAAAAACGGCACGAGGAACAGTGCGAAGCTGGCGTAGATGTCGCCCGGGGTGCCGAATGCGGCAGTGAGGGTGCCGAGCTCATCGAGGGCGTACACCACGGCAAAAATGCCCAGCGCTACCAGGATGCGGTTGCGCTTATGCTCGAGTGACTCTTTTTTCTTGCGCTTCTTCTTTTTCTTCTTGGGGTCGGCGGTGGCCATGACTCGTATCCTCCCATTTGAATGTATGAACACTCGCTCATATAATTTCGCGAGCAAAGGCCGCGGCAAGCGCGGCCTTGCGGGTTGGCGTAAACCTGGGCTAGAGAATGATCTCGCAGTCCGGCTCGGCGTCGGCGGTGAACTCCACAACGCGGTCGAGGACCTCGTCGAACTCGGCGTCATCGGCCTCGAGCGTCAACTTCTGGGTCATAAAGTTGACCGAAACGGACTTGACGCCATCGAGCTTGGCCAGCTCGTCCTGAAGCTCACGCGCACAGTTGGCGCAGTCGATCTCGTCGAGTTTAAACTGCTTTTTCATGGTGGGTTCCTTTCCCTGTTTTGCGGCTTGGGTGCAGGCCGCGCTGGTACCGTGGTTGGTTGCTATTCGCAGATATGGCTCATGCCCTGGTTGAGCATGGTGTAGACGTGATCGTCGGCAAGCGAGTAGAGGATGTTGCGGCCGTCGCGGTGGAACTTGACCAGGTGCGACTGCTTAAGCGTGCGCAGCTGGTGCGATACTGCCGACTGCGAGGTTGCGGTCGCCTCGGCGATGTCGGCCACGCAGAGCTCGCGGCCCATGAGGGCATAGAGAATCTTGATGCGCGTGGTGTCGCTGAAGACCTTGAACAGGTCGGCGAGGTCGTAGAGAAGTTCCTCGTCGGGAAGGTCCTCGGGCGAGCAGGTGGTGGGGATCACGGGTTCGGTGGCCTCGATGTCGGGTTTCGTTTCATCATCGCGGATGCTCATTGCAATATCCTTTCATATGAACATGCGCTCATATAACTTACTTTCGAGTATATGAGCGTATGTTCATATGTCAATATCGTTTAGGGAATCCGTCGTACAAAATGATGAGGAAAAGCGGACGAGATCCCGGACTAAGCGGTTTTGATAGGTGATGCCGGGGTGGGTGCCCCTGCGCCGTGCAAAAAATGGAGTATTCTGCAACGATAGGGGGTCTGTTAATTTATCGCAGGCCAAATAATGCAGTTAAAGAGTTATCTTAGGGTGGTAAGCCGATGAGTTCTTCCTCAAATGTTGCCTAACGTTCTCACGCAAGAGTGATTTCGCTTCACTTTTGGATCCACTCGAGGGTGATGGACACCCGGCTCTGCTGAATACTCGCAATTTTGCACGTCGCTAGGGTACCCACCTTGTTAGTCAGCCTAGTTTCCGGCCCCGAAGACCCTGCCCTCGGGCGTGAAGCTGCTTGTTTGGTTGAGTGATGGGCTGTCGGGTTCGACAGTCTGCATGTCATCGATTGCCGGAGCCTCGTTAATCGTCGGATCGTCCAATGTGATGCCTTCGAGCATTGCTTTTTCGAGGTCGATTCGTTGGCGCTCTTCGGAATCTTGGCGAAGCTCCACCTGGATTCGTTTCTTCTCCTCAATAAACCTTCTGAGCACAAACAGTCTCAGGTCCTCTTGCATGATTTGAAAGTCTTTTGGCAGGCGCGAGGGGCGTATACCTTCTTTTCGTTGGATTGCCTCCATGACCCTAACGAAAGAGCTGGCATGCATAAAGGAATAGCGGCTGACGGTGATGATTCCGTACCCCATGGACGCAAGTGCGTTCTTGCGCTCTTCGTCGATGGCGCGGTCTTCTTCCGCGTCGTGATAAAAACCGTTGTATTCAATATCTGTTCGAGATTTCTTCAGATATGCATCCATAAAGAACTTTTTGCGTCTCGTGAGATTTTTTGCGGCGGCGGTGACCTGTACCTCGTAATCGGTCTCAATTCCCTTAATACCAAGTCCACCTTCACTTTTGGGCGGCGTAAGCATCATGACAAAGGCCGTTTCCATGGGAGAGCGGCATCCATCGCGTACACATTGAATAGCCTTTCGGGCAAGGGCCAAACCATCGCATCTGGTAATGGAATTAAAGAACTGCTTTAGCCTCTCGGTCGAGGTAAGTGGGAAACGCTCGGTATAAGAGGTAGGAGAACCGTTTCCAAGGGAATAAGCGCCGCACAGCTCAAAGTAATATTCCACCAGTTCGCGAAAAGGGAGATAAGTGGCGGCCTGAAGTGCACAAAGCTCAACGCCAACAATGTAGATGTCATCTTCTAGCTCTATAAAACGCGAGCATGAGAATCGCTTTGACGAAACGTGGCATTGACAGTCCATCGCGTACCGCGCGTTCCTGCGATCAAACACCATTACCTCGAGGGATTCATTTGCGTCGCGGGCAACATCATGTTTGGCGAGCCATTCTGCGGCCGCGTCGAGGAGCGTTCCGGTGGGACACGATCCGTAAATTGCGACAGGGCTGCAGGACTCGATGTCTTTCGCAGACACCGAACGCGCGGCCTGGTAGACCACTTTTGCCGTGGTATGTGACAATACGATACTCATGGTATATATCGTGTCAGCTAATGCCGTGTTGATGGCGCTGAGTGGAAAAGTCGTTTTAGAGGTCTAACCAAATGCTGTCCAAAAGCTTGACGCAATTATGGGTTGGTACGCCCTAAATAAATGTTTCCGCAGCTCGGCTATAGCATAGGAATACTCAATTGCTGCACATTTGGTATCGATGTATCGCCATCTGAACATAAATCACATGTTGGGAAAGTGCCGAAATAGTTAAAAAATAGGGTTCAGAATTTGTGAAGATCGGGCCTGCTTATGGAACGTAGGGCGGCCCCGCCGCGAGGTTTCCCGCTGCGAGGCCGCTCGTGATCTACGCCGTGGTTTGTCGCAGACGTTTCTACTTGGCAAACAGGTTCTTGAGGTTGAACTCGGCCTGGACGGTGCGGAGCATGAGGTCGGTGTCGTCGAGGCCCAGGTGCTGCTCGTTGGCGTCGGCAGCGAGGGTGCCACGGCGGCGCGCCCAGTTCTCGAGCGCAGCGGGCGCGGACTCGCGGGGGAGCGAGCGCACGTCGGCGTCCAGGCTGCGGCAGATCTGGCGCGAGTCGATGACGATGATCTTGCCTGCGCGGCGTGCCTCGGCGTAACCGTCCAGATGAATTTTGAACCAGCTGTCCTCGAAGGCGGCGTTATGTGCCATATAGGGATACTTCTTCATGAGCTTGAGCAACTGCTTCTGCAGCTCCTTGTTCTCGCGGAACGGCTTTTTGCCGTCGATGTCGTCCCAGGTGATGTGATGGATGTTCGATAGCGGCACATCCTCGCCGCGGTAGATGTCGGGCAGGCCGCAGTAGTGTGCCTCGGCGTCATGCGGCACGGCGTCGCTGGTGAGATCCATAATCTCCCAGCCCACGTTGATGATGTAGCCGCGCTCGGGCGCGCGACCGGTGGTCTCGATGTCGATGCCCAGCACCGTGCCCTGGATGGGCTTGCGGGCGTACGCCACGCCGAGTGCGTCGCGGTCACCGCGGATCTCGCGCATAACGGACGCGGCGGTGCGCTTTTGCATCTTGCCGATGGCGGCGCAGGTGTCGGCGTCGGACAGGCCGCGCGAGAGCGTCGCGGGCGTCACGTTGCGCAGGCGCGCCTCGCCAATCTGGTCGCACAGGTCGCGGTTGCGGTCGGCCAGGTCGCGCACAGTGGCAAAGTCGAAGCCGGGCTCGCCCTCGGCGGTAAAGTACTCGGTCTCGAGCACCTTGAGGGCCTCCTCGCCCTTCTGGCGCTCGGACTCCATGGCGCCGTGGTCGCCGTAGATAAACATGGGGATAAACGGCTGGCGCTCGTATTCGAGTGCTTGCGAAACGTTCATATGCTGCTCCTTGGACGGGCCGCGTCGCGCGGCTCGAGGTTAATGAGTTATGGCGAGATGATAGTTTACCATGGGCAACTATTGGCACCGCGCCCGGGACCACTACAATACCCTAGTTGACCGCTAGGACTTTTACAATGCTGCCGAAAGACACGAAAGGTTCCATCCGTCATGGATTTACTGATTGATATTCTGCTCGACGCCGGCAAGGACACGCTGTCCCTGGTGCCGTTTTTGTTGGTGACGTATCTTGCCCTCGAGACACTTGAGCACGTTGCGGGCGACCGCGTCAACGGCGCTATCAAGCGCGCCGGCGCCGCGGGCCCCGTGGTTGGCTCGCTGCTGGGCATGGTGCCGCAGTGCGGCTTTTCGGCCATGGCGGCAACGCTGTACGCTGGCCGCGTCGTGACGCTAGGCACGCTGGTCGCCGTGTTCCTCTCGACCTCCGACGAGATGTTGCCGCTGTTACTCGCCGAGCAAGTTCCCGTGCAGACCATGGCGATGCTGCTCGCCTCGAAGGCGCTGATCGCTCTGGTCACGGGCTTTATCGTGGATGCGGCTATCCGCGGCCTTCGTCGTAATGCCCGCGCGCATGCGGCGATTCGCCGTACCGTGCTGGGGACCGCTGCCAATCCGGCTCATGTGAACTGCGCGCACGACGACCATACCGGGGGCGACATCATTGACGAGGTGGCCGAGGCGGGCGTAAGTGCCGATCACATCCACGAGCTGTGCGAACGTGATCATTGTGGCTGTGACGAGGATGAGGACGATCACGGGCACGGTCACGGCCACGACCATGAGCACGGTCACGAACACGGCCATGAACACGGCCACGAGGGCGATCATGCTCACGAGCGCGGCTGTGCTTGCGGCCACGACCACAGTCACTCCCACGAGGGCGCGCCCGTTCTGTCGATCATCCATAGCGCGATCTCGCACACCGTGCAGGTGTCGGTGTTCATTTTCCTGGTGACGCTGATCCTGGTCGCCGTCCTTGAGACCTTTGGCGAGTCCGCAATCGAGCAGTTCCTGCGCGGCAATGAGACGCTCGCCGTCCTGGGTTCGGCGCTTGTCGGGCTGATTCCCAATTGCTCGGCCAGCGTCGTTATTACGCAGCTGTATCTGGAGGGCGCGCTGCAGCTGGCGCCGATGCTCGCCGGTACGCTCATTTCCGCCGGTGTGGGCTACCTAGTCCTGTTCCGCACCAACCGCAGCGCTCGCGAAAACGCCGTGTTCCTGGTCATGATGTACGTCATCGGCGCCGGCTGGGGACTCATCCTCTCCGCCTTCGGCCTCTAAGTAGGCCTAACAAAACGGGCTTCAAAATAGCCATGCTCGGCGTCTGCACAATGCGGCGATGCATGACATTTTGAAGCCCGTTTTTTGTTGAGCCATGGATCCTGAGTGCTTACACCGCTCAAAACAAAAAAGGTAGATTTTTAGGCATGTCCCAAAAATCTACCTTGTCTAACGTAACAGCTCGGTGAGGTTGCGCTTAAAGCGGCCGCGGTCCTCGCTGGTGAAGGCTGCCGGTCCGCGGGTGCGTCCCCCGGCGCGGCGCACCTTCTTTTCCTCGTGGCGAATAAACAGTTGCATGTCGATGGTCGCCTTATCGTAGACGCGCCCGCGCACGCCGATGGCGGCGGCATCGCGTCCGAGCACCATGCTTGCCAGGCCAATGTCCTGCGTCACGACCACATCGCCTGCCTGCAGGCGCTCGACAATGGCAAAGTCGGCGCTATCGGCTCCCGCGCTTACATCGAGTGTCGTGACCCAAAAGCCCCGACGCGCGTGCTCGGCGTCGCGCGGATCGTCGCGGCGAATGTGGCGTTCCAGGTTCTGCGTGCTGTTGCCGGCGATAACGACGGCGACGCCCGCCCTCCGTGCGTAGTCAATCGACTCGCGCGTGACCGGGCAGGCGTCGGCATCAATAAAAAGCGTCTTTGGCATCTAGCGCACCAGTTTGCCAAACTGAATGGCGCGGACAATGAGCGTCACGCCAAACACCAGCAGTGCGGCACCGCTAAAGATGACGAGCATCTTGGCCGACCACAGCGGATAGATAAACACGAACAAACCCGCGATGATGGAGAGTGCGCCGCTCAGGATGGCGAGGGCGCGGTTGGCGGAAAGCTCGGATTCCAGAATGGACATGACACCTTCGACGATCCAGCCAAAGCCGGCGACGACCACTACAAGCGTGGTGAGCGTCGCGGTCGAGAAGGCCTGGTTGCGCAGAATCACCACGCCGCCCAGAATGATGAGCAGGTTGGAGATGATGCTCGTAACGCGCCAGCCGGTGGGCAGCAGCGGCTCGAAAACAGCGGTAAACAGCCTGATCGCGGCCGTGATCACAAAGTAGAAGCCCAGAACAGTCGTCAGGAAGACGAGGGACTTGGCAGGCGCAAACAGCAGTGCGATGCCGGCGACGAGCGCCAAGACGCCCGTGATGGCGTAAATCCAGCGCACGGCCTTGACGGCCTTGCCTGCCATGCTTTTCTCGTCAAATCCAAACGCGCTTGACTGCTTGTCATCGTTCTTAAAGATGCCCATGATGTCTCCTTTCCGTGCGGCGTAAGCCGTAGCTCTTGCAACCAGTATCGCCCAAGGGCGCCGTCGCGTGGGGCGGAAAGGGCGAATGGGAGCCTCACCTTCCCGAATTGTTATCTTTGTTCCCGTTTGGATGCGGGATATTCAACAGATGTAGAACATTGCAGCTCTGTTCGTTATTGCCTACGTTTTAGGTTAGATTTTCTTAAGAACAATTGGCTTTTATTGGGGGTCCCTATGAACGAAGCAGTTCCCGCGGCGCCGGCAAGCGCTGAGTCGATGGCAAAGCAGGGTTGCGAAAAGCTTGGCCTGGACACGTTTGACGCGCTGGTCCGCCGCGCCCGCACGTGCCGCCGATTTGACGAGTCCATGCGCGTGCCGCGCGAGTTTTTGCTCGAGCTGGCAGAGCTGGCGCACCTGGCTCCCTGCGGCGCCAATGCTCAGCGCCTGCGCTTTCATGTGGTGAGCGGTGCCGAGGACTGCGCGCGCGTATTTGATGAGCTCGCGTGGGCCGGTGCGCTCAAGGATTGGTCGGGTCCCGATGAGGGCGAACGCCCGACCGGCTACATCGCGATTCTTGCCGAGCGCGCTGTTCCGGGTAAGCCCGCCGCGCCCATCACCGAGGTCGACACGGGCATTGCCGCCCAGACGATGATGCTCGCCGCTCGCAGCGCCACGCCCGAGGTGGCAGCCTGCATGTTCAAGGCCTTTACGCCCCACGCAATCGACGCCATAGGGCTCGATAACGACAGATACGAGCTCAAGCTGATCATGGCGTTTGGTGTGCCGGCCGAAATGCAGGTCATCGACGCGATCGACTCGAACCCGGATGGCTCTATCAACTACTGGCGCGATGAGGCGCAGGTCCATCACGTGCCCAAGCGTCCGCTTGCCGACGTGCTGGTGTAGTTGCGCGGCGCGGTTCGATGACGGCAAAACCACCACAAAGGTGCCTGTCCCCTTTGTGGTGGTGCGAGGGGAGGGCGTGTGGCCGATCTGTATTTGGTGCGGCATGGGCAGACCGAGCTCAATGTGAAGAACATTTTGCAGGGCTGGCATGATTCGCCGTTGACGGCGCGCGGGCGCGAGCAAGCGCTGGCGACGCGTGCGGCGTTCGAGGACCGCGGCGTGACCTTTGACCATGTGTATTCGTCTCCGCTGGGGCGGGCGCGGTGTACGGCCGAGCTTATCGTTGGCGAGGCTCGTTCCATAGAGCTGGTTGATGAACTGCGCGAGTGGCATTTGGGTTCGTTGGAGGGCACATCAAACCGCGAGATGCCGGCGCAACCTTGGGGCGATTATCCAGTTGCCTTTGGTGGCGAATCGGAAAGCGAGCTTCGCGCACGTATGGTCGCGGCGCTGTCCCGCATCATGGCCCGACCGCAGCACAACTGCGTGCTGGCCGTCTCCCACGGCTCAGCCTGCCAGGAGTTTCTTAGATGCGTAACTGGCGGGGGAGAACAACCCGACAACGGTGCCGTGCTTCATTTTGGCTATTGCGACAGGGCGTTTTCGCTCTTGGGTTGGTAACAAACGAAAGGATCCCCTATGAATAAAGACCTGTATCTGGTCCGTCATGGACAGACGATATTTAACCTCAAGCGCATTATTCAGGGCTGGAGCGACTCGCCGCTCACGCAGCTGGGTTGCGACCAGGCGGCGCGCGCCGGCATGTTTTTGCGTGCGCGCGGCATTGAGCCCGACCACGCCTACACCTCCACACTTCATCGCACCGAGCAGACTATCGCCAACTTGTGGCCGGGCTTGGCGTACGAGCGCCTGGACGGCTTGCGTGAGTGGTTCTTTGGCGACTTTGAGGCCGAGCGCGTGATGCTCATGCCCGAGCGCCCGTGGCGCGATTTCTATCGTCAGTTTGGCGGCGAGGGCCAGATGCAGGTGCGCGAGCGCATGGTGGCGACGCTGACCGAGCTCATGCAGCGTCCGGACCATACGTGCGTGCTCGCGGTAAGCCATGGCTCGGCTATCAAGGAGTTTATGGATCACGTGAAGGGCGTGGCGGCAGACGAGCACGACCGTGTGCCGGGCAACTGCTCGGTGCTGCACTTTGCGTTTGATGATGCGACGGATACGTTTGAACTGGTTGAGATCTTTACGCAGGAAGACTACGCGCGCGAGCTGGGGCTTGAGCCGCTCGTGGCGGCAGCAGGCCCGCAGCGGGGGTAGCGCGGGCGTGGCGATGTGGATCGTCGACATCATTACTCGATGTGAAAGGGGCGGGGATGCATGCGCATGTATCCCCGCCCCTTGTTTGTTGAGCTATCGAGTCTTTGTGCTGGGCGTTTAGACTCTGTTAGAACCGTGCGATCTGGTGGGTGAGCAAACCCGTCGGAACCTGCGGCGCGGCGCCGGCGACCTGCGCGGCGGGGAACAGCGCGGCAACGGTAAAGTTGAACGGCTCTTTGCCGGTGTACGTTCCGGCGGCGCGGGCCTCATCGGCCAGCAGCTGCGACGCCCCGGTCAGAGCGGTGGCGTAGGCGGGGTCGTCGGCCAGTGCCGGCTCCGGTGCTTGGTCGAGCATGGCGCGGATGGCCCCGACGGCGTCCTCGCGCTTGACCTCCCACACACGGTGCGTAATGCCGGCGGGGTCGGTGACGGCATAGAGCGAAGCGCCCTCTTTGGCGGCGCCGAGGATGATATCCATGACGGGGGAGGCCTCGTAGGCGAGCGACACGGGACGAGGCTGAACTTTGAGTTCGGCGATCGCGTGCGCAGTGGCGAGTGCGTCGACGTTCTCGGTGGCAGCCTCGTCGCTGCCCGTCAGCACGCCGACCGGGCAAATCGCCACAACGCCCGTCACGCGACCCGGCTCGCCCGAGCATTCGTACACGTAATACGCCGCGCCTGGATCCTTGAGCATCAGGCCGTCGGCGATGGCGCCGCGCAGGGCGTTGTTGCCGCTCAGGATACCGCCCATCGCAGGCAGCGCTTCGAGCACGCGGTTCTGAGCTGGGCGGATGCAGGGAAACGGAAGTGCTTTCATGGACGGTCCTAACGTGTGAGTCGGTTTGTTCGCGGCTTATTATGCCCCAACTTGGCCGCTTGCGTCCCACAGCGTGTTGTCGGCGAGCGCGATGAGCACGTTTTGGCAGCGAACGATATCGGCGTGGGGCACATATTCGTTGGGCTTGTGTGCGAGCGCGAGCGAGCCGGGGCCGTAACTCATGCAATTTCGGTTACCTGTCTTGCCGGCAATGACGGCGGTGTCGGTGTAGCCGGTAAAGAAGCTGACGGTCGTGTCCGCGTCTGTCACGTCATCGGCGGCACGCTTGAGCGCTGCTAGAAGGGGAGAGCTTGGGTCGCGCTCGATGGCGGGACGGTCGCCTGTCACGGTGCAGCTGCCATGGCAACCGGGAACGGCGGCTTCGGCGACGGCGATGGCCTGCTCTACCATGCGCGTCGCGGCGGCCGTATCAGTCGGCGGGGTCAGGCGCATGTCGACCCAGACCTTGGCGTGGTCGGGCACGACATAGGGACGATAGCCGCCCTCGATCTGTCCAAACGTGATGGTCGAAGGTCCTAACTCATCGTGTACGGGCAGCGCCGCGAACGCATAGCGAAGCGAGCAGACGGCCTCGGCCATGGCAGCGACGGCGTCGGCGCCCTTCCAAGGCTGGCTCGCATGTGCCGTCAGGCCGGTCATCTCAATCTCGAACCATGTGCGTCCCTTGTGCGCCACCTGAATCTGTCCATCGGTAGGCTCGGTGTCCAGTACCCATTCGCGCGAGCCGACCCAGCCGGCGTCGATGGCCGCCTCGGAGCCGCGCATAAAGTCTTCCTCGTCGACCGAGCAGATGAGCGAAAAGCCGCGGCGGGGCAGCGCGCCATCCGCCGCCACGCGCTCGAGCGTATGGACCAGTGCAGCAATGGCGCAGGCCAGGCCACCCTTCATATCGCAGGCACCGCGGCCATAGAGTTTATCGTCACGCACGATTGCTCCGAGCGGCGGAATGCCTGCGTCCCAGCCGTCTCCCAAGGTGACGGTATCCATGTGGCAGATGTAGACGAGCCGTGGCTCGTCGCTCAAACCGGGCACGGTGACCATAAGGTTGCGGCGTCCGGGGAGCACCTCGAGCTCCTCGACCCGCATAGCATCGAGTGCCGGGTGGTTCAACCGTGCCAGCCGTTCCTCAACCAGCGCTTTGATATACCGCTCAATTTCATCCTCATACGCGCCCGGGTCTGAGCTGTCGATCAGCACAAGCTCCTGCGCAAGCCGCCAGGCAAAGTCCTTGTCAACCATATTCAACCTCACAATCAGTCTGCTTTCCAAACCGATTGTAAGCCTCCTAAGAGATCCGCGGTGTGCGCGTAGCAGTAGTTACCGTTCGCAGGCCGAGCCAGCGCGTTTGCCGTCCGTGCGGGTTCACAGACGGCGCAGTGGGTACGTAGCCTCTATGGACGACATGCTGTGCGATATATCTGCCTTTCGGTATCACCGGATACCTCCACAGGTCTTGGCGATAATGCCGGACCTGCCCGATTCTGCGGACGATCCGCGTAGGGAGCGCCTTTGCGAGCATCCGCTCGTCGCGCATTTTCTGGGCACCCCGTTACACGTTTTGGCGCAGGGCAGCTGCGGACGTAAGGGCGATCGCATTGTCAGGCATGTTTGGAACGGGGAGAGGCCGTTTGACTCCGTGCGGCAGACAGAGTTTGGCCTCGATGTCGCGTCCCCACTCTTTACCCTGTTGACCCTGGCTTCCTCGGTCTCAAACGAGCGTCTAATCATGTGCATGTATGAGATGTGCGGCACCTTTGCCGTGTGCAAGATTGCGTCTCAGGTAAAGTCGGCACTTGTGCAGGCATATGGGGACCGGTGGGGTGACGCACGGTTGGGCTGGGAAAACGTAAAGGATGTCTCGGGGAATCCAACGGACTTGTGGAAACGACCGCCCTTGATCGAGCTCTCTGAGCTTACAGAGTACGTTGATAAGATCCGGGGGCTCCGCGGCGCTAAATCGTTCATACGAGCCGCAAAATGCATTACGGGGATGGCGGCATCGCCGCTCGAGGTCCAGGCTTCGATGCTGTTTGGCCTTACGAGGTTGCGCGGCGGCGAAGGGCTGCGCCTTACCAATAACGTTGAGATTCGCATGACGCGCAGTGCCCGCCTGATTTCGGGGCTTGATAGGCGCTACGCCGATATCCTGCTGTCAAATAAGGACGGTAGCCGAGAGTGCCTTGTTGAATGCCAGGGTAAAGCCATACACGGATCCATAGAATCCAAGATCTCTGACTCCGACCGAACGACGGCCTTGCAGGCGATGGGATATCCCGTCGTTTTGATGACCTATGGCCAGCTGGCCGACTCCGATGCCTTCCGTGTGGTTATGGGGCTCATCATGTCCTATCTCGATATGCCGTTGAAAGACAAGACACCGCGGCAGCAGGAGCTCGAACGACGGCTTCGTGAGGAGATTTTTATCGATTGGGCGGGAATGTAGTCGTGCAGGTGGATAACGGTCGCGCGAGCTAGAGTTTTGGGCGCGAAAAAGGCTTCAGTTTCGCCTTGGAAGGGATTTAAAAATGCTATCAAGAACAAGTTGTTTCGGAAAATCGACAGTCAACTTGGATGTGGTATATAGAGATCGATTTTTACCTACTAAAGCCCCTGATGAAACAGTTTATCAATGCGGGTGTGCTTAGCGACTTGGGTCCCACTGTCGATTATCCGAAAAAACTTGTTCTGGGTAGCATTTTCAAAACCAGCCGGAGCAACGAAATCGCCCCCCCCGTTTCGTGAAAACGGGGGGGGCGAATGGGCTTCATGGCCTGCCTGGCAGGTTTGGAGCCGTCGCTATTTGATCACGCGCACGCGATACATCGACGGAATCTGCTTGAGTGCCTCGATGGTGCTGCTGTCCAGGTGCTCGTCGGTGTCGAACATGGTGTAGGCGTTCTCGCCGGCGGACTCGTTGGTCATGCGCTGCACGTTGGCGTTGTCCTTGGCGAGAATGGCCGTGATCTGGCCGATCATGTTGGGCACGTTGGCATGCAGGCAGGCAATGCGGCTTGCAGCGCGCGCCTTGCCCATGCTGCAAGCGGGGTAGTTGACGCTGTGGGCGATGTTTCCGTTCTCCAGGTAATCCTTGAGCTCGCTGATGGCCATATCGGCGCAGTTGGCCTCGGCCTCGCCGGTGCCGGCGCCCGAGTGCGTGGTGATAAACGTGTTGGGCATCTTGACGGTCTTGGGCGTGGCAAAGTCGCAGCTAAACCAGCTGAGCTTGCCCTCGCGCAGGGCGGCGTCGACGGCGTCCTCGTCAATGATGGTTTCGCGCGCGTAGTTGATGAGCACGGCGTCGGGTGCCAGCAGGTTAATCTGCTCGGTGCTGATCATGCCGATGGTGTCTGCCTTGCTGGGCACATGCACGGTGAGGTAGTCGCAGCCGCGGCACAGGTCCTCGAGCGTGCCCACGCGCTGCACCTCGCGGCTCAGCACCCACGCGTGCTCGACGGAAATGAACGGATCGTAGCCGTAGACGTCCATGCCCAGATCGACGCAGGCGTTGGCGACTTTGGAGCCAACGTTGCCCAGGCCGATGACGCCGATGCGCTTGCCCTTGAGCTCGCGGCCCACAAAGGCCTTCTTGGCCTTCTCGGCATCGACCTGAATCTCGGGATCGTCAGCGTTGTCGCGCACCCAGTTCATCGACTGCACCACGCCGCGGCTCGAAAGCACCAGCATGCCCAGGACGAGCTCCTTGACGGCGTTGCTGTTGGCGCCGGGGGAGTTAAAGACGACGACGCCCTTCTTGGCGTACTCCTCGACGGGGATGTTGTTGACGCCGGCGCCGCAGCGGGCGATGGCGCGGATGCCCTCGGGCA
>CABUBH010000045.1 GCA_902489775.1 uncultured Collinsella sp.
GGTGCGGATCGGCTGACCAGGTGCCGTCAGGCGAATAGCCTGTTCCATACGCTTTTGCAGCTCGTTCTTATCCAAGGCATCGCTCCCATCGTATACGCTCCATAAACGCCAATAAGTTTCTCACGGTTTGCCCCTGTGACGCCCGCAAAATCCGATGCTTACAGAATGAGCGAACACAGCTGAGAGCCCCAATCCAAATGAGCTGCTTATGTGGTAGCATCGGGATTCGCATAAATGAGGGAGTAGTCGCGTGATCGGGTTCGCCTCCGGTGGCGCGGTAAGTCAACACACTGGCCGATGCGGCCTGGCTTGCCTTAATGAACGAGACTCGTGGCTGTGCGCGCAACGCGTACGCCACGGGTCTTTTTTGTTACTCCCCCAAGAGGTACACGCGGGCCCGCCCGCAGAGAGGGAGCCAGACTATGGGACTCGCAGAGCTCGTGTTGCTCGCCGTTGGCCTTTCGATGGACGCCTTTGCCGTTTCCATCTGCAAGGGCCTTGGCATGAAGAAAATCAACCTTAAAGTCGCCGTGGTGCTCGGTCTGTTCTTTGGCGGCTTTCAGGCCGGCATGCCCGTAATCGGATGGGCGCTCGGCAGTCAATTCATGGGCTTCATCGGACCCATCGACCATTGGATCGCCTTTATCCTTTTGGCCTTCATCGGCGGCAAAATGCTGTGGGAAGCCTTTACCGAAGACGAGGATGGAGGCGACGGCAAGGATGCCGAAAAGATTGACCTGGGCGAGTACCTGATCCTCGCCATCGCCACCTCAATCGACGCCCTGGCCGTGGGCATCTCGTTCGCCGCGCTTTCGGTCGACATCGTTCCCGCTGTATCGCTTATCGGCGTCACAACGTTTATCTTCTCCGTCGCCGGCGTAGCGATCGGCCACACCTTTGGCGCGCGCTACGAAAAACCCGCCATCATCGTGGGTGGCGTCGTGCTCATCCTCATCGGGCTTAAGATCTTGCTCGAGCATCTGGGGATCCTCGCGCTGTAACGAATAACGGCCGCCCGGCATTACGCCAGGCGGCCGTTTTCATAGCCAGCCGTTTTAGAGCGGCTTCACAGGCGACCTTTACGCGGCAAGGCGCTTGAGGACGTCGATAAGCAGCTCGTAGAAGCGCTCGGCAGAAGCGAGCTCCATGCTCTCGTCCGGGGTGTGGACATCGGAGAGCGTCGGGCCCACGGCGATGGCGTCCAGGCCGTGCAGGGCCTCGGCAAACAGGCCGCACTCAAGGCCGGCGTGAATGGACTCGATGCGCAGCTCGGAGCCAAAGAGCTCGCGATAGCTCTCGACGAAGACGTCGCGGACCGGCGAATGCTCGGCATAGCTCCAGCCGGGATACTCGAACTCAAACTTGGCGTCGAAGCCCAGGACATCGGCCAGCGTCTGCAGGCGGTCCTTGAACTCGTTCTGCAGCGAGGTGATCGAGGAGCGCGGGGACAGCATAATCTTGACCTGGTCGTCAGAGGTGGCAACCACACCGATGTTGGAGGAAACCTCGACGGAGCCGTCGGTGGCGACGTTGCGGCGAATCACGCCGTTAGGGGCAAGACGCAGGGCGCGGATGAGGGCAAGCGCGGACTTCTGGTCCATGGCCTCGACCTCGGCGTCGTCGGCAATCTCGACGGTGCAGGTAAAGCCGGGGTCGAAGACCTCGAGCTCGGCAGTGACGTCGGCGATGATGCCCTTTGCGATCTGGGCCGCGGCCTCGGCGGCAGCGTGGTCGGCGTAGACCAGAACAGCTTTGCACTCACGGTTGATGGCGTTGTCCTTGGTGCCGCCGTTAAAGCTAACGATGGCGGGCTCGCCGGCAACCATCAGGCGGTCGATGATGCGGGCCATGATGAGGTTGCCGTTGCCGCGCTCCAGGTGGATATCGCTGCCGGAGTGACCGCCCAGCAGGCCGGAGATGTCGAGCGTGAGGGTGCTACCGGTCTTGTGCTCGCGCGCAATCGGGCAGGTGTAGGTAACGACGACGCCGCCGGCGCAGCTGACGGTGGCAACGCCCTCTTCCTCGGAGTCAAGGTTAATCATGGTGCGGGCGCTAATCTGGGACTTGTCGAGCGTCTCGGCGCCGACCAGGCCAGTCTCCTCGTCGGTGGTGAATACGCACTCGAGGGCAGGGTGAACGATCGAATCGTCATCGAGAACAGTGAGCATCAGAGCGACGGCAATGCCGTTGTCGGCGCCCAGGGTGGTGCCGTTAGCGGTGAGGACGCCGTCCTTGACGACCAGGTCGATACCATCAGTCGTAAAGTCGTGCTCAACGGAGCCCAGCTTGTCGCACACCATGTCGATGTGGCCCTGCAGCATCACGGTCGGGGCATTCTCGGCGCCGGCAGATGCGGGCTTGCGAATGATGACGTTGTAGACCTCGTCCTGATACACATCGAGACCGCGCTCCTTGGCAAACGCGACCAGGAAATCGCTGATGCCCTTCTCGTTGCCAGACCCACGGGGGATCGCGCTGACCTCCTCAAAGAAATGGAACAGCTGGGCGGGCTCGTAGCCGGTAATCTTGTAGTCCATGGTGCCTCCTTGGCGCAACTGGTTAGACAGTAAGACATGCGACTTGTATATTCCCAGACTTTGCGTGCATAAACCAGTCGAAAACGCCGAGCGCCCTCGCATCATCGGCTAACGGTGGACCGTATAGCGCAACGGTCACAACTTCCGCAGCTCTACAAATCGAGGCGCCCTTTCCGGAGCGCCTCGATTGCGCGTATCAAATTGTCGCCACGCCCTACAGCGCGCCGGAACCGGCTTGCATCATGCCGCCGGGGCCCGAGGTCACGCCGCCGCTCACGGGCGAGGCGTTGCCGGTGTGCGGTGCCGCCGGGACGGTATCGCCACCGAGCGTGCCCGCCGGACGCGGTGCCGGGATCTCGCCCATGCCGTGGCTAAAGACAAACTTGCCATCGGCCACGTCGCACAGGACGGTATCGCCCTCGCCCCACTCGCCGGCCAGAAGCTCCTCGGACAGCGGGTCCTCGATGAGCTTTTGAATGGCGCGGCGCAGCGGACGCGCACCGTTGGTGAGGTCGGTGCCCTCGGCCACGATCTTGTCATAGGCCGCATCGGTGAGCTTGATGTTCATGCCGTTGGCAATCAGGCGCTGACGCAGGTCGTCCACCAGCAGGTGCGCGATCTTGGTCAGGTTCTCGCCCGAGAGCTTCTGGAACACCACAATGTCGTCGATACGGTTGAGCAGCTCGGGGCGGAACAGGCGCTTGAGCTCGCCCATCGCACGGCCCTTGATCTCACTCGAGGTGAGGCCCTGCTCGCCGGTGGTGCCAAAGCCAACGCTCGCATCCTGCGCGATCTCGCGGGCGCCCACGTTGGACGTCATGATGATCACGGTATTGCGGAAGTCGACCGTCTTGCCCTGGCTATCAGTCAGGCGACCCTCCTCCAGCACCTGCAACAAAATGTTGAAGATGTCGGGGTGCGCCTTCTCGATCTCGTCGAACAGCACGACCGAGTACGGGTGACGACGAACGACCTTGGTAAGCTGACCGCCCTCGTCGTGGCCCACGTAACCCGGAGGGCTACCGATAAGCTTGGAGACCTCGAACTCGCTGCCGAACTCCGACATGTCGAAGCTGATGAGCGCGTCCTTACTGCCAAAGAGGTACTCGGCGAGCGTCTTGGCGAGCTCGGTCTTGCCTGTGCCGGTAGGACCAAGGAAGATAAAGCTACCACCGGGACGACGCGGGTCCTTGAGCGGCGAGCGGCTGCGGCGCACGGCCTTGGCGACGGCCTCGACGGCCTCGTCCTGGCCGATAATGCGGGTCTTGAGCACGCTTTCGGTCTGCAGCAGGCGACGGCTCTCGCTCTCGGTGAGCGAGGAAACCGGCACGCCAGAGGTCACGGACACGATGTCGGCAATCTGACTCACGTCGATGGTGAGCGGGCTGGCGTCGAGCTCGGCGGTCCAGGCGGCCTTGGCCTCGGCGAGCTCAATCTCGGCGGCCTTCTGCTGCTCGGTGATCTCGGCGGCCTTGTTCATGTCGTCGCTCTCGGTGGCCTCCTGCGCGGCGGCCTTGAGCTCCTCTATGCGATGCTCGGCCTCGCGCACCGGCTCGGGCGCACGATTCGCGGCGATGCGAGCGCGGGCACCGGCCTCGTCGATGAGGTCGATGGCCTTATCGGGCAGGAAGCGATCCTGGATGTAGCGGTTGGAAAGGTTCGCGGCAGCCTCGATAGCGCCCTGCGTGTAGCGCACATGGTGGTGCTCCTCGTAGCGCGGCTTAAGCGCGGTCAGGATCTTGACGGTGTCCTCGACGCTCGGCTCCTCGACATCGATAGTCTGGAAGCGACGCTCGAAGGCTGGGTCTTTGGTGAGGTACTTGCGGAATTCCTCGGCCGTGGTGGCGCCAATAATCTGGAAGGCACCGCGTGCAAGCACGGGCTTGAGCATGGAGCTCGCGTCGATGGAGCCCTCGGCAGAACCGGCACCGATGATGGTGTGCATCTCGTCAATAAACAGGATGACGTCGTCAGCCTCGGTGGCCTCCTGGATCACGTTCTTGAGGCGCTCCTCAAACTCACCGCGATACTTGGCGCCCGCAACGAGGCCCGGCAGGTCGAGCGTCCAGATGTTCTGGTTCATGAGGTTCTCGGGCACGTTGCCGGCAGCGATCTGCTGCGCCAGGCCCTCGACGATGGCCGTTTTGCCCACGCCGGGATCGCCCAAGATAAGCGGGTTGTTCTTGGTGCGGCGCGAAAGGATCTCCATCATGCGCTGGACTTCCTTTTCGCGGCCAATCACGGGATCGAGCTCGCCGTCGCGCGCCTTTTGAGTGAGGTTGGTGGCGAACTGCTTGAGCGTGTCGGTGCCGCTCCCCTTTTGCTGAGAGGCATCCGAGCCGCTAAAGAACGGCAGGCCCGCACCGGGACGACCAGCACCGGCGCCGGCGAGCGGACGCTTCTTGTCCTGGTCCTTGGCGGTGAGTTTCTCGATAGCCTTTTTGATGGAGGCGGACGACACACCCAGGCGCATGAGGATGTCCATGGCCATGCCGTTGCCCTCTTCGACGATACCGATGAGCAGGTGCTCGGTCGACACGTAGGTCTGGTTGTTCTCACGCGCCACGCGGAATGAACGCTCCATCACGCTAATGACGAGCGGCGTAAAGGCGAGCTTGGCCGCCTCGGTCTCCTCACTGGGCTCGGGAACCGTGGTCTGGACCTCTTTGAGGGTGTCCATGATGTCGTCGTAGGAGATATCGAGCGAGCGCAGCGCCTCGGCGGCAATGCCCTCGTCCTCCTTGGCAAGCGCGAGCAGCAGATGCTCGGTGCCCACCTTATTTGAATGAAGATCGAGCGCCTCTTGCTTGGCCATGGACATGACCTTACGCGCGCGATCGGTAAAACGGTCTAACATGCTAGTTCCTCTTAGACGAGCTAGTTTTTTCAAACGCAAAGCGCCGCCCCGCGGCAGCGCTTTGGTCTCTTTACCCATATGGAGTATATGTTAACAGCTGGAGGAATATCTATAAACCCGGCTCACATGAATGCAGGTTATGACCGCATCGCGGGACTCACCGCGCGATGCGCGACGGGCGCCCCGCAAGAGAAACCCTAGACGTCTTTCACCACGTCGGGACTCGTCGCACGCGATGCGCGATAGGCATCGGCCTCCTTGGAGACGCGTTCGAGCAGCTCGGATGTATCGACGCCCTCGACTTGCGCGACCGTTTCCACCGTCTGCATGGCGACCGCCCTCAGGTACGCGCACGCGCTGTCCCCCGGCTGCTCGAGGTCTATCTCCTCGCCGCCCTCCCGGGCAAAGCCGACCGCCATCACAAAGCCCATGATGCCCGAGACCAGAAAGCCCACCGCAAAGCTCGAATCTGCCTTGAGCTCTTCTCCGTCGGGGTGGACGATCTCTCTCACGCGGTCGATGATGATCGTATGGATGCCCTGCACGACCTGCTCGGCGGCACCCGCCCTCATGGTGATGACGATGCGCCGCAGCAGGCAGCGGACGTCGCGCCGGTCGAACGCCGAAAGGTCGCCCTCGCTCGAAAAATGCCAGAGGGCATCGGTGATGAGCTCGTTATCCTGCAGCAGCTGGGCTATGGCGATGGCGACGAGTTCATCGAAATCGTGAAAATAGTAGTAAAACGTTCCGCGATTGCACTGGGCGGCGCGGGTCACCTCGCCAACCGACAGCTCGAAGATGCTGTTGTTCTCGATGAGCTCCCAAAACGCCTCGATGATACGGGTGCGTGCATCGGGCGCATCGGCGTCCTTACGCGGTCTCGCCATGCGCCTCACCGCACCCCTGCGCCTTGGCGTTCATGATGAGCATCTGAAGACGGTTCTCCACGTTGGCGAAGCTCACGTCGGGATCGTAGTCGAGCGGCAGGAACTGCGCCGTGGGATACTGCTCCTTGAGCGCATGGATGAGCCCGCGCGCCACGACATGGTTGGGCAGACACCCGAACGGCTGCAGGATCACGAAGTTGCGGCAGCCGCGCTTGGCGTGCTCGAGAATCTCCGCCGGAATCAGCACGCCCTCGCCCGCATCGAACGTATGGTGCAGGATCTTATCGCTCGCGCGCACGAGCTCGGGCATGCGCGTCGGCGGCTCGTAGAGCGGGCTCGCCGCGCCCAGGCGGTCGCAACGGTCGTGCGCGAGCTCGAACAGGTTGTCCGCCGTGGCGTACCAGGCCTTTTCGGGCAGCGACAGGTCGACGTGGAACTCGCGCGACTGCGCATGCTTGTAGAAATAGGTCTTGCGGATCACGTCGGTCATGCGCGCCTCGATGACCTCGAGCCCGTTGTCCTCGAGGTAGCGCTCGATCTCGTGGTTGGCGCCGAGATGGAAATTGAGCAGGTACTCGCCCACGATGAGAACGGTCGGATGCGGGTTCGAGCGGTCGTACGGAACGGCGTCCATGATCGCAAGCGCGCGTTTGAAGCCCGTCGCCTGGCCTCTCAGCCCGGAGCGCTCCATGCCCTCGATAACCTCATCGAGCGCGCGGTCGAACGCAGCGTCCGCCGCGCCCTTCTCGAGCTCGTAGGGACGGATGCGCCTAAGCATGGCCTCGAGGGCATCGATCATGGGAAGACCGTAGGCGATCTGGATGCTCGGGCCAAGGCCGAGCTTGAAGCCCGGATGCGCATTGTGGGCATCGACGTCGTCGTTGGTGAGCACCGGGACATAGTCGTATCCCGCGTCGTCGAGCGCGCGGCGCAGCAGGGGCATGTAGTGCGTCAGGCGGCAGTCGCCGATATACTTGCCAGTCACCACGGCGACGTCGTGCGGGTCGTACTTACCGCTCTCGAGTGCCGCGAGCGCCTCGCCGATCACGATTTGCGCGGGGAAGCAGATGTCGTTGTGCACATAGCGTTTGCCCAGGCGGATGGCATCCTCGCGCCCGATATCAAGGGCCTCGGCGCGCACGCCCTGATTGCGCATCGCCGCGGTCATGAGCCTGCAGAACGCATGGGAGGTGTTGGGGACCAGCGCGATCTTGTCGTGCCGGTCGCGCTTGGTGTACTTGACCTTATACGGGTCGTCGAGCGGATGGACCGCGTGCACCCGGGCGCCCTCGGCACGCTCCTCCGCGCGACGACGGTTGACCGACTCGATAAACGAACGCACGCGAATGCCCATGGGACCGGCGACGTCGCTCTCATCGAGCTTGATCATCATCGGAACCTTGGAGCCCATCTCGCCCATCATGCGCGCGATCTCGTCGGTGAGATACGCATCGTGGCCGCAGCCGAAGCTGCCCATCTGCACGAGCTCGAGCTCGGGCGTCGATGCGACGATGACCGCGCACGACAGCATGCGCGCATGGTAGTTGTTCACGATGTCGATGCGGCTGTTGGAAAGATCGACGTTGCAGACCCCCGGCACCGCATCGGGCGTCAGCACGGGGATGCCGCGCTCAGAGAAGAGCTTGGGCAGCCCGTGGTTGACCAGCGGGTCGTTGTGGTACGGGCGCGAAGCGATCACCACCGCGTAGCCGCCGTCCTCGCGCACGTTCTCGAGCACCTGCCTGCCGCGCAGCTGCAGCTGGTTCTCAAACGTCTCCTGCGCGCGGTCCGCCTGCTCGGTCGCCTTGGCAACCAGGTCGGCATCGATATCGAAGGTCTCCTTGCACCACGCCTTGAGCTGGCGGTTTCGGTCGCCCTCGTCGTACCAGTGGAACAGCGGCGTATCGAACGGAACGCCGAAACGCTCCTCCGGGTTATCGGAATTGCGCATCACGTAGGGGTATCCCTTTACGACGGCGCACATCCACTCGCTGGTAGAGGCGGTGTTTTCGGTGGGCACCGTCGTGATGATGGGCATGAAGATGCGGTCGACGCCGGCGTCGACGAGATTGCGGATGTGCCCGTGGACGAGCTTGGCCGGGAAGCACACGGTGTCGGATGTGACGTGCGCCAGACCGCGCTCGTACATCGCCTTGGTGCTGCGTCCCGAGACGCGCACCTTAAAGCCGAGCGTGCTGAAGAACGTCGACCAGAACGGCATGGTGTCCCAGAACTCGAGCACACGGGGAATGCCGATCGTGACATCGCGCCCCCCGCTGACGGGAACCGTGGGGTACGACTCGAACAGCAGCTTCTCGCGGTCGACAAAGAGATTGGGGGCAGCCGCGGTCCGGTCGCGCCCCGTGCCGGGTGCCTGTGCCTCGCAAGCACCCTGCGGACGCAGCTCCTCCGCCGCGGGAACCTCGCGCACGAGCTCATCCCATGAGATGGCGCCGCCGCGCGGGCAGCGATTGCCCGTGACGTAAAGCGAGCCGTCGCCAAATGCCACGACCGCGCGCTGGCAGCGGTTGTTGCACCGACGGCAGGTAACGCCGCCGAACTCGCGATGCTCGAAGCGCTCCACGGCATCGAGCCCGATAAACGACGTGCCGGCGTCGCCCTTGCGGCATTCCTCGCGCGCGAGCAGGGCGATACCGATAGCGCCCATCAGCCCCGGGTGGGGCGCACGCGTGACGGGTTTGCCCAGATACTGCTCGAATGCGCGCAGCACCGCGTCGTTTCGGAACGTGCCGCCCTGGACAACGACTTTGTCGCCCAGACGGTTGAGATTTGAAACGCGAATGACCTTGGTGAACACGTTCTCGATAATCGAACGGCAGAGACCGGCCATGATGTCGCCCGGACCCTTACCGCGCCGCTGCTCGGAAACGACGCTGCTGTTCATGAACACCGTGCAGCGGCTGCCGAGAACGGCGGGGGCTTTGGACGAAAATGCCTCGGTCGCGATATCCTCAACGGCTATTCCGAGGTTTTTGGCAAAACCCTCGAGGAACGAGCCGCAGCCCGCAGAGCACGCCTCGTTGACGACGATATCGGTCAGCACGCCGTGGTTGAGCCAGATGGCCTTCATATCCTGTCCGCCGATGTCGAGCACGAAGGTCGCATCGGGAACGCATGCGCACGCGGCGCGGGCGTGCGCGACCGTCTCGACCGTATGGTAGTCGGCGTGGAACGCGCGCGCGAAAAGCTCCTCGCCGTATCCCGTGGTGCCCACGGCATCGATCGCAAGCGTGACTCCCGCTGTCTCCCAGCGGTTCTTCAAGCTGACAAGACCCTGTTGGGCGACGTCGAGCGGTCTGCCGTTATTAGACGCGTAGAACGAATCGACAAGCTCACCCGCCTCATCGACCAGGGCGAACTTGGTCGTCGTGCTCCCCGAATCGATACCGAGCGCCACACGCACCGTCTCTCCGGGCGCATACGCATCCGGACCCTTTGCCGGCGTCTCTTTGCCATGGCGTGCCGTAAAATCCGCCTGCTCGGCAGGTGTGGCAAAAAAGGGCTGGGCAAGACGTCCCTCCCCGCTTGCGGGCGCGACCGTCTCGAGCTTATCCAGCCGGACAAAAGCGTCGGGAAGGTCGATCGGTTGGGACGATGCGAACATGTCGGTCAGCGACAGGGCGGCACCGCGCGCGACCATGATCTGCGGATCGCGCGGGACGATAACCTGATCGTCCGATAGATTCAGTTGCTCCCGGAACACGCGGACCAGTGTGGGGTTGTAGGCGAGCGTACCGCCCTCGAAGATTACCGGCGGCTCGATGTCGATACCCTGGGCCAGACCGCCGATCGTTTGGCGGGCGACCGCGTGAAGCGCCGAAAGCGCCAGGTCGGTGGTAGGAATGCCCTCGTTGAGCAGCGGCTGGATATCGGTCTTTGCGTACACGCCGCAGCGGCCCGAGACCTCGTGGACGGTCGTTCCCCGGCTTGCGAGCTGCTCGAACTCGCCCGATTCGGTGCCGACCCCCATGAGCTTTGCCATCTCGTCGATAAATGCACCGGTACCGCCTGCGCACGAGCCGTTCATGCGCATGTCGGCAACCTCGATGTCTCCCTTATCGTTGGTGCGGAAGAAGATCATCTTGGCGTCTTGGCCGCCCAGCTCGATGGCGCAGCGCGTCTGCGGATAGAACCTGCTGATCGCGAGCGCGTTGGCGACCACCTCCTGAACGTACGAGGCGCCCAGCGCGGTCGCGATATCGCGCGCACCCGAGCCGGTCACCGCAACGCGCAGTGACTCATGGGGAAAGCGCTCGGCGAGCTCGCCGAGCATGGCGCGCACGCTCGCTGTCTGACACGCCCCGTGGCGGCGATATCCCCACCACGCCTCGGTCATATCCTCGTGCATCGCGTAAACTTTGGTCGTCGTCGACCCTACGTCCA
This sequence comes from uncultured Collinsella sp., assembly GCA_902489775.1. Lineage (GTDB taxonomy): Bacteria > Actinomycetota > Coriobacteriia > Coriobacteriales > Coriobacteriaceae > Collinsella. The sequence goes on from CABUBH010000045.1 coordinate 10,686, forward strand.
GTCCTACTAGCAACGCCATAATGCTCCGTCTCTCGCATTTTTCCCGCTAGAGATATACCACTCTACGTAATACAACAGACTGTTGTATTTAAACTCCGTATAAAAAGCGGCTGCCGAAACGCTTCAGCAGCCGCCGAATGCACCAACAGATTGTTCTGCGCGCTAGCACGTCGGGCAACGGAGCAGCACGGGCCCTCCGGTCATGCGCACCGCTCACGCCCGCGATGTCGCCGAGAGAGCTATCCACGCTTAGGGCTCCAACCAAGCAAGTCGCCCGCGCTCAGCAGATCCCTAAGCGAGCTACTCGCACTCAGGAGCCATAGCCTGCTCCAAGAGCTCGGCATGCTCCTCCTCGAAAACCGTCCCCACAGGGAAGGCGCGACGGAAGACGAAGTGGGAAATCGGACCGGCTACCAAAAGGTTCCACGGCAGCGCCATCACAAAATTATGCGGGATGTTGATCATCCAGATCGCGGGCACGGAATACAGGTTCGCAAGGATGCCGCCGGGCATGTGCGTCAGACCCTCGCACGCGCCGTACAGCGACATGATGATAACCATGGGAACGACCATGCAGGAGCTGACGGCGAGCGTCATGGCAAGCGGCGAGCTCTTGCCCGGCGTGACCAAGTACTTAAAGGCGAAACCCTTGGCGAGCGGGCTGGCGACGAACCAGTCGCAGCACATGGCAAAAATGTAGGCAACGGGGAAGCCGAGCCACGCAGCGGCAACGACCTCGCCGTTGATGGCCCCATGCTGCAGGGCAACGTTGTAGATGCTCATCCAGAGCACCATGCAAAAGCACATGATAAAGGTGAACAGCAGGCTCTCTCGTTTGTTGATAGGCATAAAGGACAAAATCCTTTCTGTGTTACGCCGCGGCACCACGCAACAAAAACGGGCGGGCAAGATGGAGCTGTTGGGACTTCATCTCGCCCGCCCGTGGTACGTGCGTCTGCGACTACTTATGTGGTGGAACTACCCTAACACGAACGGCGCGCGCTTCGTAAGCGTTGAGTTTGTGGAGATGCAGGGCACCAAAACCCCCGACCCCATAAGTTGCGGTGGAATACGGACTGTTTTGTCCCTTTAAGCAACAATTCAGTCCCTATTTCACCGCAACTCATTTGGTGCAAAGTAACCTGTCCCCCTTGCACCAATTAGCTGGTATGGCGCCAGCGAGGGTCGGTGAGGGTTCTCGCCACGCCCAAGCCAACGGGCAGAAACGCCACGATGAGCACTGCGCGCACAAACCAGCCGAGCATGTTGACCGTGTCGAAGGTGCACATGTAATACATAGAGCGATAGAGATACAGACCGGGCACCATAATGACAATCGAAGGCACCGTGAGGGCGATGCGCGGGTAGGTGAGCTTGACTTCGGCCAAGCTTGCCAGCAGACCCGATACCAGCGCGCCGATAAACGCTGCTGCCTCGGGAGGCATTCCCGTGCTGAGGCCCAGGAAGGGAATCATCGTCGGCGCATCGACAAGGGTCAGACGCAGGGTATTGGACACGGCGCCGATCAACCCAGCTGCCGCGGCCATCTTTACCGGGCTGTTGAACATCACCGAGAAGCCGAATACGCCAACGAAGCTCATCACCACGCGCAGGAGCGTAAGGGCAAGCGGCGAAAGGCCGAGCGGGGCAAAATCATCCGGTGCCAGCCCCACACACTCGGCAACCATCCAGCCCACAAGGGTCGCCATCACAATAATCGACACGGCATACGAAAGACGCTCAATGCCGCTTCGCATATCGAGCTTAGCGATGTCGAGGCCTGCCGTAATGAGGGGAAAGCCGGGAATCACAAAGAGCATGGCGCCGATATAGCCTTCTTGGTGCGACATTGCCCCCGGTACGACCTGGCCAAGGCCGAGCAATGCCAGCAGATACGAAACGCAAGCGAGCGCAACGCCCGTCGTCAGCGCGCTAAACTGGCCAAGACCCTGCTTGAGAATATGGGAGCGAGCAAAGTTACCGACACCAGCGCCTACGAATGCGCAGGCCATCTCGATAGGGCCGCCGCCGAGCAAGAAGACGAAGGCGCCGCAAGCACAGGCTGCCGCAAGGCCCTGTTGCCAGGAAGCGTAATCGGGCTTCGAGCTCTCAACGGTCTTGAGCATCTCGTGGTATTCGTGCACGGTAAACCGGCGCCCATACGTCTCGATTTCCTTTAAGAAGCTCTCCATCATCCAAATGCGATGGGTATTGACTCCCGTTGTGGGCAGGCTGACAACCTCGTTAAAGCAGTGGCCATCTTCGATGCAGGTGCACTCAAACGACAGAAGACTCAGGTCGACGTGAATCGTGACGCCGAGCACAGCGGCAACACGATTCATGGTATCGCGCACGCGCCAGGCACCCGTTCCGCTTGCCAGCATAAGCATGCCGGTGCGGCAGATGATGGATGACTTATCGGTGAGCGGCGCATCGACGGCAAGCTCATCGCCTGCCGTCACGATCTGGCGCCAGTCAGTTTTCATATGGAGTGCACCGGCACGAGCGCCGTGGTGCATAGGGACTCTCGAAAGCAGCGAGTCCAGGCGCGAAGACTGTGGGGGCTCCGTTGATTCGCCCTCGTCCTCGTTGGGCTCTTCATCGACCAGATCAAAGGAATCAAGCGGCGCTGGCTCGCGACGATCGATTAGCTCCTCATCCTCATCATCAAAGTAGTTGAACTGATCGAGCATGTCCTCTTCGATTGCACGCTCGCTCGCGTCGTCCATCCCGGTGCTCCCTTCCTGTCGACTAACCCCCATCCTAGGCAGCAACGGCTAAAGGAAACATAAAAGAGACGACTGTCATGCGAGCCATGTGCTCAATAGCCGTTGGGTAGTCATTGGGTGTTCCTATAGTTTTGTCAACCGTCGGGGCTACTCCCGGTAGGGCACCCGGTCGCGCATCACGGCGTATATCGCCCTGAGCCGCTTTCTCGCGACGGCCTTGAGCGCCCGCCCGTGGCCCATGCCCCGCGCCCTGCAGGCCCGGTAGTACTCGCCGTAGCGCCCCGACGACCTGACCAGGCTGTTGCACGAGAAGATCAGCAGGGACTTGAGCCTCGCGTCGCCGCGCCTGGACGCCCTGACCGACCTAACCGACGTGCCGGAGCTTCTCACCCTCGGTGCGATGCCGCAGTACGAGGCCAGGTGGTCGTGGTCTGGGAACCTCCCGATGTCGACCGACACCGCGAGCTGCGCCGCCGTCCTCGGCCCGATGCCGGGCACGGTGAGTAGGCACGCGTAGGTCTCGTCGCCCTCGAGCAGCGCCGCCGTCTCGGCCTCGAGGGCCCCGGCCTCGTCGAGGGCCTCCGATATCCGGGCGGCCAGGAACCTGACCTGCCTGTTCTCGGCCTCGATGAGCGCCGGCGGGGGCGCAGTGGAGGCGGCCGCGGCCTCCCCGGCGGCCTCGGCCTGCGGCCCCTCGGCCCCCGAGCGGGCGATCCCCCACGCCCCGCCGAACCCGGCGAGCAGCTCCAGCCACCGGCGGTCCGACAGGTCGACGGCGGCCTCGAGGGCCGGGCAGGACTCGAGCAGCACGGCGCGCAGGCGGTTCTTGTCCCTGGTCGCGCAGGCGACGACGTGGTCGCGCTGCGACGAGAGGGCGCGCGCGGCCTCGAGGGCCTCGCCGCGGCCCGGGACCCCCGACAGGGAGTCCGGCACGCCCAGGGCGGTCCGCGCGATCACCGCGGCGTCGCGCTCGTCGGTCTTGGCCTCGCCGGCGAACAGCCCGGCGGCGCGGCTGGCGGCGAGGCCGGGCAGGTGGGCGACCCCCAGACCCGCGGCGCGGGCGCGCCTCACGGCGAGGGACCCTATGTTGCGGAACTGGTCGACCACGACGAGCGTGCCGGCGGGCACGGAGGCGAACAGCGCGTCGAGCTCGGCCTCCCTGTTGCGGACGGGGGCGCTGGACAGCACCTCCCCGTCGCGGTCGATCAGGCAGGCCCAGTGGGAGGACTTGCCGACGTCTAGGCCGAGCACGGCCGCGGGCCTGGTCGATGGCGCTTTCACGGTGGTATCCTTCCGGTAGTCGTTCGACCGGATGGCCTCCCCCTCGGCACTCACATTACCAGCCGCGGCGCCTGCCCGGCACTTTCCTATCAGCCGTCGGGGGCGGCGCGTCCCGCGCCGGCAGCACCCAACAGGCCCTCTCGGGGGCAGGGACGTTCGGCCGTGCGCGGGCGCCCGGTCGGCGGCCCGTTCTGGGCGCGCCTCAATCGTAGCCCGAGACGGGCCCGGGCTGACAATTTCGACTGTAATGGACGTTCTTAAATGACCAGTCAAACAAGAACGTCCCCAATGACTACTCCGGCAACGCCGATGTTTTGGCAACGCCAGCGAGCGACGTCCAGGGCGAACAAGTTGGCATGAAAAAGGCAAGGCATAGACCTTCTGGTCATGCCTTGCCTTTT
>CABUBH010000046.1 GCA_902489775.1 uncultured Collinsella sp.
CTGCGCAAGACGAAGGCCACATTAAGTGGCCTTCTTTGCGTGCGGAACTCGCGATGAACTTCGTGCCCCGCCGTCCGGGAGGACGCCTCTTTATTGATGGGAGGCCTGATAGGTCGATGGTTCCGTGCCCGGATGCGTCCAAAGTGGGACGGGCTTTCCGGATGGGCAGGCTTTCGAAAAATGCGTCCCGGAATTTGCCTTTGGAATGGGACGTAGTTTCCCGTTGAGGTGCTTTGCGGAAAGTGCATCCCACTCTGGGCGGTCGAAGTGGGACACACTTTCCCAAAGGCGCTCCAACGGGAAATTGCGTCCCATTATTCGGTCAAGAAACGGGATGCATTTTCCCAATGAGAGCAAAACCGGAAAATGCATCCCACAATCAGCCCTCAAAGTGGGACGCCGTTTCCCAATGAGGCTCAAGCGGAAAATGCATCCCGGAATTTGCGCTCAAAGTGGGATGCGGTTTCCGGTTGAGGGTCTAAGGGGAAAGTGCGTCCCAGAATCGACGCTTGAAATGGGATGCAGTTTCCCGATGAGGCACTCGACGGAAAATACATCCCAGAAATGGCCTTTGAGCTGGGATAAGATCTCCGCGGCATCTCGGATTCTCAAAAATGAGACACGCCGTTGGCGAAAATGAGACACGTGATATCGGGCATCGGACGTATCATTTGCAAAAATGAGTCCACTCCACTCGAGTAAAACGAGGTCCCTCATGTACGTTCCACACCCCCGTATCCGTAGGCTGTCGAAAATCCCGCTTGTTGGGACGGCGGCGCTTGCTGCGTTGATCGCCACGAGCGTCGCCTGCTTCACGGCCACGCCCCAGGTTGCCCAGGCGGCAGACGCGCCCGCAATCACCGATATGACCGAGCAGGATTATCAAGCCCTGGGTCTGGGCACGAGCGAGGACATTCCGGCCGATACCATTGGCCCCTATTCCACTGATACCCCCACGACGTTTGCCACGCGCAGCGAGGTCTATATGGCAGCTAACGGTAGCCATGGCAATCGCTACACTCTGCGCGACAAGCTCGAGAACGTCGAGCGCGGTGACATTGGCGGCAGCAGCAAACTCACCGATGGCTATGGAAGTGTGTGGGGCGCCGCAAAGTTCTGGCAAAACGTCAACAACTTCGATACGAACAGCGATCTCTACAAGCATAGCGACTACGGTGGCGGCACCTGGTCGTACCTAAGCAACAATGAGTCCTCAACAGTACTCGCCAACGACAACAACGGTTTCTCGGGCATTCACGCCACGAGTGTTGAGTTCTGCAGCGACGCCAGCACGGGCAAAAAGAGCCGCGTTGCCGAGCTCCGTGCCTACGGCGACAGTTCCTCCACGACGATTGACGGCAAGTCATACGCTGGAAAGGTTGAGCTGGTCCTCTACTCGTTTAGCAACGGGCGCACGCGCAAGCTCGATACACGCCTGCCGGTGACGGTCAACACCAATATGATGTACGAAGGCCCTTTTTAGTATCTGGATGCCGGTTATCTGCAAGAGCACGATGCCGTCTTTGATGTCGAGGCGGGCGATGTCGATGGCGACGGCGTCGACGAGCTTTTTGTCTACGCGGGCTGCTATGTCGACGAGAACGGCGTGCGCAAGGCTGTAGTCGACATGTATGACTTGGAGGGCGGCAACTGGAAGCAAAGCGTCGTCAAGATCGATGCCGGTAACGCCGCGGACTACACCACGCACAACAAGGGCGGGAACGACTCCTGGACGCAGCTTCAGTCAGCTCCTGTCGTTTCGCTAGCGGCCGGCGACCTCGATCGCGATTTTTGCGATGACCTCGCCATCGTGGTCTCGGCACCCTACGGCAAGAAGAATATTGATAAGTCGACGCATTGCGAGCTGTTTTCGTGGGATGCATCCAAGGGTGCGCTCGTCCATGTCGATGCTCTGGGCGACGCGGGCGCAATCTCCCTCTCCGCGAACGGCAAGACCATGGTCGCTGCGAATGCGACGTTCGGCACGTTTGCCGCCTACGATGAAGAAGGAAAGAAGACGGGTGAAACCGTCACGGGCCTTATTCTTGCGGGCTATGACTGGCAACGCAGCGCTTTTGATTACGGCGCTTCTGACGGCAGCAAGGGGCTGTACGGCGCGCTGTACCGCTACGCGTATTTTGACTCGGAGTCTGGCGAGTTCAAGCTTTCCGATTGCAAGGAATACAGAGACGGGCTCCTCGCCTCCTATGGGCTGATGCATGTGCCCAACAGCGCATGGAAGGATAGCGCTCAGGATAAGCGCTATCCGTGCACCTTGGCGCCTATTGCCCTTGCCACTGCCAACCTTGACGGCCTGTCCGAGCAGCTGGCGGTCGACGAGGTGCTCGTGGGCGGCGATGTGTTCCGCGACTTTGCCTGCAACACGGCACAGAGCGGGGCTCAGGGCTTGGGGTCCATGGTCGGAACCATGAGCATGAGCGGTCAGCAATACAACAGCAGCAACAAGCATGACCACAAGGGTATAGAGCAGGTGTGGATCAGCGACGTCAAGGCGGGCAGCGTCTCGGGTTCGGACCGCTATAACGAGAGCTTTATCGCCGTGGTGGGCAAGCACCGCGACGAGGACCTGCGCAAGAACGATGACTACTATTGGATGACCGCCTCGCATTTTTCGCTCGACGAGAACGGAAAGGTGCGCCGCGGCGAGGAGCAGGTGATTAGCGAGAGCAACCGTCGCGGCACTACCTACGGCACATTTATCTCGCTCGCGCTGCCCGATGTCGACAACGACAGCGTCAAGATCACGTACAAGGACCGCTACAAGGTCTATACCAACCCGCGCGTGCTTGCCGTGCTGCAGGATGCGCCCTATGTTGAGGATCTGGAGCAGGCATACGGCTATCTGGTGTTGGGCGGCACGTCATACGGAGAGGAAAAGGGCACGGGGACATCCCAGGGCTATACCATTGGCGCCGAGTTGGGCGTTGCCGTCGAGGTGCAGACCGGTCCGCCCCTGGTCGCGATGAATGCTTCAGTCGATTTTGCCGCCGAGGGATGCTATGACTACCAGAGCGAGCGCACGGTCAGCGCAAGCGTAAGCTATGAGTCGCATGCCGGCGAGGGTGACAAGGCCGTGCTCTACACGATTCCGATGGTCTATTACGAGTATGAGATCGAAAATGAGGAAACTGGTGGCAAGGGCGTGATGGCGGCGCCCGTGTCGCTCGGCGCGCAGACCTCGGTCGTTAATGTCGAGGCCTATGACCGCATTGCCAAACAGCACAATATGACGCCGCTCAGCTACTTTTTGACCAACCGGTCGGGAGAACCCGGAACCTATCAAACGACGCTCAACGGCGAGACTCCCGTTGGGGATTCCTTTGGCCTGGGCAAGCCTGGCGTAACGCGCGCCTACACGCACGATGGGTTTAACGGCGCCGCCGCGCAGTCGGGGGCGAGCATTGAGCAGACCATCGAAGTCGAGGAGGGCAAGGAGCAGGAGCTCGAGCTCGGCTTGACGCTGAACGGCAGCGTTGTCATGGGCGCGAAGCTCGCAAAGCACGAGTTGTTTGGCGGCCTGTGCTTTGGTGCCAACGCCGGCTTTACTACGGGTAACTCCTCGAGTGAATCGACCGAATACGGCGGCACCGTCGACAACCTGCCCGAGGCCGCGCAGGGCAAGTACGGTTTTGTGTGGCGTCTGGGCGTCAACGCGGTGGATATCAACAAGTTCGAGGACGGCTCGGGCGACAAACTCGGCACCAAGGACACCGATCAGCTTTGGATCGTGGGCTATGACGTCAAGGATGTCGAGATGCCCGAGGCACCGGCCGTGACGGGCTTTACGGCAAACGCCGTCGATTCGACCAGCGTTACGTTTGGCTGGGACGATGTACTCGCAAACAAGAGTGGCTTTAGCTACGGCGTGGGCATGCTGCAGAGCAATGCGGCGGATGCGGTCGTCAATAGCTGGAAGATTGCCGACAACACGCAGACCTCGCTCAAGTGGGATGGGCTGCAGCCCAATACGGAGTATCGATTCGCCATCGCCGCCGTTAAGAATGGATCCACGACCGAAACAGGTATTCGCTCGGCAATCATCACGGTCAAGACCATGCCCGATGGCATGACGATGACCGTGAGCGGACCTGCGGCGGATGCTGCGGAGGGGTCGGATCTTGGATACGACTCTTCGGTTGAGCGCACGGCGGGAAGCCACCTGACGCTCTCGGCGATTGGCCATGTGAAGCAACTCGGTGCCGACGATAGCGAAACAGGGCTGGCACCGACCTATATGTGGTACCGCAAGGGCCGCGGCGAGACAGAGTTTAAGCTCGTGGGTGCCGATGGCAACCTCGCGGCTGGAACGGCCTCAAAGCTCGAGATTGACCTGATCGCAGACGATGACGGTGCGCAGTATTACTGCCACGTGGGATACAACGACGTGGGCCTCGACACCGGCACGACGCTCGTGAATATCGAGGCCGAGGAGACGGCGCCCACAACGGTGAACGCCACCCCGATCCGCACGCGCCGCCTGTTCTCACAGGCAAGTGCGGGCGCCAAGAAGTTCCTGGACCATACGCTGGTAAACACCGCCGGCCCCACCGACTCCGAAGGCTCAAAGGACCCCGAGACTCCTGAGACCCCGACGAACCCGGACAAGCCCAAGTCCGACAACGGAGCTAAGACCGACACCAAGGTCAAGACTACGACCACAGCGCAGGACCTCGCAAACACCGGCGACCAAACATTCGCCCTAGTCGCCACCGCAGCAGCAGCGGGAGCAACGCTCGTAGTGATAGCCCTCATCATGCTGATCAAGCGCCGCAAGACCCACTAGTAGCCAGTCGAACATATCGACAACCCAAAAACCCGGGTAGCCAAAAAACAGGCCACCCGGGTTTTCTGTTGAGTGGAGACTCCGCAAGCGGAAACCGCATCCCACAATTAGCGCCCGGAACGGGACACATTTTCCGTCAAGCCCTCATCCGGAAAATCCATCCCAGTTTGAGCGCCCAGACCGGGACGCACTTTCCCAAAGGGTCCTCAACGGGAAACTGCGTCCCATAATTAGGCCGAGAAATGGGATGAACTTTCCCAATGAGAGCCAACCGGAAACCACGTCCCAGAATCAGCCCCCAAAGTGGGACGCACTTTCCCAACGAGCCTCAACCGGAAAATATATCCCGGAATCCAGCTGAATAGTGGGACACACTTTCCCAATCGGGTCCCAAGCGGAAACTGCATCCCATTCCAGACAAGAATTCCGGGACACACTTTCCGCAAACAAAGAAGGCCACTTAATGTGGCCTCCGTCTTGCGCAGGACTGTCCGAGCAGGGAACCTTATATGCCTCCGCCCGGACAGACGTTTCAGTTATGAACTCGCAGCTAGTCGCTATTTGATCTTGGTCGTACCCGGTGCCAAGTTGGGGTCGGTCTCGTTGGCCTCGGTCTGGAAGTGCTCCGTATAGACGTTCTTGCCGTCGCGGAACATCTCGTAGTATTGCATCTTGGCGTAATCCTCGCGCGCCTTGGTGGCGGCTGCTGCGGCGGCGTCGTCACCGGTGACGTTGGAGGAGAGTGCCCAGCGCAGGCTGGCGTCCTCGTAGCCCACGGAGTTGATAGCAGGCAGCGACTCGCGCAGCGTCATGTGCGCCTTCTGGTAGTCGGAGAGGGGTGCGCCGATCAGCTGCATGAGTTGCGTGGACAGGTAGTTGGTGGACAGGTCGTCGACCTCACTCGTCTGGTCGCAGCCGGCAACGTCGTAGTTGGCCCAGATGATGTAGTCAGTCTGCCACAGGCGCTCTTGATGCGTGGCGTCGTCCTCGCCGGTAAACCACTTGTCGTTGAACTTGGACGGGAAGAACGGCTGGTGATCGCCCCAGAACACCACGACCACCTTGCGGTCGAGTTTGCTCAAGGCGTTGAGGAAGTAGCGAAGCGCCTGGTCGGACTGCTCGATGCACGAGACATACTCGTCGACATCGGAGAGCGTGCCGTCCTCGACGGTCTTGGTGTCCAGGTCGGTCGTGTCGATGTTCAGGTGCATCTGCTTGTCGACCGGCAGCAGGCCCGTGTCGTAGCCCGAGTGGTTCTGCATGGTCACGTCGAAGATAAACTGCGGATCGGCGTTCTGGTCGAGCAGCTCAAGAATCTTGTCGTAGGTCGCCTGGTCGGTCACCATACCGCGCAGGGTGTCGGCTCCCTGGAAGTCGTTGATAGACAGGAACTGGTCAAAGCCAAAGTCCTTGTACACGTTCTCGCGGTTCCAGTTGGTTGCGTGGTTGGGGTGCATGGCCGTGGTGGAATATCCGAGCGACTTGAACTGCTCTGCCAGGTTCCCGGTCGTCTCCATGTTGTAGATGGTGTACGGATACACGCCCGAGCCCAGGTTGGCCATGGAGTTGCCGGTCATAAACTCAAACTCGGTATTGGCGGTGCCGCCGCCGTAGGCACTCACGTAGAGCTTACCGCGGCTGAGGCAGTTGGACAGGTTCTTAAAGTACTGCGGGCCCTCGTAGCCGGCGCGCATGTTCTGGTAGATCGAAAGATCCGAGAAGGTCTCGTTCATGATGGCGATGACCGTGGGCTTCTCGCTGTCGAACTGCTCCTTTGCGGCGGTGCGCTCGTCACTCTTGGCGGCGTCGGACTTGTCGTAGGCCTTGGCGTACTTTTTGAGCGTGGCCTTGGCATCGTCGACGGAGTAGTCGGCGGGTTTGGGCGGCTTAATGGACTGCGCTGCGCTAATGAAAGCGGGCAGGTAGCCCTCGCGCCAGTAGCTCTCGAGCGGGCGCCAGGTGTAGACGGTGATGCCGAGGGTGTTGTAGTAGTCGATGAGCGTGACGTGTGCGGTCGCGCCGCCCAGGCACAGCACCGCTACGAGCAGGTTGGTGAGCAGCATGCGCTTGGCGTTGGCGGCGCCCTTCTGACGGTGCGGTGCCACCAGGCCGGCGTACTCGCACAGCAGCATGGCGATGGCGGTAAAGCCCATGGACAGCACACAGAACAGCGAGATCGAGAAGGTGTAGCCGGTGCCGGCGACCGCAGCGGCGGTGGAGATGGCCGAAAGGTCGCCCGGCTGGATGGGCATGGATTTAAACGTGATGACGAAGAACTCGGCAATGCCCAGGACAAAGAGGGCAAAGGCCAGGACCGCGGGAGCTGCGCCGTGGCGCTGGAACAGGAAGAACAGGCCGACCATGAGCGTGGTGATGATGGCCCACTCGAGCAGGATGCACAGGGGGTAGACCCAGGTAAAGTCGTGGTTGGACGAGACCTCCATGCCCAGCAGCGCAAAGACGCCGGCGAGCAGCAGGCACAAGACGGCGGCGACGAGCGGTTTACCCACAAAGGCTCCGCGCAGGCGGGCGAGCTTGCCGGTGGGGGCGGGGGCGTCGGGCCCGGCGAACGCAAAGACGCGCGGGGCGATGCGGTCGCGGGCGATGCTGGCCCAAGCGCAGCCGGTGAGGATGGCGTTGGTCAGGATGAGCATCACGAAGGCGAGCGGCTCGTTCTGCGCGACGAGGCCAATAGCGCCCCAGACGGTTAAAAAGAGCTGGAACAGGCCAAAGGCGACGCTCCAGGCGAAGGCGCCCTTGGTGACGGTGCCCGACTGAGCGCGAATGGCCTTGGCCTCGCGCAAAACAAGGTAGACGGTCGCCGCAAGACCGACGAGCGAGATGGCGGCAGCGAACATGCTGAGACTCCTCACAAACTTAAAACCTACGAAAGCGGGGGTTTACCCGATTGTTACCTAAATATGCACTGCATTTGCGGGCTGCGCACAACAAGCAGCCATATTAACGCGCATGTGCGGCGGTGTGGCGCAATGTAGTGGCGACCTGCGCGATAATGGACGGGAATTACACGGAAACGTAAAGGCTTCTTAAAGAATTGGCGAGGATAGAGCTATGGGCGAGCAGGTTTGTATGACGGGTGCCGAGTGCTGCGGCGGAGCTGCGGTCGTGGACGCCGGCGGTTATCCGGTCGAGACCACGGGTAACGCGGTGCTGGACATCTTGGAGCACCGCTCGTCCACGCGTGCCTTCGCGCGTGATGACGACGACCGCCCCGTGGCGGTGACCGACGAGCAGCGGGCGGCGATTCTGCATGCGGCGAGCCGTGCGCCGTCGGCGGGCGCCATGATGATGTATTCCATCGTGAGCATCCGCGAGCAGGCTACGCTCGACCGCCTGGCCGACCTGTGCGACCACCAGCCCATGATTGCCAAGGCGCCCTGGGCACTCATATTTGTGGTCGATTATGCCAAGTGGATCGATCTGTTTGAGCACGTGGGCTGCTTTGAGCCCGAGTTTGTCGAGCGCACGGGCAAGGCACCCCGCCGCGCGCCGGGTTTGGGCGACTTTGCCATCGCGGCCCAAGACGCCGTGATCGCCGCGCAAAACGCCGTGGTTGCCGCCGAGGCCCTAGGGCTGGGAAGCTGCTACATCGGTGATATCGTCGAGAATGCCGAGGAAGTTGCCGAGCTGCTCGATCTGCCGCCCTATACCATGCCGCTGTCGATGCTCATCATCGGCACGCCCCGTAAGGAGCGTCCGGCCATTGCGCATCCCGTGGTGAACCTGGTGCACGAGGAGCGCTACTGCCGTGCGGATGCCGCGACTATGGATGCGCAGGTGGCCGAGATGGACGCGATGTTCCGTCCGCATGCCCGCGAGGCGGGGGAGCGCGTCGTGGACATCTATACCCGCAAGCACACGAGTCCCTTTATGGCCGAGATGAGCCGCTCCATGGAGTGGTGGTTCAAAAACTGGCTTGGAAAATGACGAATGTGACAAGGGGACAGTCCCTTTGTCACATTCCATATCGTCGCGGTGGCCTAAAGGCCGTATAAATGTTTATCTAGCTGGGAAAACAGTACCATTCAAACATAGGCCGATTACCTATAATTCCTTCGAACATTAAAGTTGGGAGGAAACCGGCTTATGGAACAGAAGGCCAAGGAGGCAGCCTCGCACGCTGCGATTCCTGTGAGCATCTCGGCGATGCTCGTCACGCTGGGCGTGGTGTACGGCGATATCGGCACCAGCCCTATGTATGTAACCAAGGCGCTCGTTGCCGGCAACGGCGGCATCGGAAGCGTGACGGAGGAGTTCGTGCTTGGCGCGCTCTCCCTTGTCGTGTGGACGGTCACGCTGCTGACCACCATCAAGTATGTGCTCATCTCGCTGCGCGCCGATAACCATGGTGAGGGCGGCATCTTTGCCCTGTACAGCCTGGTCAAGCGCTGTGGCAAGTGGCTTATCATCCCCGCCATGCTGGGTGGCGCCGCGCTGCTCGCCGACGGCATCCTGACGCCGGCCGTTACCGTTACCACGGCCATCGAGGGCCTGCGCACCATCCCGGCGGTCCATGCCGTGCTGGGCGATGACCAGGGCCGCGTCGTCGCCATTACGCTCGCCATCATCATCGCGCTCTTTTTGGTGCAACGCATCGGTACGGCCAAGATCGGTCACGCCTTTGGCCCCATCATGACGCTGTGGTTCCTGTTCCTGGGCGGCACGGGTCTGTTTTTTGTCTTCCAGCACCCCGCCGTGCTGCTGTGCCTCAACCCGGTGCGTGGCATCGCCTTTTTGCTGAGCCCCAACAACCACGCGGGTATCATGATTCTGGGCAGCTGCTTCCTCGCCACCACCGGTGCCGAGGCACTCTACTCCGACATGGGCCACGTCGGCCGCGGCAACATCTACGCCACCTGGCCGTTCGTTAAGTGCTGCCTGCTGCTTTCCTATATGGGCCAGGGCGCTTGGCTTATGAACAACGCTGCCAACCCCGAGCTCATGGGCATTGCCGACCTCAACCCGTTCTACCAGATGCTCGCCCCGGGCCTGCGCCCGTTTGCCGTCGGCCTTTCCACCGTTGCGGCCATCATCGCCTCGCAGGCGCTCATCACCGGCGCATTCTCGCTGGTGTCCGAGGCCAGCCGTCTGGACCTTATGCCGCACATGCAGGTCTTCTACCCTGCCGAGACCAAGGGCCAGCTCTACATCCCCATGGTCAACAACGTCATGCTCGTGGGCTGCGTCATCGTGGTGCTGCTGTTCCAGAACTCGGCGCATATGGAAGCCGCCTACGGCCTTGCCATTACGCTGACTATGATGTGCACCACGCTGCTGCTCTTCTTCTACCTGCACGAGGAGCGCAAGCTCAAGGTTGCTCCGTGGATCTTCGCGGCCTTCTTCCTTTTGCTCGAAGGCTTCTTCTTCGTGAGCTCGCTCACCAAGTTCTTCCACGGCGGCTACTTCACCATCCTCATGGCTGCACTCATCATGGGCATTATGGTGTGCTGGTACAACGGCACGGCGGTCGAGCAGCGCCAGTTTACGCTGCTGCCGCTGCGCAGCTACCTGCCGCAGCTCAAGCGCCTGCGCGACGACGACCGTTACGAGCGCATGAGCGACAACGTCGTGTACCTGACCAAGGACACCCATACCGACTACATCGACCGCGATATCGTCTACTCGATCTTGGACAAGCATCCCAAGCGTGCCCACGCCTGGTGGTTTGTGAACGTCGAGACCATGGACGAACCGCACACCTTTGCCTATTCGGTCGAGACGTTCGGCACCGACTACGTGTTCCGCGTGCATCTTTACCTGGGCTACAAGATCAACCAGCGCGTCAATGCCTACCTGCGTCAGGTTGTTCAGGACCTGGCTGCCACCGGCGAGCTGCCTCCGCAGACGCATGACTACTCGGTCTACAAGGATCCGGGTAACATCGGTACGTTCAAGTTCGTCCTGATCCGTAAGCTTCTGGCGCCCGAAAGCGACGTGGAGCCCAGCGAGCGCACGGCCATCACGCTCAAGTACATCATCCGCCGCGCCGCCGGCACGCCCGCGCGTTGGTACGGCCTGGAGAACTCCAACGTGAGCTTTGAGTACGTGCCGCTGTTCACCAAGTTCAAGGCCGTGAATAAGATGCAGCGCCTGGCTCCCAACGAGCGCCCGTAGACGCCGGTGGCTACATTTTGATGGATAAGCATGAGGCCGGGGAGGAAAACATGGATACAAAGGCGCACGATGGCCGTGAGGCGGTGGTCGAAATGGTGCGTGAGGCGCGCGTCGACGCCGCCGAAGATCGGTTCTTTACGAATCGTGCCAACATGGACATGGCCGATCGTGTGATTTCGGTCGTGGCACTGGTGTTTGTCGCGGTGTGCGTGTGTGCCCTGCTCGCGCACGTGCTGTTTGTCTAGCGACCGCCGGTCGTAGAAGGCTTTACACTTAGAACCACCACAAGGGGAAACCACCACAAAGGTGCCTGTCCCCTTTGTGGTGGTTTTTGTTTTTGAGAGAGGAGCGGGGCGCTGATGGACGTCCGTACGGACGGCGATATTGCCGATAGCTTTTGGTGGCGGCGCACAACGTTGACGCGCCGCACTCCTCTGTATGACGCCTGCGTATCGGCGGGGCTGCTGGTTGCGGCGACGATTGTGGGCGCGTTGCTCGACCATCCGGGTCTCGCGCCGAGCATCATGATCGTCTATGTGTTCGCCGTTCAGCTGTGCGCATTCTTTACCTGGAGTCGCCTGTATTGCTTGCTGAGCTCGGCTGCCGCCGTGGCGCTCTACAACTTCTTGTTTGTCGACCCGCGCTACTCGCTGTCGCTTATCGACCGCGGCTATCCCGGCATGTTCTTCATCATGTTCGTGGTCTCGCTCGTGTCGAGCTCGATTGCGTTGGCCCTGCGCCGCGCCTTGGCACAGGCTGCCGCCAGCGACCGCCGCACGCATATGGTGCTCGAGACCAACCGCATGCTGCAGCGCTGCGCCGACGAGCAGCAGATTGTTCATGCCATGGCTACGCAGCTGGCGCGTCTTTCGGGCTGTCCGGTCGTGTGGTACAGCGCCGACGCCGAGGGCGATGACCTGCTGCCGCGTGCGACGTACACGGCCGTGGGCGATGCCGCCCCGGTGCACGAGCTGGCGCCGCAGATGCCGCCGCGGCTCTCGGCGTCCGCCTATGTGGGTACGCCGCTCGATGCCACCTATGGCGGATCGGCGTTTTATGGCATCTACCTGACGGTTCGCACAGGCGACGGCTTCGTGCGCTCGGGCGACCCCGCCTCGGTGGTGGGCGTGCTGGCTATCGTTGCCGAGCCCGACGTGCTGACACATGAGGAACGGACACTTGCCGATGCCATCGTGAGCGAAGGCGAGCTGGCGCTCGATCGCGCCCGCGCCATGGAGGCCCGCGAAGAAGCGGCGGTGCTCGCCAAAAACGAACAGCTGCGCGCCAACCTGCTGCGCTCCATCTCGCACGATCTGCGCACGCCGCTTACCAGTATTTCGGGAAATGCCGACGTGCTGCTCGATCAGGGCTCGACCGGCACCGCGGTGCTCGATGCCCAGACGCGCCGCGGCCTGCTTCTATCCATTCGCTCGGATGCGCTGTGGCTCAACGCCACCGTCGAGAATCTGCTCGCCATCACCAAACTCGAGGGTGGCGGCATGCATCTGTCGACTACGCTCGAGCTTATGGACGATATCGTCGAGGAGGCGCTGCGCCACGTAAGTCCGGCCGTGCGCGAGCACGACCTTAAGGTGGTGCCGTGCGACGAGCCGGCGCTCGTTAACGTCGATGCGCGCCTGATGGTGCAGCTGGTGGTCAATCTGGTGAACAATGCCATCACCTATACGCCCGCAGGCTCGCATATCGTGATTTCGATTGGCGTCGACGATGGACGCGTGGCGTGCTCGGTGGCCGATGACGGCCCGGGCATTGCGCCCGAGGACCGCGAGCGAATCTTTGAGTCGTTCTACACCGCCAACCACGGTTTGGCCGACAGCCACCGTAGCGTGGGCCTGGGACTTTCGCTCTGCCGCTCCATTGCATTGGCGCATGGCGGTAGCATAGAGGTTGCCGCGGCGGACCCGCACGGCTCGGTCTTTACGATTGAGCTTCCCGTCGCCGACGTTTCGTTTGATAAGGAGTAACGCTGTGCCGAACTCTGCCGTAAAACCGCTCATCTTGGTCGTTGAGGACGACCCCGCCGTTCGCAACCTTATCGTTGCCGCGCTCGAGGCGCACGGCTTGCGCCATATGGCCGTGGAGACCGCCCATGCCGCTATTGCCGCTGCCTCGTCGCAGGCGCCGAGCATCGTGCTACTCGATCTGGGCCTGCCCGATATGGACGGCGTCAAGGTGGTGGAGTCGGTGCGCGCATGGTCGGGCATGCCGATCATCGTGGTTTCGGCGCGCAGCGAGGACGCGGACAAGATCCGCGCGCTCGATGCCGGAGCCGACGACTACCTGACCAAGCCGTTTTCGGTCGAGGAGCTGCTCGCGCGCATTCGTACGACACTCAGGCGCCTTTCGTATGCGCAAACGGGCGGTGTTGCCTCCGAGGGCTCGTTCGATACCGGCGAGCTGCATATCGATTTTGATGCAGGCATCGCCACGATGGATGGCGAGGAGCTGCATCTGACGCCGATCGAGTACAAGCTCCTGTGCCTGCTGGCGCATAACGCCGACAAAGTGCTGACGCACCAGTTTATCCTGCACGAGATTTGGGGCACGGCAACTAAGAGCGACCTGGCGAGCCTGCGTGTCTTTATGGGCACGCTGCGCAAGAAGATCGAGTCCGACCCCGCGCATCCGCGCTATATCCAAACGCACGTGGGTATCGGCTATCGCCTGGTCACCCAAGGCTAGATCGCCAACCACCATCCCAATATGAGTTGCGGTGAAATAGTTCCTGTATTTGCCTCTACCAGGCCTTTTCAGGAACTATTCCACCGCAACTTTTTTATTTGCCCTTGGGCTTGCTGGCGTAGAATTTCTTCTTTTTGGGTTTGCCGGCGGGGGAGGGGTTGCCGGTGGCGTGCGGCTTGCCGTCGCCGTGCGGTTTGTTGTTGCCGGCGTGCGCGTGGCCAGGCGCTGTCGCACGAGGCTTGCGGGCCTCGGGGTTGCGCAGCTCCTCGACGCGCTCGGCGATTTCCTCGGCGCTAAAGCCGACCTCGGCCATGGCGTCCTCGATGGGCAGACGGCGCACGATATAGCAGTGATGCACCTTCTGGTTGCGCGCGAAGTCCTCGGGGATGGTCTGTGCCGTAATGTCCTCTAATACCACGCCCGCACGCGCGAGCTTGCGCGTCTCGGGACGGAAGCCGCGCAGGTTGCAACTAAAGATGGCATGGCCGCCCTGCGCGAGCAGGCGCGACACGCCGGCCAGCAGCTCAACATGGTCGCGCTGGACATCCCAGGTGCGGCGGCCCATCTTGGACGAGTTCGAGAACGTGGGCGGGTCGACAAAGATCAGGTCCCAGCGGTTGCGTGTCTGGCGCTGGTCGCGAATCCACGCGAGCACGTCGTCGCGCACAAAGTGATGCTGCGGGCCCACAAAGCCGTTCTGGCGCATGTTGCGCTCGGCCCAGTCCAGGTAAGTGTTCGAGAGGTCGACCGTCACGGTCTCCTCGACGCCGCCATCGGCCGCGTAGCAGGTGGCAGTGCCGGTGTAGGCAAACAGGTTGAGGAAACGGCGCGCCTGCTTGGCGTGCTCGCGCACCAGGTTGCGGGTGACGCGGTGATCCAGGAAGATGCCGACGTCCAGGTAGTCGTCAAAGTTGACGGCAAAGGTAAGGCCGCCCTCCTCGATGAGCGGCAGACGGCGGCGCGCGATGTTGGCGCGCTCGCCCGAGCCGCCCTTGCCGGCGCCCTGCTTTCCGTACTGCGAGCCGCCGCGCGAGCGCATGCGGGCCTTGGCGTGCACATGCTCGGCCGGGACATCCAGGATACGCGGCGCGATGGCCAAGATGTCGAGCATGCGGGCCTGAGCCAGCGCGGGGTCAATCGTCTTGGGCGCAGCGTATTCGGCGATGACGAGCCAGCGTCCCTGCGTCTGCGGGCAGCCCTCGTACAGGTCGATGGCGGCAGAGTAATCGGGCAGGTCGGCATCGTAGACGCGGTAGCAGCTCACGCCCTCGCGCTTGGCCCACTTGCGGCGCAGGCGGGCATTCTTGCGCAGGCGGTTGGCGAACTGCTCGGACTCGGGGA
>CABUBH010000047.1 GCA_902489775.1 uncultured Collinsella sp.
CGACCTTCCGACCTGTTTGAGATCGAAGTTCCGCCGGCACTTGACCCGCGCACGCGCGAGTACAGCGAATCCATCAATCGCTTTGCCGAGGTCGTAAAGGCAAAGAAACAAGCCGAGGCCGCTGTCGCCCAAGCCCAGCGCAACCTCGAAGCCGCAAAAAAGGCCGTCGTCGAAGCGCTCGACCAGACCTGCGAGTAAAACAGAAGCATCAGAAACACCCCAAGCCGGCGGCAGGACCAACTCCTGCCACCGGCTTAGTTATCTGGACTACTCCCATCTCATGGTTTGAGGATTCCATTTGCACACATTCGTCGAATGATCAAAGCATGGCGCATATAACCGATTGACGACCTCTTCCGCCCCGGCAATATTCCCCGCGAGTTCAAGCACTCCCGCCTGCCTCGCCATCTTTGCGTACTGCGCAGAACCATTTTGCTTCCACCAAAGAGGCGCTACGAACTCTTTCGGCATTTCTATCTTGCGAGCGGCCGCTTCTTTCTCAACTCTCTCAGCAAGCGTTGCCCCATCGACGGAGCAAGTTTTCGCGTACACCAAGATGTCGACGATGTCCTTGATTCGCGAAGATGCTCGACCGTCATGCAGTTCCATCATTGCGAGCAATTTGTCTGCAAGGGCGCTCTCCACTCGACATACCCGATAGTCGCAAACTGGGAGCCCCTCGATATCCAAACGATCGGCCGGCGCAAGAATTTCAGGCTCAAGTCCCCGCACTTCATCAACTACCAAATCAATTGAAATTGGTTGTAGCTTCTTGGTTCCCATAAAGGGAGTAAACCACACCTTCGTACCGCATCGATACTCATCCTCTGCCTTAATTTGCTCCGCGCGATCAAAGACAAACGAAACGAAATCGTCTAGGTCAATCGAGGCCGCCTGCACCAGATCGGCAATAGCTTCCTCGAGACTTTCCTCTTGAGCGACCAAGTCAATATCTCTTGTAACACGCGCATCGAGCGTTCGCGCCAGGACGCTTTGCCCGCCCTTGAGCACAAAGCGGCTGTCGTCTCCCTTAAAAACGCGGCACAAAAGACGGTGAAAGTAGAAACCAGCGATCGCCCGATTAGTATCCATCGGCGACTGCCTCGCGGCATTCCTAACAGCCATCTCCAATGCGGCAGGCGTCTTGTACTTCACCATGTCCTCCGTTTCGCGTTAGTCGTTCAGCACCATCAGCAGAGGCATCATTAGCTCGCGCCGTTTGGCGGTTTTAGAGTTCTCCTTTACGAGATCTTTCAGCCGCTGCGTATCGAGCCCTCGCTTAAGCGCGTCGTGATAGGCATCGATAATTAATGAGGGGTCCTCGCAATCGAGGCATAGATCGACAAGTGTGCGCTCGGGTTTGGTTACCGGCAGGCCGTCGAGCCAGACGATATCCTGCTCAGCAATCTCGCGCTTTGCAAAAGAAAGGGATTCGTTTCTTGTATTGATGCGCGTAGGCGCGGTCATCCTATAGGGAGACAGATAGAAATCGCCCATTTGCTGCAGGTTCGCCGCAGTCGTGCCACTTACGGCGATGCCGTCCCACTGACGCTTTCTCTCCCACGCGCAAAGGGAGGGATTGGTGAGCTTCCAAAGAGCGTTGAGCTCGTCGGTGTCTCGGCGCTGCGTGCCAGACATCCGGTAGGCGCCGTGGCATATCCGTTCAAGACGCCCCACGCGGCATGAGTGTGCCAGCGCATCTCGAGAGATGTCCATGCGAGCCGCTTGGGCTGTGGTGAACACGCCCTCGCTCTCGGAAAGCTCGCTTATCGCCGTTATGTTGCTAAAGTACTTCATGTTGCAATTGTAGGATATTTTCATACTTTTGCAACGCGATTTTGATTTCGCTTGATCGGCGCGCTTTGCTTTCCCATTTCTGCCGCCGGCTTGCCGTTAGGTCACCGCCCTCCGCTGCCGAGGTCTAATACTTTTCCCGCGAAGTGAACGTCTGTTTTTCGGCCCCTGGAGCATCCGCATTTTTCGACGGCATAAACGCAGGATTCTGGCATCAAAACCGCAGGAAACGGCGCGCTCAAAGTATCGATGCTTCGGGGGTCCGATTTAGCTCGTTCACTTCTCGGAAAAGTATTAGACCTCGTCGGCGGCCGTCCCAAAGACCCGTCCGCCGACGCCTCCACACCTCGCAAAACCCGGTCTTTTCCACCCCCGCCCGCCCCCGCACACCCAAAAACTCATCCAACATTAATCTTGGCTCAAGAATCGCTTAATCTATAACCTGCACTATAGAGTTCGACCAAGGGCGGGGCGGCGCCGCGCAACGCAGGCCGCCGAACGCAACGCTCGCGCCCGGGCAGATCGCCCGGCGTTGCGCCCATCGAACGAAAGGACAGGTCATGGACGACCTCGAAAAAGTTGAAACCATCCGCACCAAGTGCAACGTGAGTTACACCGATGCCAAGGCGGCGCTCGACGCCGCCGACGGCAACGTCCTAGATGCCATCATTTGGCTCGAGTCGCAGGGCAAGACCCAGACCACGTCGGCGCACGCCGCCACCGAGTCCGCGCCGGTCGACGAGCCCTCGGCCGAAATGGTCGCCGCGCAGGCCGCCTACGAAAAGTCGAGCGAAAAGACCGACTTCTCCAAAAAGATGGACAGCGTGTGGGAGTACCTCAAAAAGCTCTTCCGTCTGAGCCTGGACACCAAGTTTATCGCCACGCGCCGCGACGCCATCATCCTCAACATCCCCATCCTGATCCCCATCGTCGCCCTGTTTGCCTGGGGTGCCACGATATGGCTGATGCTGCTTGGCCTGTTCTTTGGCATGCGCTACCGCATCGATAGCGACGGCGACGTGCCCGGCAGCATCAACAACCTTATGAATCACGCCGCCGACGCCGCGGACGACATCAAGCAAAATCTGAACGACGACAAATAATCGCAGACGGGGGCACGTATGGCACGAATCCTGATCGTAGAGGACGAGGAGAAAATCGCCCGCTTTGTGACGCTCGAGCTGGAGCACGAGGGCTACCAGGTGGAGCACGCCGCCGACGGCCGCACCGCCGTGGACCTGGCGCTGGAGCGCGACTACGATCTGATTCTGCTCGACGTACTGCTGCCGCAGCTCAACGGCATGGAGGTGCTGCGACGCGTCCGCAAGCACAAGGATGTGCCAGTGATCATGGTCACCGCGCGCGATGCCGTGATGGACAAGGTGGCCGGGCTCGACGCCGGCGCCGATGACTATCTGACCAAGCCGTTTGCGATTGAGGAGCTGTTCGCACGGATCCGCGTGGCGCTAAAGCGCTCGGAGGCCGTGCGGGCGGCTTCGGGTGTTGGCGGCGCCGGCGCCGGGGCTGGCGTAGCGAGCAGCACGGCCGCCGGTATCGCCACAATGTCCCCGGCAACCGACACGGCCCAGGCTGCTGCCACGCCCTCCCCCGCCGCGCTTACCGTGGGCTCGGTCGCGCTCGATCCCGACCGCCGCGAAGTCACGGTCGGCGGCTCGCCCATCGTGCTGACGGCTCGCGAGTTCGACGTCCTCGCCCTGCTTATGGCGCATGCCGAGACCGTGCTCACGCGCGAGCGCATCGCGCACGAGGCGCTGGGCTACGAATACGTGGGCGACACCAACAACGTCGACGTGCACATCGCGCACCTGCGCGCCAAGATCGAGGACGCTGGCAGCGCCCGCATCATCCAGACCGTGCGCGGGGTGGGCTATGTCTGCCGTGCGTAACGCCGAGGCCAAGCGCGTCACCTCCATCGCCCGCGCCATCAACTGGGGCTATATGTGGCGCCGCCTGATGAGCTACGTCTGGCTCGATCTGCTGCTGATGGTGATTGCGGCGGCGATCCTCGTCTATGGATACAACCAGACGCTGCCCAACGGCGCGTTTACCGCAGGCTGGATTCCCGGCGCCACCGTTCACGGCATGTCGCTGACGCCCGCGCGCGGCTGGGACCTGGCAACGCTCACCTATACCGTCGAGCTTGCGCGTACCGCCAAGACCTTCCCCCTCGCGCAGGACCTCGTCACGCTATGGCCTCTCTACCTTGTCGTTGTGGGTTGGCAGGTCATCAGCGTGCTCAACATGCTCGGCGGTGCCCGCCGCGTACGCCGCACTATGGCGCCGCTCAACGACCTGGCCTTGCGCGTGGACGAGCTCGGCCGCATGCAGCTCTCCGGCGGCAAGATGGAAACACTGGAGCAGGCCATCGAGCGCGCAAGCGTCGATTCGCCGAGCGTCACCACCGGCGACGCCGACCTGGCAAGCATCGAGGTCGCGCTCAACCGCCTGCTGCGCCAGATGCAAGAGGCCAAGCTGCAGCAGATGCGCTTTGTCAACGATGCAAGCCACGAGCTGCGCACGCCCATCGCGGTGATTCAGGGCTACGTGAACATGCTCGACCGCTGGGGCAAAGACGACCCGGACGTGCTGGCAGAGTCCATTGCCTCGCTCAAGGCCGAAAGCGAGCATATGCAGGAGCTCGTGGAGCAGCTGCTGTTTTTGGCGCGCGGCGATGCCGGGCGCACGGTCCTGCGGCGTGCGGATACTAACCTGGCCGCACTGGTCGGCGAGGTATGCGAGGAATCGCAGATGATCGATGCCGCGCACACATATCGACTGGCGTACGATGCCGCACTTACCAGCGACCCGCGCTGCGACGCGCCCGTTGACGTGGCGCTCGTGAAGCAGGCTCTGCGCGTGATCGTGCAGAACGCCGCCAAGTATTCGGACGCGGGCACATCCATCTCGTTTGGCGTGACGCCGGATGCGGGCGCGGGCACGATCGACATAAGTGTTGAGGACGAGGGCATCGGCATGAACCAGGAATCCGCAGCTCACGCGTTCGAACGGTTCTACCGCGCCGACAACGCGCGCGATGCCGGCGCGCAGGGCTCGGGTCTGGGGCTTGCCATTGCCAAATGGATCGTCGACAGCCACGGCGGCGTCATCGGTGTGACCTCAGTCGAGGGCGTCGGCAGCCGCTTTACGATTCGCCTGCCACGATAGAAAGCCCCTCGGCATAAATAAAGGGATAAGGCCATGCGGCCCTATCCCTTTTTGCTAGCTATGGCAGCTTGTGCGCTACTCTCGGCACAGGTGCACGGCGAAGCCGGCGAACTCGCGCTTAAAGTACACGAGCTTGGTGCCGCCGTCGGGCAGCAGCACGCGCGACTCCTCGTTGACCTCGAGCCCACGCTCGGCAAACCACTTCTCGGCCGCATCGATGTCGTTGACGGCAAAGCCGATGTGGCCCTTGGTGCCACGACCATTCTGCTTCATGACCTCGACCAGCGAATCGTTAAAGTACGAAACCGGGGTCTCGATAACGGGCAGGCCCATCATCGTCGAGAACAGCTCCGCGATCTCCAGGGCGTCTGCCGGATCGGTAGCGTTGATGCCCGCATGGGCAACGTGCATGCCAAAGAGCTCGACCGGACTGGCGTTCTGTTCATTCATACAGGTAGCGCCTACTGAGCCATGACGTCGAGGACGGCCTTCTCGGCAGCGACGCGGTTCATGCCGGTCATGAAGGGCACGCCACTCACGTACGGGCAGGTGAGGCCCTCGGGGGCAACGGTGGTGGCGATCAGCAGGTCGGCGCCCTCGTCGCAAGCGTCCTTGGCCTCGGAGATGGCGCACTGCACGATCTCATACTTGCCGGCATAACCGTTGGCGTCGAGCATGGTGGCGACCTTCTGGGCAACGAGCGTGGAAGTAGCAGCGCCAGCACCGCAAGCCAAAACGATCTTCTTCATAGGTAATGTCTCCCTTCATGGTTTACTTTAGGTAAGTGTACCGCAGCGAGCGATGGCACTCGGCCTCGATGCACTTTTATGCCAGTTTGCTAGCACGCTGCGTATAATACATCTAGTACGTGTTGTCATACCGCTCGCTTTACGAGCGACTAAGGACTCTGAAATGCCCGATTCCCGCACCCTCTGGACCACCGTCGTTATCATCTGTATCGCCGTGTCGGTATTCTTTAGCGTCAAAAAACGCACCACGTTTAAGCGCCTGCAGCAGCTTATGGCCGCCAAGCAGTGGGACGAGTTCGATCGCCTGCTCGACGCCAAACTCACCAGCATGCTGTACCCGCGCTATAACCGCGACTACCTGCGCCTGAACTCCTATCTGCTGCGCGAGGACCACAAGCGCGCCGACGAGATGTTCGATTTGCTGCTGGGGCTCAACCTGCCCAAAATGCAGCGCGTCGACCTGGTCATTAAGGCCTTTAACTACTACGTTGGCCAGGAGGACCGCAAAAAGTCCAAGGAGCTGCTGCACGAGATCAAAGGCTTTGAGGGCGGCCAGGCCGAGGCAGTCGCACACGAATGCCAACTGATGTACGACACGATGATCCTCAAGCGCCACAACGACATTCCCGAGCTGGAGCGCATGCTCAAGGAGGCCGGTGACGACAAGGTCAAGAGCTGCCGCCTGGAATACCTGCTGGCTCTGCAGTACAAGAACAAGGGCGACGAAGCCAAGTTCCAGGAGTTCCTGGAGAAGTCGGGCCGGCACTCGATGGCTGTCAACGCGTAACGGACGGCTTGTGCTAGACTTCTAGTCTTACGGGGGCGTGGCGGAATTGGCATACGCAGGAGACTTAAAATCTCTCGCCGCAAGGATTGTGGGTTCGAGTCCCACCGCCCCTACCATATGGAGCTTTCGAGCCCGTGTCCCCAAGGGATGCGGGCTCGTTTCTTTTGGACGCCGGTGGGGCTCGAACCCGCGAAGGGGCGAGCGTCAAGCGGACGCGCAGCGTCCGCAGCGAGCCGGCGAGGGCGCCGGCAGGCGTCCGAAGCCGGTGCGGATTTGCGCAGCAAATACGCAGACGTCCCACCGCCCCGCGCTTCAGAAAGTCAGCTAATTTAGGACGAGCTAAAAAGACTGCTTCGGCCCCTTAGAAGTTGCGGTGGAATAGATCCTGTTTATACCGTTTACCGGCCCATTTAGGAACTATTTCACCGCAATTCAAAGGGAGACGGTTAAAGAGCGCTCAGGCTCGGGGTCCAGGCGATGGTGGGGGCGGCGCCGTCGAGAGCCTCGTTGATGGTGGCGACCATGCCGGCAAGTAGGCTGTTCTCGCTTACAGTGAGCGTCTTGTAGCCGCCAGCGCGCATGAGCTCGCGGATCACCACGGCGCCAGCCAAGATCACGCCCGCGCGTTTGGGCTGCACGCCTGGCAACGCGGCAATGCCTGCGACATCCAGCGCAGACATGCGCTCAATAGCGGCCGAAACCTGATCCAGCGAAAGCTCGCGCAGGTGCACAAAGCTCGAATCGTACGGCTCCAGCTCGTGGATCAGAGCCACCAGCGTAGTCACCGTGCCGCCCACTGCGACCAAGCGTTCGGCGCGCTCAAAGTCGCTGGGCAGGCCTTCAAAATAGGCGGCGAACTGCTCACCTGCCCACGCGGCAGCGGCAGCAAGCTCGCCGTCCGCAGGCGGCAGCGCCGAGAAGAACCGCTCCGTCACGCGGCGACAACCGATGTCCAGCGAACGCGTGCCCTCCAGCGCAAAGACCCCACGCTCCGGCGCATAGACGCCCGTCGCGAGCTCCGTGGATCCGCCACCCGAATCGGCAACAATGATGCGCTCGCCGGCAAAGTCGTGCGCCACGCCAAAAAACGTCAGGCGCGCCTCGACCTCGCCCGGAATCACCTGTGGCTCAAGCCCCAGATCGCGCAGGCCGTCCAGCAGCAGCGCGGCATTGGACGCATCGCGCGCGGCGCTCGTGCACGTGGTGCAGATGCACGCGGCCCCAAAGGCACGGGCCTCATCCACAAACATGCGACACGCAGCGAGCACACGCTCGACAGCCGCCTCGCAAAAGCGACCCGTCGCGTCCACACCCTCGCCCAGGTCGGTAATCTCGGTATGCTTGGACGATCCCACGATCGCCCCGCCCTCGACCTGGGCCAACACCAGTCGCGACGACACCGTTCCCAGATCGATCGCCGCCACCTTATATCGTTTGCAATCTGCCATTGCGGGTTCCCCTCCGGGCGCTACTCGCCGTTGGACACGACCGTCTGGCCCTCGACACCGTTAAACCCAAACAGCATGTCGAGCGCCTGGATATACCACGGGGCGTCCTTACCGACTTCTTCGATTTCCTTGGCAACTTCGCTGGCCTTCTTGGCGTTCGACGACTTCTTGCTCGAAGACGAATCCGAATCGTCGTCCAGGCCCTGCACTTCAATCCTCTTCTCGCCGGGCATCACCAGGCCCAAGTCCTCGGATGCCGCGTCCTTGATACCCTCCTCCGAGAGCAGCTTGTCGACGCTTTTTTGCAGCTCATCATTGTATTGCTGACGAATCTCGACCTGCTTGGCCAAGATATCGCTCGAGCGCTTTGCCACGTACAGATCGCGCACGGGGAAATACAGGCTCACGAGCACCAGAGCAACGACAATGCCGATGAATAGCCCTCGCTGAGGACCGTGAGTAAAGTCGTAAATCGCCTTGACCGCTGCGTTGTCGTTGGCGTAGTGCATAAAGTCCGAGCCGGAAAGACGACTTGAGGGACGGCGCGGCTTGTCGTGCGTTTGAGCCGAGGGGCGCTGAGCATGCGTCGGGCGCGCCGAACGTGGCGGGCGGTCCGTCGACGTATTCATTTGAGCATGGGAGTTCGAAGTGCCTGCCGTGCGATGCGTGGGACGGGCAGCACCAGCATAACCAGACCCGCCAAGCTGTGCGGTACGCGCACGACGAGACGACGGCTCACGCGAACCGGCGGAATAGTACCTGTTGTCGTAAATCTGATCCATGTGCGCCTTGTGCGGTTGAGGTTTGTTTGCGCTAAGTCCTTTAGTTATAGCACGAGCGCCCGCACCGCCTTCGTCAGCCTTTGCTCGACATAAAAAAGGCGCTGAGCCGTATGGCCCAGCGCCCATAGTGCTTTGCGGCATCCAGCCAAGGCGAGGAGGAACCGAGTCAGCCTCCCCCTCGCCAAATTCGCCCGTTTAGCGAATGTTGTAGAACGCGGCCTTGCCGGCATAGCGCGCGCCGCCCTCGAGCTCGTCCTCGATGCGGATGAGCTGGTTGTACTTAGCAATACGGTCGCTGCGGCACGGGGCGCCCGACTTGATCTGGCCGGCGTTGACGCCCACGACCAGGTCGGCGATCGTGGAGTCCTCGGTCTCGCCAGAACGGTGGCTCACGATGCAAGCGTAGCCGGCCTCCTTGGCGGTTTCGATGGCCTCGAGCGACTCGGTGAGCGTGCCGATCTGGTTGACCTTGACCAGAATCGCGTTGGCGGCGCCCAGCTCGATACCCTTCTTGAGGCGCTCGGTGTTGGTGACGAACAGGTCGTCGCCCACCAGCTGCACCTTGTTGCCGATGCGACGGGTGAGCTCAACCCAGCCGTCCCAATCCTCCTCGGCCATGCCGTCCTCGATGGAGATGATGGGATAGGTGTCGACGAGCTTCTCCCAGTAATCGACCATCTGAGCGCTCGTATACTCAACGCCCTCGCCCTTGAGCTCGTACATGCCGGTCTCGGCGTTGTAGAACTCGGTGGACGCCGGGTCCATGGCGTACATGAAGTCGACGCCGGGCTTAAAGCCAGCCTTCTCGACGGCCTTGGTAATGTACTCGAACGGCTCGGCATTGGTCTTGAGGTTGGGCGCAAAGCCGCCCTCGTCGCCCACGCCGCCGCCCAGGCCTGCCTCGTGCAGCACGCCCTTGAGGGTGTGGTAGACCTCGGCACACCAGCGCAGGCCCTCGGCAAAGCTCGGGGCGCCCACCGGCATGATCATGAACTCCTGGAAGTCAACGTTATTGTCGGCATGCACACCGCCGTTGAGGATGTTCATCATGGGCGTGGGCAGCAGATGAGCGTTGACGCCGCCCAGGTACTGGCACAGCGACAGGCCCGCCGACTCTGCCGCGGCGCGGGCGACGGCCAGCGACACGCCCAGGATGGCGTTGGCACCGAGCTTGGTCTTGTTGGGGGTACCGTCCGCGGCGATCAGCGCGGCATCGACAGCGCGCTGGTCGAAGGCATCGAGGCCCACGACGGCATCGGCGCACTCGTTGTTGACGTGCTCGACGGCCTGCGAGACGCCCTTGCCCAGATAGCGGCCCTTGTCGCCGTCGCGCAGCTCGCACGCCTCAAAGGCGCCGGTCGAAGCGCCCGAAGGCACCATCGCGCGGCCGAAGCTGCCGTCCTCGAGCACGACCTCGACCTCGACGGTTGGGTTGCCGCGGCTGTCGAGCACCTCACGACCGTAGACGTCCAAAATATCACTCATGTTGTCTCCCTCTCACTTGGAAACGGGTTGAATGCTTGGCGACCGACTGACCGTGCACCGTCGGTGCGCCTCCGTAAGTTAGTCATGTCGCACTTTTTGCATTATGCCCTAAGTTAGCCGAGGGATACACTTGTTTTTCGAAAAATATAGCGGGAGCGACGAGGCGTGCCGGCTCGTCGTTCCCGCAGTCTTACTCCTCTGCCTTTGCGGCATCCCACAGGTCATTGAGACCGTGGGTCGAAAGCTCAGCCAGATCCACATGGGCGTTGGCCGCCATCTGCTCCATCGCAGCCCAGCGACGGCGGAACTTGGCCGTGCTCGCGCGCAGGGCGCTCTCGGCGTCGATGCCCTCCTTGCGCGCAACGTTGACCAGGGCAAAGAGCAGGTCGCCAAACTCCATCTCGCGCTCGGGCGAGCCGGGCTCCTCGGCCTCAAACTCGGCACGCTCCTCGGCAACCTCGTCCCACACATCCTGGACCGTCTCCCACTCAAAGCCCACGGCAGCCGCCTTGCGCGACACCTTCTGAGCCTGCATCAGCGCCGGCAGGTGCGTAGGCACGCCGTCGAGCAGGCCCTCGGGCGCAGCCTCGCCCGCTGCCACGACCTTGTCCTTGGCAGCCTTCTCGGCAAGCTTGACCTCGTCCCAGATCTTGAGCACCTCGTCGGAGTTATCGGCATCCGCATCGCCAAACACATGTGGGTGGCGGCGGATGAGCTTGGCGTCGATATCGCGTGCCACATCGGCCAGCGTAAACTCACCGGCGTCCGCCGCAATCTGCGCATGCAGTACGACCTGCATGAGCACGTCGCCGAGCTCCTCGCGCAGATGCGCCGCGTCGCCTGCCTCAATACAGTCGAGCGCCTCGTAGGCTTCCTCGATCATGTTCTTGCCGATGCTCTGATGCGTCTGTTCGCGGTCCCACGGGCAGCCATCGGGCTGACGCAGACGCCAGATGGTCTGCACCAGATGCTGCAGCTCGGCCGACGCGTCGACCAGCGTGGACAGATCGCGCGAGCCCTCGGCATTTTGCTGGGCCGTGTGCTGCGCCATGGTTAGTCCTCCTCCATGATCACGTGGCGGAACGCACCGCCCTCGTAGATGCCGTAGCTGTGCGTGCCATCCTTGGGAATGCTCACGCTGCCGGGGTTGAAGAGCCATAGGCCCGGGTGCGTCTCGCTTGCCTCGTTAACCTTGATATGCGTGTGGCCGTAGACGAGCGCGGAGCCCTCGGGCAGCGCGGGCGCGTGGTCGACGCTGTTGTGCATGCCGGCGCCAAAGACGTGGCCATGCGTCAGGAACAGCTCGCGGCCGGTCTCGTCGAACAGCGTGGCGTAGTCCGCCATGACGGGAAAGTCGAGCACCATCTGGTCGACCTCGGCGTCACAGTTGCCACGCACCGCGATGATGCGGTCGGCCAGGGCGTTGAGCAGCGGAATCACACGCTTGGGGGCGTAGTCGCGCGGCAGGTCGTTGCGCGGGCCGTGGTAGAGCAGGTCGCCCAGCAGCACGATGCGGTCGGGGTTCTCGCGCTCGATAGCGGCGACGAGGCGCTCGGTCCAGTATGCCGAGCCGTGGATGTCGGAAGCGATGAGGTATTTCATGGGGGGTCCTTTCGGGTGGGGTTGGTTGGGTTGGGCGCGGTGTGTCGATGGCCCGTGTTACTCAAATCGGAGCGCCGCAGCTTGCGCCGCCTGCATCACACGTTGGAGCGGCACGTCGTGCTCACGGGCGAGACGGGCGCAGTCCTCGTACTCGGGCGCCGCGCGCTCGCTGCCGTCTGGCAGGGTGGCTACTTTGACGGCCACCTCACCCCAGGGTGTCGCCACCTGCTCAAAGCGGCGCGGCAGGCAGACGCGCTCCATAACCTGGCGGCGAATGCCGTTGGTCGTGGTTTCCAAAAAGATGATCGTCTGCAGGCGCTCGATATCCTCGCGGGCGCAGATCACCTGCAGCTGCCAGCCAGGACGACCCTTTTTGCAGTAGAGAGGCAGCCAGTGCACCTCGCGGGCGCCCGCCTCGCGCAGACGGTCGGCGGCATAGGCGAGCACCTCGGGCGATGCGTCGTCAATATCGCACTCCAGCTTGACGATGGTTTCGGGCGCATCGGTCTCGCGCGACAGCGGAGATGTACTTCCACGTTGCATACGGTCCGGATCCTTTCCGCACGGGCTCGTTTTGTTCACCCAAACGCTAGCACATCGCGGGCGGTGCAGGGGCGGCGTCATGGGATAGGCGTGGCTTTCGTCCGTCGTCGCCCTCGCCCTCGCCTCAAACGTGTACATCAGCCTCCAAACATGTCATTTTTGTCGGTTTTGGAGGCTGATGCACACGTTTTGAGAGCGCAAGCGAGGCACCACCGCACACCGTCTGCCCTTTCCGCTCGATTTCAACTCGCAGCGCACCCGGTGCGTTGGGGGCCGCGCCGTTACAATGGAGCGGATTTACCAAATGCAAAGGAGCCGCCATGTCCGCATGCCCCCTGGTCGATTGCCATACCCACACCTCGTTTTCGGACGGGCATGCCTCGTTTGAGGAAAACGTCCGCGCTGCTGCCGCCGCTGGCTGCCAGATCATGGTCTCGACAGACCACCTCACCCTGCCTGCCAGCATGGACGCCAACTGCGAGGTTCAGGTTGTCGAGGGCGACTTGCCGGCACATCGCCTGGCATTTGAGGACGCCTGCAAGCTCGCCGCACAGATCGCGCCGGAGCTCGAGCTAATCTATGGATTTGAATGCGACTGGTACGAGGACTGCGAGCCTTTGGTTGAACGCTGGTCAAAAGGCGCCGTGGTGCGCCTGGGTAGCGTGCATTGGATCGGCAACCCCGGCGATATCATGGCAGGCGCCGCGGGCACGACGGGGACGGAGAATGTCGTTCGCCCTGATACGCCCGATTCCCTTTGCGGCTGGATCGACGACGACACCAACCTACATGTCTGGGAAAACCTAGGGGTACGCGGCGTGTGGGAGCGCTATGTCGACGACTGGTGCCGCGCCTGCGAGAGTTCGCTCAACTTTGATGTGATGGCCCATCCCGACTTGGTCATGCGTTTTTCGAAGGAAGGCTTTGCGCCCGATTTTGACCCCACGCCGTTTTGGGAGCAGATGGCCGAGTGTGCCCACGATACGGGCCGCCGCGTTGAGGTCTCGACCGCCGCACCGCGCAAGGGCCTCGATGACTACTATCCCGCAACCGAGCTGTTGCGTTGCTTCGCCCACGCCGAGGTGCCGATCACCTTTGGCTCGGACGCGCACCGCGCCTGCGATATCTGCTGGAACATCCGCGAAGCCCAAGCCCACGCCTACGGCTGCGGCTACCGAACCTTCGACATCCCCCACCCCACCGGCGAATGGGAGCCCACGCCCCTCGCCTAATTAGTCGTTGGGGACGTTCTTAAACGACTAGTCATCGGGGACACTCTTCACGATCGGTGTAATGGGGTCAGGTTACTTTGCGCCGGCAAAGACTGTCCCAAACGACTAGTCGTTTAAGAACGTCCCCAATGACTAGTGGCGGCGGGCGTTGAGTTCGCCGGCCAGTTCGTCGAGGGTGATGCCGTAGCGCTCGAGCGTTACGAGTAGGTGGTAGATCAGGTCGCCGGCCTCGTAGCGAATGTGGTCGTGGTCGTTGTCCTTGCAGGCCATGATGACCTCGCTCGCCTCCTCGGCAAGTTTCTTGAGCAGTTCGTCCTCAACGTCGGTCAGCAGACGAGCGGTGTAGCTCTCCTGCGGCGACGCGTCGCGACGGCCGTGAATCACCTCGGCCAGACCCGTCAGCGTCTCGCCGATATTTCCATCCTGAACATTTGCGGTGCGCACACCCATAGTTCAATCCTTTCCGTTTTGCCGAGCGCCTAGTAGAGCGCTTGCCCTAGGCGAGTTTCTTAAAGAAGCAGGTACGGTTGCCGGTATGGCAAGCCGGGCCCGGAGAGTCCACCTTGACCAACAGCGTATCGCTATCGCAGTCGGCCCAGAGCTCCTTGACCTGTTGCATGTTGCCGCTCGTCGCGCCCTTGTTCCAGAGCTCCTGACGGCTGCGACTCCAAAACCACGTGGTGCCGGTCTTGAGCGTAAGCCCCACCGATTCCTCGTTCATCCAAGCAACCATAAGCACCTCGCCGGTGTCATGCTGCTGAACCACACAAGGAATCAATCCACTGGCGTCGTATTTGAGCTCGGCCGCAGTCGTCACTTGCTCCATTTAAAAGTCCAATCTCACAGGGATTCCTTGGCTGGCCATATATTCCTTCACTTGGCGAATGCTGAAGGTTCCAAAGTGAAAGACGCTGGCTGCCAGCACGGCGTCGGCTTCACCCTCGATGACGCCCTCGGCAAAATGCTCGAGCGTGCCCACGCCACCGCTCGCGATGACGGGAATCGGCACCGCACGCGCCACGGCGCGGGTGAGCGCCAGGTCGAAGCCCGCCTTGGTGCCGTCG
>CABUBH010000048.1 GCA_902489775.1 uncultured Collinsella sp.
CTGACCCGGCGCCCCTTCCGCAGTCCCCACCACAGTATTTCGACCGCAGGCCTTATCGGCGGCGGGCGCCCGGTGCACCCGGGTGAGATCAGCCTTGCTCATGGCGGCGTGCTCTTTTTGGACGAGCTTGCCGAGTTTCCCACTGGCGTGCTGCAGACGCTGCGTCAGCCCATCGAGCGCGGCTACGTGAGGATCGTACGCGTCGACGGGGCTTTTACCTTCCCGTCGCGCTTTCAGCTGCTGGCTGCGAGCAATCCCTGCCCCTGCGGCTTTTTGGGCGATCGCGAGGTGCCGTGTCGCTGCTCGGCGGCGATGGTCGAGCGCTATCGGTCTAAACTGCGCGGTCCTTTGGCCGACCGTATCGACATGATGATCGATGTGACCCGTCCCGACCCTCAAGTGATTATCGAGGGTGCGGAGGGCATGTCGTCGGCCGAGTTACGTGACTACGTTGTGCGCGGTCGCGCCTTTCGCGCTTGGCGCGAATCCCGCATGGACGATGCGGATGCCGAGGCCGAGGATGACGAGACTCGGTCCATTGACGGCGTCGTTTCGACCTTTGAGCTCGATGATGCGGCGGAGAAGTGTGTGCTCGGCCTGTCGAAGCGCACGCATCTCACAGGGCGTGGCATCGTGCGCCTTGTTCGCATTGCGCGCACGATCGCAGATGTCGCCGAGAGCGAGCAGGTGACGCAGGACCACGTGCTCGAGGCGGCGATGTACCAGGGAAGGAGGGACCAATGATGGCCGAGGGGACCTTTGAGCTGCATCCAGGCGATGCGTTGTATCCCGAGACCGTTTTGGAGCTTTCTGATGTACCTCAGACGCTCTATGTGCGCGGCAACCCCGAGGCGCTTTCGACGCCCGCGCTCTCCATCATCGGTGCGCGAAAGGCCTCGCCGTATGGTCTTGCCGTGGCAGAGCTTGCGGCGAAGGTGGCGGTTGAGGCGGGAGTGACGGTAGTTTCGGGCGGTGCGGTCGGTTGTGACCAGGCCTCGGGTTGGGCTGCGGTCAACGCCGGCGGCAAACACGTCGTGGTGCTGGGGACGGGCGCCGACGTGGTCTACCCGCGTTCGAGCGCGGGGCTTATTACGCGCACGCTCGATACGGGCGGCGCGGTCGTGTCGATCTCTCCGTGGGGCATGGGTCCGCGCAAGTTTGCCTTTCCGCGTCGCAATCGCGTGATCGCGGCCCTGTCGCAAGCCCTCTTTGTATCCGAGGCGGGTATGCCTTCCGGGACGTTTTCTACAGCCGAGGCTGCTATGGATTTGGGGCGCGAACTTCTTGCCGTGCCGGGGTCGATCCTATCGCCCGAGTCGCGTGGCACGAATTATCTCATTGCGAACGGTGCCTGCTGCATTGTCGACGAGGAGTCCATCGAGATGGCTATCTCTCGCATATACGGCACCCTGCGCTACTCGCGCCCCGATGCTCCCGGCATTGCCGACCTGGATCCAACACAGCAGACCGTTATGCATGCGCTCATCGCTTCTCCGCTCAAGGTCGACGACATCGCGGCACTCGTGTCGCTCGATGCAGTCGGCGTACTCAAACTCTTGGGTTCGCTTGAACTCGAGGGCCTTATCGAGCGCATGATGGATGGAAGGTATGCGCCCTCCAAGTTTGCCCTTCACGCCCAGACACCCTTCGGTCACAATGGAAAACGTGTCAATTAGAAAGGTGTTTGCAGATGCAGTTCGATCAGGTGACAGTTATCGGTGGCGGTCTGGCGGGTTCGGAGTGCGCGATCCAGCTGGCAGATCGCGGGTTTGCCGTAAAGCTGTGCGAGATGCGCCCCCAGGTGAGCTCCCCGGCCCACCATACCGATCACCTGGCAGAGCTCGTCTGCTCCAATTCGTTTAAGTCGACCCGTCCGGATTCCGCGGCTGGTTTGCTGAAGGCCGAGCTTGAGCGCATGGGTTCAGTCCTGCTCGATTGCGCCCATCGCGCGGCTGTTCCCGCCGGTGGCGCCTTGGCGGTCGACCGCGTCAAGTTTTCCGAGCTTGTCGAGGCCGAGGTTGCTGCCCGTCCCAATATCGAGGTCGTGCACGGCGAGGTCACGCAGATTCCCGAGGGTCACGTGGTCATTGCCGCGGGCCCGCTGTGTTCACCGGCGCTGAGTGAAGAGGTTATGAAGCTCGTCGGTGGCGATGCCCTGGCATTCTTTGATGCGGCGGCGCCGATCGTCGATGCCTCCACGCTCGATATGGACGTGCTGTTCTCGCAGTCGCGCTACGAGGAGCAGGGGAGTGGCGACTATCTCAACGCTCCGCTCAATAAGGAGGAGTACGAGGCCTTTATCGAGGCGCTTACCACGGCAGACCGCGTGGTGCTCAAGGATTTTGAGGGCGGCGATCTGTTCCAGGCCTGCCAGCCTGCCGAGGAGGTTGCACGCACCGGCAAGGATGCTATTCGCTTTGGCGCCATGAAGCCCGTCGGCCTCACCGACCCGCGTACCGGACGTCGCCCCTGGGCGGCGATTCAGCTGCGTGCCGAGAACAAGGAGAAGACCGCCTATAATCTGGTGGGCTTCCAGACCAACCTGACCTTTGGCGAGCAGAAGCGCGTCTTCCATATGGTGCCGGGCCTGGAGAACGCTGAGTTCTTCCGCTACGGTGTCATGCACCGCAATACCTTTATCGACGCCCCGCACGTGCTCGATGGCACCTTTGCCGTGCCCGGTACCGGCGTGCGCCTGGCCGGTCAGATCACCGGCACCGAGGGGTACATGGAAGCCGTGGCGACAGGTCTGCTCGCGGCGCTCAACACCTATGCCGAGGCTATCGGTGCCGCGGGCGTCGAGTTGCCGCGTGTGGGCGCCCTGGGTGCGCTCGTGGGCTATGCGACCGATCCTGCCACCGTGGGCTATCAGCCCATGCATGTCAACTTTGGACTGGTGCCGCCACTCGAGGACGGTAAGCGCCGCAGCAAGCGCGACCGCTACCAGGCCTATGCGGACCGTGCGCTCGAGGCCCTTGATGCCTATCTGGCCACTCGCCCCGATCTGTTTGGAGGCGACCGGTCATAGCCTTTGACCTGTACGACACCGTCGACTCGTTTATCGCCTATATCGCACGTGTCGAGGGACTTTCTCCCAACACGGTGACGGCCTATGGCTCGAGACTGGAGCGCTTTGCTGCCTGGTGCGAGCGCGAGGACGTCGACGCTCGCGCCGCCGACGTGCGGACCGTTCGCTCCTATTTGGCCGAGTTGTCGCGTGACCAGGTGTCGGCTCGGACCCTCGCGGCGCATCTGTCTGCCATTCGCTCGCTCTATCGCTGGATGGCTGCCGAGGGGATTGTCGAGGGCGATGCGGTCTCGGCGATCGCATCGCCCAAGCTGCCGCGTGACCTGCCGGTCGTCCTTACGACCAAGCAGGTCGAGGCGCTGCTCAAGACGCCTGATACCTCGACGCCCGCGGGACTGCGCGATGCGGCGATGCTCGAGCTGCTCTATGCCTCGGGTGCTCGTATCTCTGAGCTCGCAGCACTCAATGTGGAGTCCATCGCTTGGTCCGAACGCACGTTGCGCCTGTGGGGCAAGGGGAGCAAAGAACGTATCGTCCCTCTGTATCGTCGTGCGCTCGAGGCGACGCGTCTCTATATTGAGGAGGGGAGGCCGGAGTTGCTCGCTCAGACAAAGCGCCGTGACCTCGCTACCGGGCCGCATCCGCTGCTTATATCGGCGCGCGGCAATCGCATGAGTGCCGCCATGCTCAGGCGGCGGTTCCATACGCTGGCGACGCTCGCCGGCATTCCGACCGACATCGCCCCGCATGCGATGCGCCATACCTTTGCGACCGACTTGCTCGAGGGCGGTGCGGACCTGCGCTCGGTTCAAGAGCTGCTGGGTCATGCGAGCCTGTCCACGACGCAAATCTACACGCACCTCACGCCCGATCGGCTCAAACGTGCCGTGGCTCAAGCCCATCCCCGCGGCGAATAGTGGCTGGGACGTCCCGCGCCGCACTCAGGTGTGTGGTTTTGATTGCGGGTTGGCAGGAAGATGCATTCCTGCTATCATTCATCAGGTTGCTTCACGGCAACATGTTTTTATCACGCACGCGCGGCTACTTCATACCGTGGTGCCCGGGCTTTGGTAGCACATGTCCGGGTTGGTTTTGGAGGATGACCCCGCGCGGAGGCAAACCACAGGAGGTTTAACATGGCTACCAAGATTAATATCCGCACCCTGCTCGAGGCCGGCTGCCACTTCGGTCACCAGACCCGTCGCTGGAACCCTAAGATGAAGCCGTTCATCTTCGGTGAGCGCAACGGCATCTACATCCTCGACCTCAAGCAGACCATCCTCGACGCCGACCAGGCCTACACCTTCGTCAAGAACGTCGCCAAGGGTGGCAACGTGCTGTTCGTCGGCACCAAGAAGCAGGCTCAGGAGGCCGTCAAGAACGCTGCTGAGCGCGCCAACATGCCCTACATCAACCAGCGTTGGCTCGGCGGTATGCTGACCAACTTCGTCACCATCCGCTCCCGCATCAACCGCATGGAGGAGCTCGAGGCCATGGTCGAGGACGGCCGCATGGCTGTTCTGCCCAAGAAGGAGCAGGCTGTTCTCGGCAAGGAGCTCACCAAGCTCCAGACCAACCTCGGTGGCGCTCGCGACATGAAGGGTCTGCCCCAGGCTCTCTTCGTCATCGACACCAAGCGCGAGGAGAACGCCATCAAGGAGGCTCAGCGCCTGAACATCCCCGTCGTCGCTCTGATCGACACCAACTCCGATCCCGACGAGGTCGAGTACGGCATCCCCTGCAACGATGACGCTATCTCCGCTGTCACCCTTATGTGCGAGCTCATGGCTGACGCCTGCCTCGCTGGCTCCGGCAAGGAGCAGGTCTCCGAGGCCGAGATGGCCGCTGAGCCCAAGGCCGAGTAAATCAGTCTTAGTTAATTCTTTTTCATCTCTTTGAAAGGAACCACAATGGCCCAGATTACCGCCGCTATGGTCAAGCAGCTCCGCGAGATGACCGACTCCCCGATGATGGAGTGCAAGAAGGCTCTCGTTGAGGCTGACGGCGACATGGACGCTGCTGTCGACGTTCTGCGCAAAAATGGCCTCGCCAAGGCTGCCAAGAAGGCTGGCCGTGAGACCAACGAGGGCGCTGTCGCCGCGTTCGTCTCCGAGGATGGCAAGACCGGCGCTCTGCTCGAGCTCTCCTGCGAGACCGACTTCGTTGGCTCCAACGCCAAGTTCACCGGCTTTGCTTCCAAGGTCGCTGAGGTTGTCGCTACCACCGAGCCTGCTGACGTCGACGCTCTGCTCGAGAAGCCGATGGGCGAGGAGACTGTTTCCTCCGAGCTCACCGAGATGATTCACATCATGGGCGAGAACATGAAGATCTCCCGCTTCGCTGCCCGCAAGGCTGAGAACGGCGCGCTTGCTTCTTACATCCACATGGGTGGTAAGATCGGCGTCCTCGTCGAGTTTGCTTTCGAGAAGGCCGAGACCGCTCAGGCTGAGTCCTTCAAGACCTTCGCTCACGACGTTGCCCTTCAGGTTGCCGCCGTCGCCCCGATCTGCGCTACCCGCGATCAGGTTCCGGCCGAGACCGTCGAGCACGAGAAGCAGATCTACATGGCTCAGGCTGCCGAGTCCGGCAAGCCCGAGGCCATTCAGGAGAAGATGGCTGTCGGCCGTCTGGAGAAGTTCTACAAGCAGTCCGTGCTCACCGAGCAGGAGTTCATCAAGGACAGCTCCCTCACTATCAAGAAGTACGCTGAGCAGGTCTCCAAGGAGCTCGGCGACACCATTACCGTCGTTGCCTTTGACCGTCTGGTCCGTGGCGAGTAAATAAGCTCTTGTAGCTGGTAATGAGCAGGCTGTGGGTTTTACTCACAGCCTGCTTTTTCATGGCTCTTCTTAGAGCCTTTGATAGAATGTTGAGAGTTCAATCTAAAGGAGGATCGCTTTGTCCGACATCCGATATAAACGCGTGCTTCTTAAGCTTTCTGGCGAAGCACTGATGGGCGACGGCCAATATGGCATCGACCCCAAGGTTACCGACCATCTTGCCAAGCAGGTCAAGGAGCTGCTCGCCGTTGGTCATGAGGTCGGCGTCGTTGTCGGCGGCGGCAATATTTTCCGCGGCATGGCCGGCGCTGCCGGTGGCATGGAGCGTGCTCAGGCCGACTACATGGGCATGCTGGCAACCGTTATGAACGCGCTCGCCCTGCAGGATGCCTTCGAGCATAATGATGTTCCCTGCCGCGTGATGAGCGCTATCCAGATGAACGAGATCTGCGAGCCCTATATTCGCCGTCGCGCCATCAACCACCTTTCCAAGGGCAACGTCGTTATTTTTGCCGCCGGTTCGGGCAATCCGTACTTTACGACCGACACCGCCGCGGCTCTTCGTGCATGTGAGATCGGCGCCGAGATTCTGATTAAAGCCACCAAGGTTGACGGCATCTACGATAAGGATCCCGTCAAGTGCGCTGATGCCGTCCGTTTTGACAAGATTACCTATCACGAGGTTCTCGTCCGCGGTCTGCAGGTTATGGATTCCACGGCTACGGCACTGTGCCAGGACAACCGTATGCCGATTTTGGTCCTCAACATCGATGGCGAGGACACCGTCAAGCGCGCGCTTTCGGGTGAGCCCGTCGGCACGCTCGTCTATCAGGAGGATTAAGCATGGCAGAGAACATCACCGCCCATATGGACAAGTCGCTCGAGTCCCTCAAGCATAACTTCTCCAAGGTCCGTACCGGCCGCGCCAATGCCAACATTCTGTCCGACATCACCGTCGATTATTACGGTGTTCCCACGCCGGTCACGCAGGTTGCCGCCGTCAAGACCCCCGAGGCCCACATGCTGCTCATCGAGCCGTGGGACAAGGCACTCATCAATGCTATCGTCAAGGCCATCGGCGCTTCCGATCTGGGTATTACCCCCAACTCCGATGGCACCGTCGTTCGTCTTCCGTTCCCGGCTCCCACTGAGGAGCGCCGTCGCGAGCTCGTCAAGGAGTGCCGCGAGTACGCCGAGCAGGCCAAGGTCTCCATCCGCAACATCCGTCGCGACTTTAACAACAAGCTCGAGCGCGACGAGGAGCTCACCGAGGACGATGTCCGCCGCGAGCAGGCCAAGGTCCAGAAGCATACCGACGAGTATGTTGCCAAGGTCGAGGAGCTTCTGAAGGAAAAAGAAGCCGAGGTCATGGAGATCTAAGGTGCAATACGACGAGCATAAACTGGTCGAGTACTTTGCCGACGCCCCTGCGGGCGTCGGTTTTTCCGACCTTGACCTCAATAACATTCCGCACCATATCTCGTGCATCATGGATGGCAACGGTCGTTGGGCCACGTCACGCGGTCTTGCCCGCACCGAGGGCCATAAGGCCGGCATCGTCTCCCTGCGCGAGATCATTACCGCCTGCGTGCGCTTGGGCGTCGACGTGCTTTCGGCCTACGCGTTTTCTACCGAAAACTGGAATCGCCCGCAGCACGAGGTCAACGTCTTGATGCACCTCTTTGCCAAGACATTTGTCGATGAGTTGCCCCTGCTCAAGCGTGAGAACGTGCGTGTTGTCTTTTTGGGTGACATTTCCGCACTGCCCAAAAAGACGCGTGACGTCTTTGAACGTGGTCTTGCCGAGTGCGCTGACCATACTGGCATGACGCTGGCGCTGGCCGTTAACTATGGCGCCCGTGCCGAGATCACCCGCGCCGCCCGTCAGCTTGCTCTCGATGCCGTTGCGGGCAAGATCGATCCTTCCTCGATCGATGACGATATGGTGGCTTCCCACCTCTATACCGCCGGCCTTCCCGATCCGGAGCTTGTGATTCGCACCTCTGGAGAGCTGCGCCTCTCGAACTACCTGCTCTGGCAGGTCGCCTATGCCGAGTTTTATGTCACCGATACCTATTGGCCCGACTTTGATCGTTGGGGCCTTGTCGACGCTATCTTGGCCTATCAGGGTCGCGACCGTAGGTTTGGTGGACTGAGCAAGACCGAGGAGGCTTAATCGTGTCCGATCGTCCCAAGGCATCCGCTCCCAAGGCACCCGTTTCTGCCGCGTCTGCGCGCAAGGGTGCCGATTCTGCGACGCCTGCTGCGAAGGGCGGCAACGGCGCCTGGCTTGCGGGTTTTATCACCCGTGCCGCCGCCGGTATCGTCTACGCCGTCGTCTTTATCCTGTGCCTGGTTTTGGGTATCGTGCCCACGGCCATCTTTGTTTCTGTCATGAGCGGTCTGTGCTGCTATGAGTTTTTCCGTATGACAAGGCTCGATGGCAAGATGGCTAACGAGCGCATGGGTATCGCTGCCGCCGTACTCTTTCCGCTGTCGGCGTT
Organism: uncultured Collinsella sp.; assembly: GCA_902489775.1. Classification (GTDB taxonomy): domain Bacteria; phylum Actinomycetota; class Coriobacteriia; order Coriobacteriales; family Coriobacteriaceae; genus Collinsella. The sequence continues at coordinate 8,313 of CABUBH010000048.1, forward strand.
GGGCGATTCGATGTTGCTGAATGCCCTGCTTTTTGCCCTGATGCTCGCTGTGGGCATTTGGTATGTCTGGTCGCCGCGTACCCGCATCTCTGATGTGGCAGTGACGCTCATGGGTCCCATCTACACTGGCTTTATGCTGTCGGCTATCGTGCTGCTGCGCGATGCCGTGCCCGGTTTTGCCGGTGCCCTGCTTTCAGTGGGCGTTTGCGCGTCCCTTTGGGTCTCCGATTCGTTTGCCTACATCGTGGGTAGCCGTATCGGCAAGCACAAGATGGTTCCCAAGATCTCTCCCAAAAAGAGCTGGGAGGGGTTTGCCGGCGGCATCCTGGGCTCGGTTTTGATTTGGCTCATCCTGTGGGCGACGCACTTCTACAAGCTCAGCCTGCCCTATGCGCTGCTGTGCGGCGTGGTCGTGTCCATTCTGGGCGTTATCGGCGACCTTATCGAGTCGCGCATCAAGCGCGGTGTGGGCGTCAAGGATTCCGGCAACCTTATCCCGGGCCACGGCGGAATGCTCGATCGTAGCGATTCGCTTATCTTCGGCTGCATTACCGCGCAGCTGTTGCTGATGATCGGAGGCGTGCTGTAATGTCCTTCCAGACGACGTATGGCCCCGATGGACGCCTTCGCGTTGCCATCCTGGGTTGTACGGGCTCTATCGGCACCCAGGCGCTCGATGTGTGCCGCCAGCATGCCGATCGCCTGCAGGTGACGGCGCTGTCCGTTAACTCCAGTACCTCCGAGCTCGTTGCCGCTGCCCGCGAGTTCTCGGTTCCGGCGGTTGCCGTGGCCGCTGTCGATCATGGCGATGACGCCGTGCTGCAGGAGTTGCCCGAGGGAACGAAGCTCGGCGTTGGCGCGCAGGCGGTTTGCGAGCTCGCGTGTCGCGACGATGTCGACTGCGTGCTTGTCGCTATTGTGGGCGCCGCCGGTCTCGAGGCGAGCCATGCGGCCTTGACCTCGAATAAGCGCCTTGCCCTTGCCAACAAGGAGTCCCTCGTCGTCGGTGGCGACTTGCTTATGCCGTTGGCGCAACCGGGCCAGCTTATTCCAGTCGACTCTGAGCACTCCGCCATTTACCAGTGCTATCTGGGGGAGAACCCGCGCGAGGCTCATTGTATTTGGCTCACCTGCTCGGGCGGTCCGTTCTTTGGCCGCACGCGAGACGAGCTCGATCGCGTGACGCGTGCCGATGCCCTCGCGCATCCCACGTGGGCCATGGGTGCCAAGATCACCATTGACTCCGCCACCCTCATGAACAAGGGCCTGGAGCGCATTGAGGCCATGCATCTGTTTAACTGCGACCTCGATTTCATTAACGTGGTCGTGCAGCGTCAGTCCAAGATTCACTCTATGGTCGAGTTCTCCGACGGCTCCGTGATGGCGCATCTCGGTGCATCCGACATGCGTATTCCCATCCAGTTCGCGTTCTCGTATCCCGAGCGTTGGGATACCCCGGCGCCTCGTATCGATTTCCGCGAGCTGGGGCAGCTCACGTTTGATGCTGCCGACATGGATACCTTCCGCTGTCTGGCACTGGCCGAGCGCGCCGGCAAGACGGGTGGCACCATGCCGTGCGTGCTCAATGCCGCCAACGAGGTCGCCGTCGATGCCTTCCTGCACGATGGCTGCAGCTTTACCGATATCGATCGCATTGTGGAATCCTGCATGGACGCCCACGATATGCAGGCGGTCGATTCGTTTGAGCAGCTTCGCGACATCGATGCGTGGGCGCGTGAAAAGGCTGCGCAGGTGCTCGCCGCAACCCGTTCCTAACCCATAAGGACTGCTTTTTCGTTTTATGGATACTGTTCTGAGCGTTCTCTCATCGGTCTTTTGGGGCCTGCTGATGCTTTCCGTCCTCGTGTTTTTGCACGAGGGCGGCCACTTTTTGGCGGCGCGTGCCTGCGGCGTCCGTGTGACCGAGTTCTTTTTGGGTCTGCCGTGCCGCTTTGACATCCATTACACGTCGCGTCGCATTGGAACCAAGTTTGGCGTGACCCCGCTGCTGCTGGGTGGCTACGCTGCCATCTGCGGTATGGATCCGACCGATGTCTCGTGCGCCGATCGCGTGCTCGCGGCTATCTATCGTCATGGTCGCGTGACCGTGGCCGACCTTGCTGTCGAGCTCGAGCTTTCCGAGGAGGATGTGTTCGAGGCTTGTGCCCTGTTGCTGGGCTGGGGCTCCATCGCACCCTGGTATGAGGAAGGGGAGAAGCCCTCGCCGAGCTACTATCCCACCAAGTATCAGACGCTGCCGCGAGACGCGGCGGGTTACACCACCTTTGACGGCCGCCGTTTCGATCGCGAACATTCAACTGCCGAGGGCGATGTGTGGGAGCTGCCGTGCGGCGAGGCCGAGTTCCTTGCACAAGAGCGTTCGCACACCTATCTTGGCCAGGGCTTTCTCAAGCGCGCCTTTATGCTGCTCGCGGGCATTATTGTCAATATCTTGACAGGCTTTTTGCTCCTTATGAGTATCTATTCCATTGCGGGTGTCACCGTGCCGATGGATACCAACGTGATCGGTCAGGTTGACGAGGGGTCTATTGCCGCCAAGGCGGGTATCGAGGGCGGCGACGCGATCCTTTCGGTTGACGGAGTATCGTGCTCTACTTGGATGGACGTTTACGATGCCATCGGCAAGGCTGCCGGTAAGGACGATATCGCTATCGATTACGAGCGTGACGGCAAGCAGCATTCGACCACGGTTGCGCTCAAAGAGGACGAGCGCCTAGGTGTGTATGCTTCTACGCAGGTGGTCCGTTTAGACCCCATCACGTCGGCTCGCCTGTCGTTCTCCTATGTCGTGCAGACAGCGGAAGGCGTGATGCGCCTGCTCCAGCCGCAGCATACGATGGAGATTCTCGATCAGTCTTCTTCGATCGTGGGTATTAGCGTTATGTCCTCACAGGCCGCTGCGGCCGGCCCTGCCACGTTCCTTTCGTTTGCCGCCCTCATTTCGTTCTCGCTTGGCTTTATGAACCTGCTGCCCATCCCACCACTCGATGGCGGCAAGCTGGTCATCGAGATCATTCAAAAGATTGCGGGCCGCGAGCTGCCGCTCAAGGTCCAGACGATTGTGAGCTATGTGGGCATCGCGCTCTTTGCGCTGCTGTTTGTCTATATGCTTCGTTCCGACATCCTTCGATTTATTCTCTAGGGGAGTGTTTGGATTGTCTCTATCCCATTCTTTGCCGCGCGAGCTGACGCGCCCCGTGCATGTGGGCGGCGTGCAGATCGGCGGCGGCGCGCCGGTCGTGGTTCAGTCCATGACCTGCACCGATACCGTCGATGCTCAGGCAACGCTTGGGCAGGTTCGCGCGTTGGCGCGGGCGGGCTGCGATATCGTGCGCGTGAGCGTGCCCACCGAGGCCGCGCTCGAGGGCTTCCGTACCATCTGTGCTGAGTCCCCGGTGCCGATTGTCGCCGATATTCACTTTAACCATAAGCTCGCCATCGGCGCTGTGGAGGCCGGTGCTGCCAAGCTCCGCATCAATCCCGGCAACATTGGCGATTGGGCCAAGGTCGATGCCGTGATCGATGCCGCGGGTGCCGCGGGCTGTGCGATTCGTATCGGCGTCAATGCCGGTTCGCTTGAGCAGGATATCGCTGAGCGCGACGACCTCACGCAGCCCGAGAAGCTCGTGATGTCGAGCGAGCGCTTTGTGCGGCATTTTGAGGACCGTGGGTTTACCAACATCGTGCTTTCCGCCAAGGCCCATAGCGTACAGACGACGCTTGATACCTACCGCGCTCTGTCGCGCGAGATACCGCATGTTCCGCTTCACCTGGGCGTGACGGAGGCGGGTACCAAGCTCCAGGGCACCATCAAGAGCTCTGTAGGCTTGGGTATCTTGCTTTCCGAAGGCATCGGTGACACCATGCGTGTGTCGCTCACGGCCGATCCGGTCGAGGAGCCGCCGGTCGCCTGGGGTATTCTGCAGTCGCTGGGCCTGCGCCGCCGTGGTCCCGAGATTGTCTCGTGCCCTACGTGCGCTCGCTGCCAGGTTAACCTTATTCCCATTGCCGAGGAGGTCACCGAGCGGCTTAAGAACTATTCCGCGCCGCTTTCGATCGCCGTGATGGGGTGTGCCGTTAATGGCCCCGGCGAGGCTTCCGACGCCGACCTAGGCGTGGCCTGTGGACGAGGTCAGGGCCTGCTCTTTTCGCATGGCCAGATCATTGGTAAAGTAGCTGAGGATCAAATTGTCGACGCGCTTATGGCCGAGGTCGACAAACTTATTGAGGAGAAGTAAATGACTCGAGCAATGTATATGTCTAAGCTCTATGCGCCGACGCTTAAAGAGGATCCGGCGGACGCTGAGCTCGCCAGCCACCGCCTGCTGCTCCGTGCCGGCATGATCCGCAAAGAGGCCGCCGGTCTGTATTCCTACCTGCCGCTTGCTTGGCGCTCGATCCGCAAGATCGAGAATATCGTGCGCGACGAGATGGACGCTGCCGGCGCCCAGGAGCTTATGATGCCCATCATGGTCGATGCCGAGTTGTGGCGTGAGTCCGGCCGCATCGACGCCTATGGCAAGGAGCTTGTGCGCTTTGATGACCGCCACGGCCGCGAGTTTGTGCTCGGACCCACGCACGAGGAGACCGTGACTGCCCTGGTGCGCAATGAGTTGCGTTCCTACAAGCAGCTGCCAGTGAACCTCTATCACATTCAGGATAAGTTCCGCGACGAGTTCCGTCCCCGTTTTGGCCTGATGCGCGGTCGCGAGTTCATCATGAAGGACGCCTACAGCTTCTCTGCTACGCAGGAGAGCCTGCAGGAGGAGTACGACAAGAT
>CABUBH010000049.1 GCA_902489775.1 uncultured Collinsella sp.
CGATGGCGATGACATTTTTCATGGCGCCGCAGACCTCGACACCGGTCATGTCTTGCGACAGATAGATGCGAAAGGCCGTGGACAGGAGCAGGTCCTTAAAGGTCTCCCCTATCTGCGGATCTTCGCTGGCGATGACGGCGGCAGAAAGTCCACCGCGGCAGATTTCCTCAGCATGGTTGGGGCCCGAGAGCGCCGCCACGCGCGACTCGTTGCCGATCTCGCTGGCGATGACCTCGCTCATGAGCAGGCCAGACTCGGGCTCAATGCCCTTGGTGAGGCAGAGCACCGGGGTGCCGGCGGCGATGAAGGGTGCTGCCTGATGACATACGCTGCGCAGGTGTGTGGAGGGCACGGCAAAGATAATGGAGTCGGCGCCGTCGAGCGCCTGCGACAGGTCCGTGGTGGCGACAACGTTGCCGGGCAGCTCGTAGTCCACCAGATACCGGGGATTGCGGTGCTCGCCATTGATGCCGGCGGCCGTCTGCTCGCTATGGGCCCACATGGTCACGCGCTCGGCTCGCGCTGCAGCAAGGCCCGCGACGGCGGTTCCCCAGGAGCCGGAGCCAATCAGCGCAACATTCATGACTCTCTCCTACTTATCGTCGGGCTCGGTGACGCGCTTGGTAAACGAGAGCTTGGACTCCTTACCCGTCATGAGCTTTTTGATGTTCGCACGATGGGCCCACACCACAGTAATGCCGATCAGCGCCATGCAAAACTTAAGTCCGAGGCTGCTGTACGGAAAGACCGCGCAGGCAGCGATGGGAAGACCGATGGCCGCGGCAAGCGAGCCCACCGACACAAACTTGGTGATGGCGACGGCCACGATAAACATGCCCAGCAGCGACAGGCCAATAGGCCAGTACCAGGCGAGGATGACGCCCAGACCAACTGCGATGCCCTTGCCGCCATGGAAGTTGAGGTAGGGCGAGAAGATATGGCCCCACACGGCTGCCAGGCAGATGACGCCGAGCATCCAGTCGCCGGCGGCACCGGGGGCCATAATGCTCACGGGGAAGCCATAGCCCAAGTCGGCAATGAGCGGACGCGCGATAAGGACGCAGATGGCGCCCTTAAGGCAGTCGAGCAGCAGCGTGAGCGCGGCCACCTTGGGGCCGGCCACGCGCAGAGCGTTGGTGGTGCCGATGTTGCCGGAGCCCGCCTTACGAATGTCCGTGTGGTTGAACACGCGGCCCAGGATCAGACCAAACGGAATCGCCCCGATAAAGAACGAGACCACGGCGCAGATGGCGGTCAGAAGAATCGGATTATGCATCCTTTTGCTCCTTCTTCCTAAAGAAGAGTCGAATGGGCGTGCCGGCAAAGTCGAAGGTCGAGCGCATGCGGTTCTCCACGTAGCGCTGGTAGGTGTCGTTAACCAGGTCGCTGTGGTTGACGAAGAACGTGAACGTCGGCGGATTGACGCCCGTCTGGGTCACGTAGTGCATGCGCAGGCGGCGTTTGCCGTCCACTACGGTGTGGCCAAACTCGCGCAGGTCGGTGAGGAACGTGTTGAGGCGCGAGGTGCTGATCTTTTGCGAGCGCGTCTTCTCGGCAGCGTCGACCATCGCCCAGATCTTCTCGACGCTGCGGCCGGTCAGGGCAGAGATGCGCAGGTACTGGGCCCAGGGAGCCATGACGCCCAGACGGCGGTCGACGGTCTCCATGCAGGCCTCGCGCTTGCGGTCATCGTCGAGCAGGTCCCACTTGTTGAGCAGCACCACGATGGCGCAGCCGCGCTCAATGGCCAAGCCCATGACCTTCTGGTCCTGCTCGGTAACGCCCACGGAGGCGTCGACGACGAGCAGCGCCACGTCGGCGCGGTCGATGGCACGCAGGCCACGGACCATGGAGTAGTACTCGATGTTCTCGTACACGGTGCTCTTCTTGCGAATGCCCGCGGTGTCGACCATGCGGTAATGCTTGCCGTTGCGCTCAACGACGGTGTCGATGGCGTCGCGCGTCGTGCCGGCAATGTTGGACACGATAGAGCGGTCGGCGCCCAGGATGCGGTTGAACAGCGACGACTTACCGGCATTGGGGCGGCCGATGATGGCGACGTTCAGCGCGTCGGGGAACTCATCGGCGACCTCGTCCTCTTCCTCAGGAAGCAGGGCCACGATGTCGTCGAGCAGGTCGCCGGTGCCGTGGCCGTGCAGCGCCGAGAGCGGCGTGGGCTCGCCGATACCGAGCGAATAGAACTCCCAGATGCTGTCGTTCTCGCGATCGGGGTTGTCGAGCTTGTTCACCAGCAGAAAGACCGGCTTGTCGCAGCGCTTGAGCATGCGAGCGACCGACTCGTCCTCCTCGGTGACGCCGGTGCGGCCGTCGACCACAAACAGGATGACGGCGGCTTCCTCGGCGGCGGCGAGCGCCTGGTCGCGGATGGACGTGGCAAACACGTCATCGCTCTTGAGCGGCTCGATGCCGCCCGTGTCGACGATGGTGAACTCGCGGCCGTTCCAATCGGCCGTGTGGTACGAGCGGTCGCGCGTGACGCCGCGGGACTCGTGGACGATGGCGTCCGAGGTCTGGGCCAGGCGGTTAACGAGCGTGGACTTGCCCACGTTGGGGCGTCCGACGACGGCGACGATAGGTTTCATCTGCTCTCCTTTAATGGGTAGGGTCAGTGGAAGTGTTAGAGTCTGCGGGCACAATGCCAAGGATGCGCTCCAGGGTATCGAGCAGCTCATGCGGCATGGTCGACACCACATGAACCTCGGCGCCGCGACTGGTAAGGCTTGCGAGTAAATCGTCACGATGATACTCGTCAAGCGTCATGCCGTCAGCGTTGAACATGAGCTTAGGCACAAAGAGCATAACCCCCGACAGGTCTTGGGGCAGCTGCTCCAGAATGTCACACGCGACGATGAGGCCGGTCACGTCTACGTTTCCGCCAAAGTAGCGGTTCTTGATGGCCGTGACAGTGCCGGCGAGTCCCTGGGGCGATTCCACAAAGCGGGCTACCGTGTCGCGTGCGCTGGCGCCGGAGAGGCACAGCAGATGCTGGCTGCGGAGGGCGATGCCAGAGCGGACGTGGGCCAGACGCTCGGCGTCGGTTGCAAGCACGTCGTCGGTCTCGTCCAGATATGAGCGGATCATGCCGATGCCGTCGTAGTACTGCGGGTAACCGTCGTAAAAGTCTGCCTCTGGAGGATCGATGCCGGCGTCCAGATAGAACTCGTCGCTCATCTGGAAGGTGTGGCGGCCAAAGCGCTCATAGGCGCGGTCCTGGAACGGTCGGATCATGGCAATGGTCTCGCGCGCCAGTTCGGGCTTGTCGCTGTATGACCAGCTAAAGCGGTTTTGGTGTTTGGTAAAACCGAGCGGCACAATGCCCAGGCTTGTGATTTGCTCGTGCTCCTCGCAAAAGCGCAGGGTCTTTTCCAGCTCCTCGCCGTCGTTCATGCCGGGGCACAACACGATCTGCGCGTGAATCTCGATGCCGGCGGCCATGATGGTCTCGAGTACGTCCATGCCTCGCTGGGCGTTACGGCCCATCATACGACGGCGGACGTCGGGGCTCACGGCATGGACCGACACGTTCATAGGGCTCATGTTGCGTTGGATGACGTTTTGCACGTCCTCGTCGGTGAGGTTCGTGAGCGTGACAAAGTTGCCTTGCAAAAAGCTTAGGCGATAGTCGTCGTCGCGAATATAGAGCGTGGAGCGGCCGCCCTTGGGCAACATGGTCATAAAGCAGAACACGCAGGCGTTGACGCAGGTGCGCATGCCGTCAAAGATGGGGCCGTCGAACTCAAGGCCCCAGTCCTCGCCCGGGAAGCGGTCGAGTTCCACGGGGGTGACGGTGTTGTCGCGCGGGTCGAGAACCTCGAGGTCGACGGTGTCGTCGTCTGCTTCCCAAAGCCATACGATCATGTCGGTGAGTTGCTCGCCGTTGACCGTGAGCACGCGCATGCCCGGCTCGATACCCACATCCCATGCGGGCGATTCGGGACGCACGTTCTTAACGAGCGCGCCCTCACCCGGCTCGGGGTCGCGGCTGCGCCCGTAATCGGCCACCTCGGCGGCGTATGCGGGTACGGTCTGGTCCATGATTAGCGGCAAAGCTCCTTGATGCGCGCAACGGCGCGTTCGATGTGTTCTTGCGGGGTGGAGGCTCCGGCAGTGATGCCGATGTGGCGCGCGTCGGCAAACCACGCGGCCTCGAGCTCGGAAGCTTCCTCGATGTGATGCGTGTGCTCGCAGACATCGGCACAAATCTGCGCCAGGCGGCGCGTGTTGCCCGAATTCTTTCCGCCCACGACAACCATGCAATCACAGCGGTTGGCGAGGGTTGCCGCCGCTTGCTGGCGCTCGCTCGTGGCTGCGCAGATGGTGTTGATCACGCGCAGCTCCTGCACGCGTGGGGTGATGGAGGCCACAACCTCGGCCAGATTCTGCGCGGTTTGGGTAGTCTGCACAACCAGGCCCACCTTGCCCTTGAGCGGCAGCGAGTCCGCATCGGCGGCGCAGCTTACGACCTGCGCGTCATCGCCGGCGTGGCCCAGAATGCCCTCGACCTCGGGATGGCCTGGCTCGCCCACGACGATCACGCGGTAGCCCTCGCGCACCAGGCGCTCGGCCGCCACATGGACCTTCTTCACGTAGGGGCAGGTGGCGTCGACCACGGTAAGGCCGCGCTCACGAGCGGCGTCAATGACCTGCGGCACCACACCGTGGGCGCGGATAATCACGGTGCCCGACTCGGCGTCATCCAAGGTGTCGGCCAGGCCTACGCCTGCCTCGGCGAGCTCGCGTACCACGATGGGGTTATGGATGAGCGGGCCCAGCGTGTGAACCTGAGTGCTCTCCCCCGCCTGCGGGGCGGCCGCCAATGCCATATCGAGTGCACGCTGTACGCCGTAGCAGGTGCCGGCGTGGGCAGCGATTTCGATGGTGGGGATAGCCTCCTCAGCGGCGGTCGCGGCGGTATTCAAGACGTTCTCACCCATGGCTAGAACCTGCCCGGGTGCTCGGCGCACAGGTCGTCGCGCATGGCGTAGACGCGGTTCATGGCCTCTGACTCAAACCATGCCAGGCGCTCCTTACGCTTGAGCACGGCCGGAGCGTCGGATAGCGAGATGGCCTTGCCGGCACGAATCCAGCACTTCTTGGGGCGCATGAGCTTTTTGCCCGCAGGCGTGATATCGGACCAGCCGCAGATGGCGAGCGGGTTGACGGGTGCCTTGCCCATCTGGGCAATGAGCGCAAAGCCGCCGTGGACCTCGGGCTTGATCTCGCGCGAGCGGATGCGCGTGCCCTCGGGGAAGATCAGAACGTCCTCACCGCGCTGTAGCGCATGCTGGGCGGCGCGCAGACACTTCATGTCGGCGGTGCCGCGCTCGACGGGAATACCACCCACGCGGCTAAAGGCCCAGCGCACAATCTTGCTCTTAGCGAACTCGGACTTAAAGATGGGGCGGATGCGGCGGCCGCCAAAGAACAGCGCCGTCTCCACAGCCAAGAGTTCGGCCATCGAGGTGTGGTTGCAGATGACTACGCTGCCGCGGCCTTCCTGGCGCTCAAACAGTAGGTCGGCGTCCTCGACCTTCCAGCGCCACATAAGCTTGGAGAAGACCCACAGGATGCCCATGACAACGGCAACAGTGCCGCGGATAAGCGCCGGGAACTCGGCGTAGGGGGCGTTGTAGTAATCCTCGGGCGTCTGCTTAAACAGGCGCATGGGCTACCTCCTTCGGTTGATGAGGTCCTCGATAATGTGGACGACCTCCTCGATGGTGTGGGCGGTGGAGTCGACATGCACGGCGTCCTCGGCGGGCACGAGTGGCGCGACCTCGCGGCTGCTGTCGAGCTTGTCTCGCTGCTTGAGGGCGTCGAGGGTCTCGTCGACCTCGGCCTCGAGCTGCTCTTCGGTAAGCGGCTGCGCATCGTTCTGGTGGCGCTGCAGCACGCGGCGACGGGCGCGCTCGCGCGGGTCGGCGGTCAGAAAGACCTTGACCTGCGCGTTGGGGAACACGACGGTGCCGATGTCGCGACCCTCGGCCACGATATCGCGGTCCTCGGCGGCGCGACGCTGGTGAATGAGCATGGCGGCGCGCACGCCCGGGTAGGCCGAGACCTTAGAGACGTTGGCGTCGACCTGCGGGGTGCGGATGGCAGCCGATGCGTCCTTGCCGTCGATGGTCAGGCGCGTGTCCTCGCCAGTGCCGTTGGTAAAGCGGATCTCGATCTGCTCGGCGAGGGCGTCGATGGCTGCCTCGTCGTCCAGATCAATGCCGCGGTCGAGCGCGGCGAAGGTGACGGCGCGATACATGGCGCCCGTGTCGAGCTTGTTAAAGCCCAGCTGGCGGGCGATCTCCTTGGCGATGGTGGACTTGCCGGAACCGGCGGGGCCGTCGATGGCGACGATCATGCAATGCTTCCTTTCGGTGGTTGACGTGTTGGTATGGTTCGCGGGCGTTGGGGTGCGACGGGTTGCCTAGCCGGTGTAGCGCTCGCGGTAGGTGTTGCGCTTGGGCGCGGAGCCGTGGCTGCCGTGGTGGCGGGTGCGGCTCGCTGTGTTGGTCGCCGGCGCGGTGCCGCGTTTGGAGCTGGCCTGCTTGGGCGGGGTGCCGCCGGCCTTGAGGATCTGCACTTCGCGCTCGGTAAGCTCGCGCCACGAGCCCTTGGCCACGTCCTTGAGCTCCAGGCCGGCAAAGTTGCAGCGATGCAGGCGGATCACCGGGTGGTGGATCTTGCTTAGCATACGCTTGACCTGGTTCTTGCGTCCCTCGCGGATGATGACCTCCACGGCGGTGGTGCCGGGCTTGACGCCTTGCGGAGCCACGGCCTCGGCCTCGCGCGCGCCGATGACCCGGCAGATCGCCGGCTGGCACAGGCCGTCGTCGAGCTCGATGCCGCGACGCAGCGGTTTCAAGTCGCGATCGGTCAGTCGGCCGTCTACCAGTGCCTGATAGGTCTTGTAGACGTGCTTGCTGGGGTGCAGCAGATCCTGCGAAAGGTCGCCGTCGGTGGTAAAGAGCAGAAGGCCCGTGGTGTCGCGGTCCAGGCGACCCACCGGGAAGAGCCCCGGAAAGCGGTCGCGCGGGACCAGGTCGGCCACGCAAGGGCGCTCCTGCGGATCGCTCATGGTGGTGAGGTAGCCGGTCGGCTTGTAGAGCATAAGGTACACGGCGCCCTGGTTGAGCTTGACGGGCATGCCGTCGACCTCGATATGATCGCGGTCGACATCGACCTTGGTGCCCAGTTCGGTTGCAACCTGGCCGTTGACGGTCACGCGGCCGGCGGTCATCAGGTCCTCCGAGCCGCGGCGGCTCGCCACGCCCGCGCGCGCCAAAAAGCGCTGCAGGCGCATGGTGTGCGGGTAGACGGGCTGGGCGTCGGTTGCGGGCAAGTCCGTGGCGCCGGCGATGCGTGTCTCCCCTGCTTGGTTAGTCCTCGTCATGCATATCCTCCGAGGTCTTGTCGACGACCAGGTTGTCCTCGCCCTCGACTGCCTCAACATTCACAACATCGGTATCGAGCAGTTCGCGCTCTTCGTCCAGGTCCTCGGCCTGCTCCTCGAGCGTGGACTGAATGCTGCGGCCGCTCAGACGCTCGCGGATAAACTGTCGCGACTGCTCGTCGGGGGCAAACTGCTCCAGATCGGGCAGGTCGCGGGTGGAGCGAAGACCGAACTTTTCCAAGAAGGCGTTGGTCGTGCCGTAGATGATGGCCTGACCGCGCTCGGGGTCGCGGCCGAGCTCGCGCACCAGGCCCTTGTCCACGAGCGACGCGATGACGCCGTCGGAGTTGACGCCGCGGATGCCCTTGACCACCTCGCGCGTGACGGGCTGGTGGTAGGCGATAACGGCCAGGGTCTCGAGTGCTGCCTGCGACAGTTTTTGCGTGTCCCAGCTCAGCACGTAGGCCTCGACCACATCGTGGTAGGCGGGGTGCGTAAACAGGCGCCAGCCGCCGGCGACCTCGCGCAGTTGAAAGCCGCGGTTGGCCTCCTCGTACTCAACCTTGAGCTCGGCCAAAAGCGACGCGCACTCGCCCGGGGCGATATCCAGTGCGCCGGCCAGCGCGGGCGCACTCACCGGGTCGCTCGACACCAGCAGCAGCGCCTCGAGGGCGCCTTTGAGGCTGTTTGCCTCCAGCGTGGAAAGGGTTGACATGGTTGCCGCTCCTATTCGGTGAGCTCGGGGCCCTCGCCGGGCACGTATGCCTCGGCGCCCTCGACGCGGTTGATTTGAATGGTTCCAAAGATCTCGTCCTGGCTCAGCGTGAGCGAGCCGCGCTTGGCGAGCTCGAGCATGGCCAGGAAAGTAACGACGAGCTGCTCGGTAGTGGCGTCGCCGTCCAAGAGCTCGCGGAAGGTGCAGGTTTGGTGCGCCATGGTGAAGCGGTCGACCGAGGCCACGGTCAGGTCGAGCGGCACGCGATGCGGTGCCACGTGCTCGGCCTCCAGCAGGAAGGTCTGGCGCTTGCCGTCCAGGTCGGCACAGATGACGGCAAGGCCGCGCAGGGTAATGCCGGCCAGGTAGTCGGGCATGAGGCCCAAGAACTCGGGGTCGGGGCCGGCCACGCGCGGATGCATGCGGCTCTCGGCCTGCATGCGCGCGCCAAGAGCCGCCGCCGCGCCTTTAAACTGCTTGTAGGCGATCAGGCGCTGGATCAGGACCTCGCGCAGGGCGTCGCCGTCGAGCGCGCTGAGTTCCTCGAGGTCTTCGTCGTCCTCGTCATCGTCGACAGATTTGCTGGGGGCCTCCTGGGGTACCAGCGAGGCGGCCTTGATGTCCAAAAGGGTTGCCGCGACCAGCAAAAAGTCGCTCGCCACATCGAGGTCCAGCGCCTCGATGCGCTCGACCTCGGCAAGGTATTGCTCGGCCACCTCGCTGATCGAGATGGCACCGATATCTACTTTTTGGCGGGTTACCAGCTGCAGCAGCAGGTCGAACGGTCCGCTGTAGACCTGCGTCGACACGCGATACGACATTTTCGACCTCCTTTGACGGCGCCTTCGCGGCGCGGTTTGGGTGCATGTTGCGACCGTTTTGCACGGTCGACCTGTAAGTTTACCCTAGATGCCGGTAATTGCGAAGTTGAGCAGGTGCTCAGCCAGCGGATACACGGTAACGTCGAAATAGCGGCCGATCACGTCGATGCCGGTCCACATGGGCAGCAGATACAGCACAATGATAAGGATCGGCATGGCGTATTGCTGCAGGCGATAGTAGTTGGCGAGCGCCTTGCCTTTGAGGAACGGCACGATGATCGACGAGCCGTCGAGCGGCGGGATCGGGATGAGGTTAAAGAACGCGAGCGACAAGTTGACCACGATAAAGGTGGCGCCGAAGTTCATGATTTGGGATGCCACGGCAAAGGACATGCTGGCGTAGAGGTTGCCGTATGCTGCGTGCATGAGGGCCGCTGCGAGGCATGCCAGTGCGATGTTCGATGCGGGGCCGGCAACGCTCACCAAGACCTCGTCGCGCTTGGGGTGCTTAAGGTTGTTGAGGTAGACGGGCACAGGCTTGGCGAAGGCGAACACCGGACCGCCGGCGGCAAGCATGAGCAGCGGCAGGAGGATGGTACCGAACGGGTCGATATGGTTGAGTGGGTTGAGCGAAACGCGACCGCGCGAACGGGCCGTCTTGTCGCCGAGCGCCCAGGCCGCGGCGGCGTGCGCGCTCTCGTGGATGACGATGCCCACGATGACGGCGACAGCGCTGGCGAGCAGGTTCATGAGGTAGCTGCTGGACATAGCGCTCCCCTAGCGAACGCGGCGCGAGGCGCGCGTGAGCAGGTAGTCGGCCACAAACAGGATGACGGCGACGATGGCGTAATCCAGGCGGAACACACCGCCAAAGGGCGATGTGATGACGCCGTAGCCGGCGATAGCACTCGGCAGCGCGCGCGAAAGCTCAACGACAAAGCCCACAATCTGCAGCTTGGCTGTGAGGCCGCTAAAGCACAGCAGCACGGTCATCGCGCTCATAAAGATGCCGCAGATGCGACAGGCGATGGCGATGATGCTCATCGCCACGGCGGTGGCTTTACGAGAGTTCACGCGCGGTCTCCTCTTCGATCTGGGTGGAAAGCTCCAGCCATTCGTCCTCGAGCTTGGGCAGCTCTTGCTTAAGGCCGTTATATTCCCCCAGCGCGGCGTTGAACTTATCCTGATCGGCATAAAGCTCTTCACTTGCCATCAATTCCATAAGCTCGTCATAGCGGGCGCGCTTTTTGTCGAGCTCGGCCTCGATCTTCTTGAGCTGGTTGCGCACGCCCTTGAGCTTTTTGTTGAGCGCGGCGCGGGCCTGGGCCTCGGCACGCTTTTGCTCCTTGGTCTTTTTTCCCTCGGCAGGCTTGGGGGCCGCAGCGGGGGTATCGGCCTGGGCAGCGCTGGCTTTGGTGGACTTGGCCGCGGCAGGCACGCTCTCCCCTGCTGCCTCGGCGGCGGCACGGGCTGCGAGGTCCTCGCGCTTGTAGAGGTAGTAGTCGTAGTCGCCGTCGTAGACCGTGACCTTGCCGTCGCGGATGTCGATGACGCGGTTGGCCACGGCGCGCACCAGGTGCTCGTCGTGGCTGATCAGCACGATGGTGCCGGGGAAGTTTTGCAGGGCGTTCTCGAGCATGTCCACCGAGTCGATGTCCAGGTGGTTGGTGGGCTCGTCCAGGCACAGGAGCGCCTCGGGGGCCACAAGCATCTTGGCGAGCGCCAGGCGCGCCTTTTCGCCGCCGGAGAGAACGCGGACCTGCTTTTCGATGGAATCGTTATCGCTAAACAGGAAGGCGCCCAGCAGGCTGCGCTGTTGCGGCACGGTCCACTTGGGCGTGACGGTGTCGATCTCTTGCAGGACAGTGTTGGACTCGGTCATGCCTTCGAGCGCGTGCTGGGCATAGTAGGCCACACCCACGTTGGTGCCCAGATCGCGGGCGCCGGTGGTGGGCGGCTCCAGGCCGGCGAGGATCTTCATGAGGGTGGACTTGCCGGCGCCGTTGGGACCGACGAGCGCCACGTGCTCGCCGCGGTAGAGTTTGAGGTCGATATCGCTGTAGATGTGCTTGTTGCCGTAGGACTTGGACACGCCCTCCAGGCCCACGACCATGTCGCCCGAGCGCGGCGGGTCGGGGAACTTAAAGTCAATGTGCTTGTGGCCCTCGGGCAGGATGACGAGCTCCTTTTTGATCTGCTCGATTTTGCGGATGCGCTCCTGCGCCTGGGCGGCCTTGGTGGGCTTGTAGCGGAACTTGTCGACGAAGACCTGCATATGGGCGATGTCGCGCTCCTGGGCGGCGCGCTTGGCGCGCATCTGCTCCAGGTTGTCCTCGCGCTGCTTGAGATAGCTGCTGTAGTTGCCGGTGTAGGTGGTTATGCGACGGTTTTCGAGGGCGGCGACGTGGTCGACGCAGGCGTCCATGAAGGCGCGGTCGTGGCTGACGATGAGGACGGCTCCGTCGTAGTTCGCGATAAAGCCGCGCAGCCACTGGACGCTTTCGAGGTCTAGGTGGTTGGTGGGCTCGTCCAGCAGCAGCAGATCGGGGTGGCGCAGGAAGAGCTTGGCAAGCGCAATGCGCATCTGCCAGCCGCCCGAGAACTCGGAGCACGGGCGCTCAAAGTCGGTGACTTTAAAGCCGAGGCCGGACAGGATTTTGCGTGCGTTGCTCTCGAGCTCGTAGCCGCCCAGGTGCTCAAAGCGGTCCTGGACCTGGCCGTACTCATTTAGGAGCGAGTCGACATCCTTGCCCTGCTCAGAGAGCTCGGTGATTTGGGCCTGCAGCTCGTTGGCGCGCTCGCCCATGCGGCGGATTTCCTTGGCAGCGGCCATGACCTCGGCAAGGATGGTGGTGTCCTTTTGCTCCAGGTTGGTTTCCTGCTCTAGGTAGCCCACCTGGCAGTCCTTGGCGTACTGGACCTGGCCGGCGTCGGGGCTGTCGATGCCCATGATGATCTTGAGCATGGTGGTTTTGCCGGCGCCGTTGGGTCCCACGAGCGCAAAGCGCTCGCCGGGGTTGATCTGGAAGGACGCGCCGCTAAAGAGGACGCGCGCGCCGAAGCTTTTTTCGATCTTGTCGACCAGGAGGATCATGGTGCCGCCTTTGACCTAGTGTGCCAATATGAAAAAAGGCCCCAACTTGCGTTGGAGCCTCATTCAATGCTCGGGTGGAGACGAGGGGGATCGAACCCCTGACCTCTTGACTGCCAGTCAAGCGCTCTCCCAGCTGAGCTACGCCCCCGTGCGAAGAAGTACTATACGGGAACTCGGACCACGATGCAAGGACAATTTTGGAAAATATTCCGCGGGCGCATTCCGGGCGGCAGACCCAAGGCGTACAGAAGTGGGCAACCTGGACGCATGCTGGCAGATATTGTTGCCTTTGAAAAGCAAATAGGCCAGACAAATTGTCTGGCCTATTGAAAATCCTGGTGGGCCCTCCGGGATTCGAACCCAGAACCCAGGGATTATGAGTCCCCTGCGCTAACCGTTGCGCCAAGAGCCCTTATAAGTGATGAACACGCACAGTCCTAGTAAAAAAATCCAAACGGTTCGTCACGTCGAAAAATACTACCATGCGATGGATGCTCATTCAACGCATGGTAGTATTTTTCGACCGGGATAAGAGAGTCGGTTTAGACCTATATGAAAAAGGCCCCAACTTCCGTTGGAGCCTCATTCAATGCTCGGGTGGAGACGAGGGGGATCGAACCCCTGACC
>CABUBH010000050.1 GCA_902489775.1 uncultured Collinsella sp.
GAAAGCACTTAATGTGCTTTCCGTCTTGCGCAGGACTGTAGAGCAGCAAACTTAAAACCTGGGCCGCCCGGGCCGGAGATCCGACCCGCGCACAGAAGGGGATTCCTTTTGTGTAGGCTTTGCGGAAATATGGCTATTTTGGGATACGCCCGGCGGCGTGGTCTGTTGACGGCACAGCTAACGGCACGTATCCTATCGAACTGCGTGTTTCGTAGGGGGATGCTGACCCCTCGATTCAAGCCGTTGCACTTTACAGAAAGCTGGAATCATTCGAGAAGGAGTACGCTTTGCCTACTATTAACCAGCTGGTTCGCCAGGGCCGTCGTTCCGTGCCCAAGAAGTCCAAGAACGCTGCTCTGCAGCACAACTCCCAGAAGCGCGGCGTGTGCACCCGCGTCTTCACCACGAGCCCCAAGAAGCCGAACTCGGCTCTTCGTAAGGTTGCCCGTGTTCGCCTCGTCAACGGCATCGAAGTTACTGCTTACATCCCGGGTGAGGGCCACAACCTGCAGGAGCACTCCATCGTGCTCGTCCGCGGCGGTCGTGTCCGTGACCTCCCTGGTGTCCGTTATCACGTCATCCGTGGCGCCTACGACGCTGCTCCGGTCCAGAACCGTATGCAGGCCCGTTCCAAGTACGGTGCTAAGCGCCCCAAGGCTAAATAAGCCAGATAACGTTTTGATACTTTCGCCGTGTGCCGCCTAAGCGCCGCACGGTAGACACTTAAGGAGATTTCACATGCCGCGTCGTGCAGCAGCTAATCGTCGTGAGGTTCAGCCTGACGCCGTTTACAACAACCGCCTGGTGACTCAGCTCATCAACAAGGTCCTTCTTGACGGCAAGAAGGCCACCGCTGAGCGCATCGTTTACACCGCTTTCGAGATCGTTGCCGAGAAGTCCGAGGGTGGCGACGCTCTCGCTACCTTCAAGAAGGCTATGGACAACGTCAAGCCCACGCTCGAGGTTAAGCCCAAGCGTGTCGGTGGCGCTACCTATCAGGTCCCGATGGAGGTCAACTCCCGTCGTTCCACCGCTCTGGGCATCCGCTGGATTGTCAACTTCTCCCGCGCTCGCAAGGAGAAGACCATGGCCGAGCGTCTCGCCAACGAGATCCTCGACGCTTCCAACGGCCTGGGCGCTTCCGTCAAGAAGCGTGAGGACGTCTTCAAGATGGCCGAGGCCAACCGCGCGTTCTCTCACTATCGTTGGTAAGTTAAGGTAAGGAACTAACATGGCTAAGCCTAAGTACAAGCTTTCCGATACCCGTAACATCGGCATCATGGCCCACATCGATGCTGGTAAGACCACCACGACCGAGCGTATTCTTTACTACACCGGTAAGACCCACAAGATCGGTGAGGTCCATGAGGGCGCTGCCACCATGGACTGGATGGTTCAGGAGCAGGAGCGCGGCGTAACCATTACCTCCGCTGCTACCACGTGCTTCTGGAACAAGGACGGTAAGGACTACCGCATCCAGATCATCGACACCCCGGGCCACGTTGACTTTACCGCCGAGGTCGAGCGCTGCCTGCGCGTCCTCGATGGCGCTGTCGCCGTCTTCGACGCCGTTGCCGGCGTTCAGCCCCAGTCTGAGACCGTTTGGCGTCAGGCTTCTACCTTCAACGTCCCCCGTATCGCCTTCATCAACAAGTATGACCGCGTGGGCGCTGACTTCTTCAACGCTATCGAGACCATGAAGGATCGTCTCGACGCTAACGCCGTGGCCGCTCAGGTCCCGATGGGCGCCGAGGACAACTTCTGGGGCGTCATCGACCTCGTCACCATGACCGCATGGGACTTCAAGGCCGACGACAAGGGCATGAC
Organism: uncultured Collinsella sp.; assembly: GCA_902489775.1. Taxonomy (GTDB): domain Bacteria; phylum Actinomycetota; class Coriobacteriia; order Coriobacteriales; family Coriobacteriaceae; genus Collinsella. Next base: position 1,828 of record CABUBH010000050.1, read on the forward strand.
CTACCCCGAGCCGATGGACGAGATCCCGGCTGAGTTCGCCGACATCGCTGCCACCAAGCGCGAGGAGCTCCTCGACGCTGCTGCCAGCTTTGACGACGAGCTCATGGAGAAGATCCTCATGGAGGAGGACTTCACCGTCGAGGAGCTCAAGGCTGCTCTGCGCAAGGGCGTTCTGGCCAACGAGCTCAACCTCGTCTTCGTGGGTTCCGCCTACAAGAACAAGGGCGTTCAGGAGCTGCTCGACGCTGTCGTCGACTACCTGCCCAGCCCGCTTGACGTTGAGGCCGTCACCGGTACCGATCCGGACACCGGCGAGGAGATCCAGCGTCATCCTTCCTTCGACGAGCCCTTCTCCGGCCTGGTCTTCAAGATCATGACCGACCCGTTCGTCGGTAAGCTCACCTACGTCCGCGTTTACTCCGGCCGCGCCGAGTCCGGCTCCTACGTTGTCAACGCTTCCAACGGTCAGCGCGAGCGCCTTGGCCGCATCCTCGAGATGAACGCTGCCGAGCGTATCGACCGTGACGACGCTGCCGCCGGCGACATCGTCGCTTGCGTCGGTTTCAAGAACTCCACCACCGGTGACACCCTGTGCGCCGAGGGCAAGGAGATCGTCCTCGAGAAGATCGAGTTCGCTAAGCCCGTTATCGACGTTGCCATCGAGCCCAAGACTAAGGCCGAGCAGGACAAGATGTCCCTGGCTCTGACCAAGCTCGCCGAGGAGGACCCGACCTTCCAGGTGTCCACCAACCACGAGACCGGCCAGACCATCATTGCCGGCATGGGCGAGCTGCACCTCGAGATCATCGTCGACCGTCTGCTCCGTGAGTTCAAGGTTGACGCTAACGTTGGTAAGCCCCAGGTTGCCTACCGCGAGACCGCTGGTCACGACGTCGAGAAGGCTGAGGGCAAGTTCGTCCGTCAGTCCGGTGGTCGCGGTCAGTACGGCCACGCCGTCATCAAGCTCGAGAAGATGGAGGAGGGCTTCGGCTACGAGTTCGTCAACGCTATCGTCGGCGGCGTCGTGCCCAAGGAGTACATCCCGTCCATCGACAAGGGCATCCAGGAGGCCCTGAACACCGGTGTTATCGCCGGCTTCCCGGTCCTCGACGTCAAGGTCACCCTGTTCGACGGTTCTTACCACGAGGTCGACTCCTCCGAGGCCGCCTTCAAGATCGCCGGTTCCATGGCTATCAAGGACGCCCTCAAGAAGTCCGATCCGCAGCTGCTCGAGCCGATCATGGCTGTCGAGGTCGAGACCCCCGAGCAGTACATGGGCGACGTTATGGGCAACCTCTCCGGTCGCCGCGGCAAGATCGAGGGCATGGAGGATCGCAAGAACAGCAAGCTCATCCGTGCCAAGGTGCCGCTGGGCGAGATGTTCGGTTACGCTACCGACCTTCGCTCCCAGACCCAGGGCCGTGCATCCTACACGATGCAGTTCGACTCTTATGAGCCCGCGCCCAAGTCCATCGTGGACGAGGTCATGAGCAAGAACGCCTAAGTTCGAGCTCCCTGTTACGTAATCCGCGAGAACATCTCTCGCACTCTTTGGAGGTTTAAGTTGGCTACCCAGAAGATCCGCATTCGCCTCAAGGGCTATGATCACGAGGTCGTCGATCAGTCCGCGAAGCTCATCGTCGAGACCGCTCAGAAGACCGGCGCTCGCGTTTCCGGTCCTGTCCCCCTGCCCACCGAGCGCAACCTGTACACGGTTATCCGCTCGCCGCACGTGAACAAGGACTCCCGTGAGCAGTTCGAGATGCGCACCCACAAGCGCCTTATCGACATCCTCGACCCCACCTCGGGCACCGTTGATTCGCTCATGCGTCTCGACCTCCCCGCTGGCGTCGACATCGACATCAAGCTCTAAGCGATATCGCTCATAGCTTACAGAGCCCCGCTGCCATTTTGGTAGCGGGGCTCTTTTGTTTTGAATGGTGGCCTTGGGGACCCGGGTAATGCAGCCGAATGGGTGGCTATGGCGTCTTATTTACCCATGGGGCGCAGGGATGCCTCCTCAAAATGGAAGGATCGCAAGTCGTCTTCTGTCTCGATGCACGCGCGACCAAAGTCATCGACCGTTTGAAAGATGCCACGCGCCAGCTCGTCCCCAGCGGGGGAACGGGCGATAACGTGATCCCCAATCCAATTGAGATGACCGATATATTCACCGTGGACGGGCGCGAGCGGTCCGGCGTCTTCTTCCATGGCGTTGAGACGCTCTGCCCATGTGTCTACAGCGTTCACGACCGCGTGATAGACCTCCTTGAGTAGCACATCGACGGTGGGAACATTCTCGTTGAGGTCTGAGAGGCCGATTGCCGGCAGGCCGCCATCGGGAACCTCCGAAGGCACATAGTTCACATTGACGCCAATGCCGCAGACGGCGAAAGGTTTGCCTTCGTTATCGCGTGCCGCCTCGACCAGAATGCCGCCGAGCTTGCGTCCTCGCGCGACCAGGTCGTTGGGCCATTTGAGGCCAATCTCGTTTGCAAGACCCTGCTTTTCGAGCGCCTCGAGCACCGCTAGGCCGCTGACGGCGGCAAGACCAGAGTACTTTGCAGGATTAACGCATGGACGCAGGACAATCGAAAGCAATAGGTTGCCGGCGGTTGAATCCCACTTGTGGCCGCGCCGGCCGCGTCCTGCTGTCTGAGCCCGGGCGGCAAGTCCTGTGCCGTGCGGCGCTCCTTGTTTTCCTGCTTCGAGCAGGTCATCGTTGGTCGATCCGGTTACGTCGACTATCGTTAATTTGGCATCCATAACGGCTGCTACCTCCTTAATGAATAAGTGAATAACGCAATGGTGTCGAGAAGTAGACACAATGTGAAGCCTTTGTCGCATTTGGACAATTTAATGTTAACACGTCAACAACGACTGAAATGCGCTATCCTCTCTTGGTCGATGTAAACACGTCAACAACTCAAAGGAGGTTAGTGATGGGTTTCACGATTCTTGGAACAGGCTCGGCGCTTCCTAAGCGCAGTGTTTCCAATGACGAGCTGTCCGAGTTCCTGGACACCTCGGATGAGTGGATTTTTACCCGTACGGGGATCAAGAGCCGCCATGTGTGCACCGCCGAGTCACTCGACGACCTTGCCGTGGCAGCGAGCGAGCAAGCGCTCCAAGCGTCCGGACTCGATGCGAGCCAGCTGGATCTTATCGTCTGCTCGACGACGACGGGCGATCATCTCGTTCCTGCCGAAGCGTGCGCCGTTGCTGAGCGCCTGGGTGCCACATGTCCAGCCTTCGACGTTTCGGCGGCTTGTGCCGGCTTCGTATTTGCGCTCGATGTCGCCGAGGGCTATATCGCTCGAGGACGAGCCAAGCATGTGCTTGTCGTTGCCTCCGAGCAGATGACGCGCGCCCTTGACTGGTCAGACCGCGCCACGTGCGTGCTCTTTGGCGACGGCGCGGGCGCTGCAGTGATAGGGGCTGGGGGAGACAACCCCCTTGCCGTTGAGCTTTCGACGGCGCCCGACGTCGAGACGTTGCGCGTTCCCGGTCTGGTCGGCACCTCGCCGTTTAAGGACTCTGCAGATAGCGCGAGCGTGCTGTCCATGAATGGTCGCCGCGTGTTCAAGTTCGGCGTCAACGCCATCTGCGACACGGTCCATAAGCTTGCGAGCGATGCGGGCATTTCGGTCGAAGACATCGATCATTTTGTATTCCATCAGGCTAACGAACGAATCCTGAGTCAGGCGGTCAAGCGTCTCGGCGTGCCAGACGAGCGCGTGGTTCGAACGCTACGCGAGACCGGCAACATTTCGAGCGCCTGCATTCCCTTTGCGCTTGACCGGCTGGCACGTACCGACGCACTGAATGAGGACGACACCATCGCCCTCGTTGGATTTGGCGCCGGCCTGGATATAGGTGGCTATCTGCTTCGTTGGAAGTAGTCGCACATAGGAAATAAAAACGCCCCTAGGGCACAAACAAAGGAGAACTACCATGGCAGATCAGAAGACCTTCGAGCGCGTTTGCGACGTTATCCGCGAGACCGCCGGCCTTGACGATGTCGAGATGAAGCCCGAGTCCACGCTCGAGGAGATTGGCCTCGACAGCCTGGGTACCGTCGAGATCCTCGTTGCCGTCGAGGACGAGTTTGGCATTGAGCTCGATACCGAGGAGAACCCCAAGACGGTCGGCGAGTTCGTCGATACGGTCGAGGCGGCATTGGAGAAGTAGTGATGCTCAAGTCTCCTCTCTGCGATTTGCTCGGAATCGAAAAGCCCGTGTTCCAGGGTGGCATGGCCTGGATTGCCGACGCCTCGTTGGCATCTGCCGTGTCCGAGGCAGGCGGCTTAGGCATTATCGCGGCCATGAATGCCGACGCAAACTGGCTGCGCGATCAGATTCACGAGCTGCGCGTCAAGACGGATAAGCCCTTTGGCGTCAACGTTATGCTCATGAGCCCGTTTGTCGACGAGGTCGCACAAGTGGTGATTGATGAGCAGGTGCCCGTTGTGGTGACCGGTGCCGGCAATCCCACCAAGTACATGAAGGCCTGGGGCGATGCAGGCATCAAGGTTATTCCCGTCGTGGCTTCGGTGGCGCTGGCGCGTCTCGTGGCGCGTCGCGGAGCCACTGCCGTGGTTGCCGAGGGCACCGAATCAGGCGGCCATATTGGCGAGACCTCGACGATGGCACTGGTGCCGCAGGTTGTCGATGCAGTCGATATTCCCGTCGTGGCTGCCGGCGGTATCGCCGACGGCCGCGGCGTGGCGGCCGCCTTTATGCTCGGCGCTGCCGGCGTCCAGGTGGGCACGCGTTTTCTCGTCGCCGATGAGTGCACCGTATCCGAACAGTACAAAGAGCTGGTGCTCAAGGCGGGCGACACGTCGACGCGTGCGACCGGTCGCTCGACGGGACATCCGGTTCGCGCCCTCAAGAGCCCCTTCACCAACGCGTATGCCAAGAACGAGGCGGCGGGCGCAAGCCCCGAGGAGCTCGGGGCCATGGGCACGGGCGCGCTTCGTAAAGCCGCAAAGGACGGTAATTACGAAGAGGGTTCGTATTTGTGCGGACAGATTGCTGGCATGGTCAACGAGCGCCAGAGCGCACGCGAAATCGTCGACGACCTGGTCGATGGCGCCGAGCGTGTCCTGAAGGGTGCGACCGCATGGGTAGCGTAGCGTTTCTGTTTGCCGGTCAGGGTGCCCAGCATCCCGCGATGGGCGTCGACCTCATCGAAGCATCGCCGGCGGCTGCCGAGGTGTTCGCCATTGCTGACGAGGTGCGCCCGGAGACCAGCGAGCAGTGCCGGAGCGCCTCGAAAGAGGAGCTCTCGCAGACCGAGAACACGCAGCCTTGCGTGTTCGTGCACGACTTGGCTGTCGCCGTCGCCCTGCGCGAGCGCGGCGTGGTGCCTGCCGCCTGTGCGGGATTCTCGCTGGGCGAGGTCGCCGCGCTCACCTTTGCGGGGGCGTTCGATACGCGAGCGGGCTTTGAGCTCCTGTGCGAGCGCGCGGCGCTGATGGCCGCGGCTGCCGAGCGCCATCCGGGCGGCATGCGCGCCGTCATCAAGCTCGATGCAGCGCAAGTTGAGGGCCTGGCAAAACAGGCCGGCGAGGACTGCTGGCCGGTCAACTACAACAGTTCCCAGCAGACGGTTGTGGCCGGAGCGCCCGATGCGTTGCAGACCCTCGACGTCCTGGTAAAAGAGGCTGGCGGTCGTGCCATGAAGGTCGCGGTGTCGGGTGCATTCCATAGCCCCTATATGGCCGAGGCGACCTGTGGCCTTGCTGCATATATCGAGGCCGGTCACGCGCCGTCCCCGTTGCTCATTCCTGTTATGGCAAATATGACGGCGGCACCTTATCCGGCGGACCCGCAGGCGGCATCGGAGGTGCTGGCCAACCAGGTGAGTCATGCCGTGCGCTGGGTCGACACGCTGCATGCTCTGCAGGATCAAGGCATCGATACGTTTATTGAGGTCGGCCCCGGCAAAACGCTGTCGGGCCTGGTCAAGCGTACGCTGAGCGACGTTCGCGTGTATTCGTGCGAAACGGCCGAGCAGGTCGCAGCTATTGCCGACGAGCTCGCATAGTCCACAGGGCTGTAACCCGAAAGGAATGACATGGGCAACTTGAACAACGGCGCGCTCGAGCGCAACGACTCACGTCGCGTGGCACTGGTCACGGGCGGCTCGCGGGGTATCGGCCGCGCCTGCGCTGTCGGTCTGGCGGAGGACGGCTTTGATATCGCCGTCGTCTATGCCGGTGGCGGCGATGCGGCGCGCGAGACGTGCGAAGCCTGCGAGGCCGCTGGTGCCACAGCTCGCGCGTATCAATGCGATGTGGCCGACCCCGCTGCCGTCAACGCATGCATGGAGACGGTCCTCAACGACTTTGGCTCCATTTGGGCGCTCGTCAACAACGCCGGCATCACGCGCGACGGCCTGCTCATGCGTATGGGTGACGATGCCTTCGACCGCGTGCTCGATGTCAATCTCAAGGGCACGTTCAATACGACGCGCGCGCTCACCAAGACCTTTATGCGTCAGCGCGGCGGTTGCGTCATCAACATGAGCTCGGTTGTGGGCCTGATGGGCAATGCCGGGCAGGCCAACTATGCAGCCTCCAAGGCGGGCGTCATCGGTTTGACCAAGGCGGTAGCGCGCGAGCTTGCGTCCCGCGGCGTACGAGTGAACGCGGTCGCCCCCGGGTTTGTCGAGACCGATATGACGGCAAAGCTTTCGGAGAAGGTTCGCGCGGCAACCGAGGAGCAGATTCCCCTAAAGCGCATGGCGCGCCCCGAGGAAGTGGCCGGCGTGGTGCGCTTTTTGGCGAGTGATGCGGCTGCCTACATTACGGGCGAGATTGTGCGCGTCGACGGTGGAATGGCGATGTAGAAACTAGGGCCGAACAACGGCTTGAATGAGGAGACCATGATGGAACAGAGAGTTGCAATCACCGGTATCGGTGCCGTATCGCCGCTCGGTAACACGGCGCTTGCTACCTGGGCGGCCATGTGCGCCGGCACGTGCGGCATCGGCCCGATCACGCACTTCGATACCGATGCGTTTGCCGTTAAGGTGGCGGCCGAGGTCAAGGGTTTTGACGGCAACGAGTACTTTGGCAAGCGTGACGCCAAGCACCTGGACCCCTGCGTTCAGTTTGCCCTGGCAGCGTCGGACGAGGCCATGCACGATGCGGGCTTTGATGCCGAGGGCGCCATCGATCGCGAGCGCCTGGGCGTCTACGTGGGTTCGGGCGTGGGCGGCATGCAGACACTCGTCGACAACGTCCACACGATTGCCGACCGTGGGCCCCGCCGCGCATCGCCCTATATGATCGCGATGATGATCCCCAATATGGCTTCGGGCAATATCGCAATCCGCCACAAGGCAAAGGGCCCGACCCTGCCCGTGGTGACCGCGTGCGCGACCTCGGCCCATGCGGTGGGCGAGGCATTCCGCGCCATCAAGCACGGCTATGCCGATGCGATTCTCGCCGGCGGCGCCGAGGCGGCCATTATCCCCGATGCCGTTGCGGGCTTTACGTCCTGTCGCGCATTGACCACCAACCCCGATCCCGCGACGGCATGCCGTCCGTTTGATGCAGACCGCGACGGCTTTGTGATGGGCGAGGGCGCCTGCGTGCTGGTTCTCGAGAGCATGGAGCATGCGCAGGCGCGCGGTGCGCACATTTATGCAGAGATCGTGGGCTACGGCAACACCGATGATGCTTATCACATCACGAGCCCCGATCCCGAGGCTGCCGGCATTGCCCGCGCGATATCGCTGGCGGTGGCCGAGGGCGACGTCAAGCCTTCCGAGGGCCTCTACATCAACGCTCACGGAACCTCGACTAAACTCAACGATTCGTCCGAGACGGAGGGCATTAAGCGTGCGCTCGGCGAGGACGCGGCACGCGCCGCGCACGTCTCGTCGACCAAGTCGATGACCGGCCACATGATCGGTGCTACGGGTGCCATTGAGGTCATGGCCTGTGCGATGGCGCTCGAGCAAGGCGTGGTGCCCCCGACCATTAACTACCACACGCCCGATTCCGCCTGCGATCTTGATTACACGCCCAATCGAGCGGTTCGCGCCGACCTTACCTGGGCGCTTTCGACCAATCTGGGCTTTGGCGGACACAACGCCGCCATCGCGCTGCGTAGATATACGAGGAGCTAGAGCATGGATTCCAAAAGACTTGCCGAGATAGCCGATGTCATGGAGGACCGCGGCCTCACGCGCGTGCGCGTTGAGGAGCCCGATGGCACCGCGGTCGAGCTCGAGCGCGCGAGTGCAGCGCAGCCGGTTGCCGTGCCCATGCCTATGCCGGGTGCCGTGACTGCTCCGGCGGTGGCTCCTGTCGCCATGCCTGCCGCCGCGCCGGAGCTCGCCGCGCAAGCGCCTGCCGCCACACCGGAGCCTAAGGGCACCGAGGTGACCGCTCCCATGGTCGGCGTTTTCTATGCTGCCCCGGCGCCGGGCGACGAACCGTTTGTGCGCGTGGGCTCCAAGGTCAAGGCCGGCGAGACCCTCTGCATCATCGAGGCCATGAAGGTTCTCAACGAGGTGACGGCAGAGGCGGATGGCGAGGTGCTCGAGATCTGCGTGGCCGACGGCGACCTCGTGGAGTTTGGCAGCTGCCTCATGAGGATCGGATAGGTGATATCCATGAACAAAGAAGAGCTCAAGAAGCTGTTGCCGCATCGTGAGCCGATGCTTTTGCTCGACGAAGCCGAGCTAGTGGGCGACGAGGCCCACGGCAAGATCACGATTACGGGCGACGAGTACTTTTTGCAGGGGCATTTTCCGGGAAACCCGGTCGTCCCCGGCGTGATCCAGTGCGAGATGCTCGCCCAGAACTGCTGCGTGCTGCTGATGGGCGATGAGGAGGCGCGCGGTGCGACGCCGTTCTACACGAGTCTGGACAAGGTGCGCTTTAAGCGTCCGGTGCGCCCGGGCGACACGGTTGATCTGGTGTGCACCATCACGCGTGCGCGCGGGCCGTTCCGCTTTGCGACGGGTACCGCGATCGTCAACGGTGAGGTTTGCTGCCGCGCCGATATGTCTTTTGCACTCATGCACGAAAGTTAAGGAAGGCTTCATGTTCGACAAAGTGCTCATCGCCAACCGAGGCGAAGTCGCGGTCCGTGTTATCCGCGCGTGCCGCGATATGGGCATCAAGACCGTCGCCGTCTACTCCACGGCCGATGCGGACGCGCTGCACGTGCAGCTTGCCGACGAGGCGTATTGCATCGGCGGCCCGCGTCTTGCCGAGAGCTACCTCAACGACGATGCCGTGCTCACCTGTGCCGTAAAGTCGGGGGCAAAGGCGATCCATCCTGGCTACGGTTTCTTTTCGGAGAAGGCGAGTTTCGTGCGCGACTGCGACAAGTACGGCCTGGCGTTTGTTGGTCCTTCGGCCGAGGTCATCGACAGCATGGGTGACAAGGACGCCGCACGTCGAACGGCTGCCGCGGCGGGCGTGCCCATCGTGCCGGGCTGCGATTTGCTCAAAAGCCCCGAGGAGGCAACGGCCGAGGCCGAACGCATTAGCTGCCCCGTGCTCATCAAGGCGCGTGCCGGTGGCGGCGGTCGCGGCATTCGCAAGGTCGAGCGCGTGGAAGATGCGGCAAAGGCGTTTATCGAGGCGCGTGCCGAGGGCGAGGCCGTTTTTGGCGACGGCGAGTGCTACATGGAGAAGTTTGTCGCGCCGGCGCATCACGTTGAGGTGCAGATTATGGCCGATAAGCAGGGCCATGTGTTTTCGCTTGGCGAGCGTGAGTGCTCGGTGCAGCGCCGCAACCAAAAGCTAATCGAGGAGAGCCCCGCGCCGTGCCTCGACGGACACGACGACATTCGTGCTCGCATGCACAAGGCAGCGCGTGACCTGGCTCGTGCCGTCGGCTACGAAGGAGCCGGTACCATCGAGTTCCTGTATTCGGACGACGGCAATTTCTACTTTATGGAAATGAACACGCGCTTGCAGGTGGAGCATCCGGTTACGGAGTTTGTGACCGATACCGACCTGGTCAAGTGGCAGCTGCGCGTGGCAGCAGGCCAGCCTCTGCCCTTTGAGCAGGAGGACATGCCGGTCCGCAACCACGCCATGGAGTGCCGCATCAATGCCGAGACGCCGGACTTTCTGCCGTCATGCGGAACGGTCACCGCGTTGCGTGTGCCGGGTGGTCCGCGCGTGCGCTGGGATTCCGCCATGTTTACCGGTGCGACAGTTCCGCCGTACTACGACTCCATGCTCGGCAAGCTCATCGTGTGTGCGCCCACGCGTGACGGCGCCATTCGCAAGATGCGCTCGGCCCTGGGCGAGCTCGTGATTGAGGGCGTGAGCGAAAACAGCGAGCTTCAGCTCGACGTGCTGGCAAACGACGAGTTCTTGTCGGGCATGTATCACACCGATCTGATGGGGCATCTCTATGCTGATGAATAGAAAAGCGAAGACGGTCAATGTCCTTGAGGGGCCGATAACCGAGTCGTGCGCCGAGTTTCCCGCGCGCCACGTGTTTATCAAGTGCCCGGAGTGCCGCCGTGTGATCGATGAGGCACGCCTACACGACAACCTCGAGGTCTGCCCTCGTTGCGGCAAACACTTTCGCGTGAGCGGTCGCGCGCGCATGCGCATGACGGTCGACGAGGGCACGTTTGAGGAATGGGATGCCAATCTGGCGTCG
>CABUBH010000051.1 GCA_902489775.1 uncultured Collinsella sp.
CCGACCAGGCTGCCGCCGGCGCCGCCGTGCCCACTATTTCGCGCGGACGTGTGACCTTTGTCGATGCCGCCTTGCCGCAGGGCGTAGTGGTGCCCGATGCCAACCTGGCCGTGTTCTCGATCGCCGATCTCAACGCCCGCATGGACGCCAACCGCGCGCGCAGCCGCCGCAAGGTGGACATTACGCAGATCACGTTCCCGTTTAAGCCGGGCGACTACGTGGTGCACGCCACCCACGGCATCGCGCTCTTTAGCGAGATCGCGCGCCAGGAAGTGGGCGGCAAGGAGCGCGACTACTTTTTGCTGGAATATGCCGACGGCGACAAGCTCTACGTGCCGCTCGAGCAGGTCGACCGCATCACGCGCTATGTTGGCCCCGACGGCGATAAGCCGCGTCTGACCAGGCTCAACACCGCCGACTGGACACGCGCCACCAACAAGGCGCGCAAGAACGCCAAAAAGCTGGCGTTTGACCTGGTCGACCTGTATACGCGCCGCTCGTCGATTACCGGTATCGCCTGCCCGCCCGACACGCCCGAGCAGATCGAGATGGAGGAGAGCTTCCCTTACGACGAGACGCGCGACCAGCTGGAGGCTATCGCCGATATTAAGGCCGACATGGAGGCGCCCAAGCCCATGGACCGCCTGCTGTGCGGCGACGTGGGCTTTGGCAAGACCGAGGTCGCCCTGCGCGCTGCCTTTAAGTGTGTGGACTCCGGCCGTCAGGTCATGGTGCTCTGCCCCACAACCATTCTGGCCCAGCAGCACTACGAGACCTTCTTTGAGCGCTTTGCCCCGTTTGGTCTGGAGGTCGAGGTGCTCAGCCGCTTCCGCACGCCGGCGCAGCAGAAGCGCGCACTCAAGGCGTTTGCCGAGGGCACGATCGATGTGCTCATCGGCACGCACCGCCTGCTTTCGGCCGATGTGAACCCCAAGAACCTGGGCCTGGTGATCATCGACGAGGAGCAGCGCTTTGGCGTGCAGCACAAGGAGCAGCTCAAGAACCTGCGCGAGCAGATTGACGTGCTCACGCTTTCGGCAACGCCGATTCCGCGAACCATGCAGATGGCCACGAGCGGCGTGCGCGACATGAGCCTGATCACCACGCCGCCGACCGGGCGCCGCCCCGTGATCGTGCACGTGGGGGAGTACGACCCCGACGTGGTGAGCGCGGCGATTCGCCTGGAGGTGGGTCGCGGCGGCCAGGTGTACTACGTGTCCAACCGCGTCAAGACCATCGATGACGCCGTGGCGCGCGTGCACGAGGCCGCGCCCGAGGCGCGTGTGGGCGTGGCGCACGGCAAGATGAGCCCGCGCGAGGTCGAGGACGTGATGATCGAGTTCGCGACCAAAAAGATCGACGTGCTCATCGCCACGACCATCGTGGAGAGCGGCATCGACAACGCGACCGCCAACACACTGATCATCGAGGACTCGCAGCGTCTGGGTCTGGCACAGCTCTACCAGCTTAAGGGCCGCGTGGGCCGCTCGGCCACGCAGGCCTACGCGTACTTTATGTTTCCCGGCGAGCTGCCTCTCACCGAGGAGGCGACGGCGCGCCTGACCGCACTTTCCGAGTTCCAGGACCTGGGCAGCGGTATGCGCATCGCCATGCGCGACCTGGAGATCCGTGGTGCCGGCTCGCTTATGGGCGCCGAGCAGCACGGCAACCTGTCGAGCGTGGGCTTCGACCTGTTTACGCAGATGTTGGGCCAGGCAGTGGCCGAGGCGCGCGGCGATGACGACGCCGGCGTGGAGGCGGCGAGCGTGGGCATTAACCTGCCGGCCGATTACTTCTTGTCCGAGGAGTACCTGCCGGCGGTGGACCAGCGCGTGCTCGTGTACCGCAAGCTCGCAGCGGCCGAGGACCTTGAGAGTATCGACGAGGTGCAGGAAGAGACCGAGGCCGCGCATGGCGAGCTGCCGTTGGCGGGACTCAACCTGTTCAACCGCGCGCGTATCCGCATCCGCGGCGAGCGCCTGGGGCTCGAGAGTGTCACGCTCAGCGGCGGACGCATCACGTTTTTGGGCGTCGACGTGCCCAAGAAGGTGGCCTTTGAGCTTAAGACCCGCTATGGCGCGGTGAACTTCCCCAAGAGCCGCAAGCTGTCGGTGCCCTACAAGGCGGGCGCCGGTGCGGGCAGCGGCTTGGGCCGCGGCCTTGACGCCAACGACGGCACCGGCCCTGTGGCCGCGGCGCTCATGCTGCTGCAACAGTTGGGTGCTAGCGACGACGACTAACGGGTCGACGCTGCAAACGCCCCATTTGGGCAATCTGGCTCCATCGAAAGGAAAGCATGTTCGGGTACATCTACAAGAAAGACGCCGCTGCTATCGTGGTTATCCTTGCCCTCTGCCTGGGCGTGGGCAGTTTCTTCGATTATCAGATTTCGAGCGCGCTGTTCAACATCGGCAGCATGTACGGCCGCTTTATCGAGGCGGCCGGCGAGCTGCCGTTCGAGCTGACGGCGAGCGTCGCGGGCGTTATGCTCGTACGCGCGGTGCGTCCCGACTCCAGGGGGAGCAAATGGCTCGCCGTGCTGGGCGTTCTGATCAACGTTGGCCTGGCCGGCTACGAGATCGTTTCGTCCCTGCGGGTTGGCGGCAAACTCATCGCGGTTCAGTTGGTACTGACGTTTGCGCTGGTGATCGCCGCCAACCTTATCGTCTATCGCCTCACGCGCGCGACCGAGCCCGACGAGCTTACGCGCTGGGCGTTGATGGTGCTTGCCGTGTGGGTCGCTCAGGCCATTATCCTCAACGTGATCGTCAAGCCGCTGTGGTCGCGTCCGCGCATGCGCGTGATCGAGGTCACACCGGGGCTCAATTTTCAGCCGTGGTGGGTGATCGGCAACCCCGACAAGTGGGCCTATATTGCCGCCGGTGTAGTCAAGGACGGCTTTAAGTCGTTTGCGAGTGGGCACACGGCGCACGCGGCGATCGGCCTTATGCTCGCCGGACTTCCCGCGGCAGCCTTTAAGGAAAAACCTTCGCGTCGCCGCGTGATCTTTTGGGCGGCGGCTGTGATCGCGGCGTTCGTCGCGCTTGGCCGCATCGTGATCGGTGCACACTTTTTGAGCGACGTGAGCTTCGGTTTTGCCCTGGTACTGGCGCTTGAGTGCCTTGCCGCGCGCATTGCCTATCCCAACGGCGTACAATAGCTCCGTTTGAATCATCTGGCCGATACCCGGTAAGAGAGGATTGCCATGCTCGCGTTTAACAACGACTATTCCCACGGCGCACATCCGGCAGTGCTACAGGCGCTTGTCGACACCAATATGGAGCCGCAGCCCGGCTATGGTACCGATACGCACACCGAGCGTGCCAAGCAGCTTATCCGCGAGGCCTGCCAGACTCCCGATGCCGACGTGTTTTTTCTGGTGGGCGGCACGCAGGCCAACGCGACGGTGATCGACATGCTGCTCGCGCCGTACGAGGGCGTCGTTGCTGCTGAGACTGGCCACGTCGCCTGCCATGAGGCGGGCGCTATCGAGTTTGGCGGCCACAAGGTGCTCACCATTCCCGGCTACGAGGGCAAGATGCACGCCGAGGACCTCGAGAACTATATCCAGGTGTTCTACGAAAACGAGAGCTACGAGCACACGGTGTTCCCGGGTGCCGTGTATGTGAGCCTATCGACCGAGTACGGCACGCTGTACTCCAAGGCCGAGCTCGCGGCGATTCACGCGGTGTGCCAGAAGCGCGAGATTCCGCTGTTTGTGGATGGCGCCCGCCTGGCCTATGCGCTGGCGGCCGATGAGTGCGACATTACCCTGCCCGAGCTGGCGCAGCTGTGTGACGTGTTCTACATCGGCGGCACCAAGTGCGGCGCGCTTTGCGGCGAGGCCGTGGTGTTTTGCGGCATGCGCGCTCCGGCGCATCCCATTCCGCGCATTAAGCAGCACGGTGCGTTGCTGGCCAAGGGTCGCCTGACGGGCGTGCAGTTTGAGGCGCTCTTTACCGATGGCCTGTATTTTGAGATTGGTCGCCAGGCGATTGAGACCGCTCAGGCGCTTCGTCGCGTGCTGCACGAGCGCGGCTACCAGTTCTTCTTGGAGACGCCGACCAACCAGCAGTTCGTGATTCTGCCCAACGAGGACATGGCCCGCATTCGCGAGCATGCCTCGATCGAGTACTGGGAAAAGTACGATGAGACCCACACGGTGGTGCGCTTTTGCACCAGCTGGGCCACGACGCAGGAGGACATCGACGCGTTGGCGGCTGTCCTGTAGCTTGATGCAATGATGAGGGCCGCCTTGCGCTTGGGTTTGGCGCAGGGCGGTCTTTGCTTTTGAGGGGGAGAAGGGTTGTATGACCGAGATGTCCGAGCCGACGATTCGCCTGGCGACGCCCGAAGACGCGCCGGCGTTGCTTGCCATCTATGAGCCATATGTGCGTGAGACGGCGATAACCTGCGAATACGAGGTGCCGAGCGTTGAGGAGTTCGCCGGGCGCATCGAGCGTACGCTCAGGCGCTATCCGTATCTGGTAATGGAGCTGGACGGGCGTCCGGTAGGCTATGCCTATGTGAGTCCGCTCAACAGCCGCGAGGCATACGACTGGTCGGTCGAGACATCGATCTACCTGGCGCGCGACGTGCGCCACGGCGGGCTGGGCCGCAAGCTGCACGATGTGCTCAAGCAATGCCTGATCGCGATGGGCATCACCAACATGTGCGCGCTCATTGCCGTGCCGCACGACAAGGACGACGAGTATCTAACGCACAACAGTCAGGATTTCCATGCCCATATGGGCTACCGCCTGGTGGGCGCCTTTGACCGCTGCGCCCAAAAGTTCGGCCGCTGGTACGACATGTGCTGGATGGAGCTGGTCCTTGCCGAGCGCACGCCCAACCAACCCAAGCCAACCTGGTTCCCCGACCTCCTCGCCTAAAACTACCACGAAGGTGCCTGTCCCCTTTGTGGTGGTTTTGGCAGGTTAGCCGATGGGCTCGGTGTATTTGGCGCGGTCGGTGCGTTGGATGCGCTTGGAGACATGGAGCGGGCGGCCGTCGGTGTCGTAGACGTAGTCGGTGATCAGGATCAGCGCCTGCCCGCGCTCAACGTTGAGCAAAAACGCCTCGTTTTGCGAGGCATAGCACACCTCAAAGGTCTTGTGCCCCTGTGCCGGCGCGCGATGGAATTCCTGGCGCAGCGTGGCGTAGAGCGAACCGTTGATATCGCGGTCGATGAGTGCTTCAAAGCTCGGTGGTAGATAGGTGGTCTCCAGGCACAGTGGCGCATCGTCCAGATAACGCAGACGGACAAGTTTGACGAGCTTGCTGCCCACGGCGGCATCAAAGAACTTGGCTATGCTGCCGCCCGCCTTGGTAAAGCCCGAGTCCACCGTGCGCGTGGTGGGCTTCATGCCCTGACCCTGGACCTGCGCCGTATAGCTCGAAAACACCAGGTTGTTCTCGTGGAGCGCTGGTGTGTCGGCCACAAAGGCGCCGCGCCCGCGCTCGGTTCGAACCAGACCCTCATCAACGAGCACCTTAAGGGCATGGCGTACGGTGCTGCGCGACAGCCCCGATTCGTCCATGAGTTCCATCTCGGACGGCAGCTTGTCTCCGCGCGCGTAGGTGCCGGCGGCGATGCGGTCGCGCAACATGCCCGCCAAGCGCTCGTACTGGCTCAGTTTCTTTTTAGATGAAGCGTTCATGCGATCAACCTGTATCTAACTTGTATGAATATCTAATCAGGCATGTATTCAATACGACAACAAAACCGCTGGTAGCCAATTATCAAAAACCGCATCAGCAAAATTTCTAAGACAAATATAGCATACAACTAGTCGACATAACCAAAACATGTATGTAACTTGTATGCCATCGAGAGCATCAAACGAGAAGAAAGGCTGATCGCGATGACTACTCAGGAACAGGTTAAGGACGTCGTCTCCCAGGTTTTGGCTGACAAGGCAGACAAGGGCGGCATCAAGCGCGTCGTGTGGATTGGCGCCGGCGGATCCAACGGCGGCAACTATCCTGCCCAGTACTTTATGGAGCACGAGGCCACGCAGGTCGTGAGCTCCAGCTATACCAGCAACGAGTTCGTGCACGCAACCCCTGCCTACGTTAACGAGAACACCCTGGCCGTCGTCGTGTCCATGCGCGGCACCAAGGAGACCATCGTCGCCGCCCAGGTCGCCAAGGACCACGGCGCCAGCACCATCGCCATCTATGTTGACGAGTCCGGCCTCACCGAGGTCTGCGACTACAAGATCCAGTATGACAGCCTGGCCGTCGACGAGTCCTGCATGGGCCGCACCAACTCCGCCGTCGTGACCATGATCGCCATGGAGCTTACGCAGCAGACCGAGGGCTATGCCGAGTACGAGACCGCCATGGCCGCCTTCGACTTGGTCGACCCTATCTATCGCAAGGCCGTCGAGTACACTCGTCCGCTCGCTGCCAAGTGGGCCGAGCAGAACGCCGACAGGCCCTGCATCAACGTCATGGCTCAGGGCCCGCTCTTTGGTGCCGCCTACGTCTTTAGCATCTGCAACGTGCAGGAGATGCTGCAGATCGACTCCTGCACCATCAACACCTGCGACTTCTTCCACGGTCCCTTCGAGATTCTGGACAAGCGCACCTCGCTGTTCCAGCTCATCAGCGTCGGCCGCAGCCGCTGCAACGACGAGCGCGGCATCCGCTTCGTCAACCAGTACGGTGGCGAGCGCGTCTATCAGCTCGACGCCAAGGAGCTCGGCCTCAATGACATCAAGGACAGCGTGAGCGAATACTTCAACCACCTGATCTTTGCCCCGATTCTCAACAACGTGTACATGCGCGCGCTCTCTGCCGTCACCCACAAGGACTACATGACGCGCCGTTACATGTGGAAGCTCGACTACTAGGGGATAGAGCGGCCTAACAGCTCGATGTCCTCATAAGTTGCGGTGGAATAGTTCCTGTTTGGGGGCTTGAAGCCTCTATTTGGGAACTAGTCCACCGCAACCGCCAAGTAATCCGCTGAGGACGGAGGAAAACGGATCACTTTCCCGCTCGCCGATTTGTGTCTTGAAAAATGTATATAACGACTATAACGTAGTGTGAAACATATTGGAAACAATACCGAGGAGGCTGCGTTGAAGAAAAGCAATCTGGGCTATGTGCTGGTGCTGATCGCCGCGCTTATGTGGGGCAGCATCGGAATCTTTGTAAACGGCATCTCGGCCATGGGCGTTTCGTCCCAGAGCATGGCTGCCTTTCGCTTGTTGGTCGGAGCGCTTATCTTGGCGCCGGTCCTGATGTTTATGGGCTGCCGTCCGGGTGAGGGGTCTACCGTGGCTCAGGGTCCGCTGGCACTGTTCAAGGCAAGCCCTAAAGAGCTTGTTCCCTGCGCGCTTGTCGGTATTGTCGGCCTGGCCGCCGCCAACACCTGCTATTACGAGTGCATGGGCGAGGTGGGCATGTCCACGGCCTCGGTGCTGCTCTACACCTCGCCGGTGTTTGGCGTCGTGCTCGGCCGCGTGCTTTATCGCGAGGACGTGACCCCCAACAAGCTCGTCGCCATTGTCTTTAACATCGTTGGCTGCGTGCTTGCAGTGACCAATGGCGACCTTTCCGGTTTTCATTTTTCGGTTTGGGGCGTCACGTCGGGCGTGATTGCAGGCCTTTGCGGTGCGTCGCTCGCGGTGTTTAGCCGGATAGCAACCAAGACAGTCCACCCGCTGGCTGTCACGTTTTGGGGCTTTGTTTTTGGCGGTGCGGTTATGGCGGCTATCGCGGCTCCGTGGCCGGATGTCGCCGCGGCAATGTCGCCACAGCTGCTGCTGCTGTTCCTTGGCTTTGGACTCATCCCCACAGCCGTGGCTTACATCTTATATATGCAGGGTCTGTCCATGGGGCTCGAGACGTCGAAAGTTCCCGTCGTAATGTCTTTCGAGACGGTCGTCACCGTACTGGTGGGCATTGGCATCTACGCTGAGCCCGCCGGCGCGATCAAGGTCCTGGGCATCGTGCTGGTGCTCGCGTCCATCCTGATCATGAACACCGACTTCTCCAAGCTGCGCAACAGTGTGTTTGTCGGTCATGTTGTTGAGAGCATGACCTTTAAGCCCAACGCGTGGTGGACGGAGAAATCGCAGGACATGGATCTGTTTAAGGAGCGCACCGGCATCGCGCTGGAGCCCACCGTGCAGGAAAGCCCCTGGTACTTCGTGCGATAGAGGATTGCGCGCAGGGTCTGACCTCGGGTTATCCAGTCAGCGCCGGCCTACCCGGCCCCAACGTTTCGACTACGTTAAACCCGTCAACGGTCGATTTTCACCCGCGAACGGTCTTTATACTAATTAGCAATATAAGCAACGTATAAGACGTTATAATGACCATAACGAAAAGGAGGAGGCAAGATGAATCAGATCATTCTCGCATCTCATGGCGGCCTGGCCGCAGGCGCCAAAGACACGCTCGAGATGGTTCTCGGCGACGTGTCGAACGTCCACGTCGTGTCGCTTGCTCGTGACGACAAGGAGCCCATCACCGATAAGGTGGACGCCATGATCGCCACGTTCAACGCGGACGACACCGTCTATGTGCTGACCGATATGCTCGGCAGCTCGGTCAACAACAGCATGGTCGAGCTTTCCAAGAACGGCACGAAGTTCACGGTTGTCAGCGGTTTCAACATCCCGCTGGCGCTCACGCTCGCTATGAGCCCCGTCCCCGTCAAGGGTGCCGAGCTCGCAGCCCTCATCAACGAGGCCCGCACCGGTCTGACCAACCCCAACGCACCGGTCGAGGCTGCCGCGGCTCCCGCCAAGAAGGCCAAGGCGTCCCGTCACAGCTCCGGTCCCGCCAAGATCGTCCTCGCACGTCTTGATTACCGTCTGCTGCACGGCCAGGTCGTCTTTACCTGGACCACCAAGGTTCAGGCCGAGCGCATCATCGTCGTCGACAACGCCGCCGCCAACGATGACATCAAGAAGGGCGCTCTTAAGCTGGCCAAGCCCCAGGGCGTGCGCCTGAACGTCTTCACCGTCGAGCGTGCCCTCGCCAAGATGGACAAGCTCAACACCCTCGGCGAGCGCGTCATGTTCGTCTTTGGCAACACTGCCGAGATGCTGCAGTTCTGCCAGGGCTACAAGCTCGACGCCATCAACCTGGGCGCCACCGCCAACCACGACGGTGCCGATCAGGTCGGCGGCAAGGACAGCTCCGTCTTTCTCGACGCCACCCAGAAGGCCGACGTCAATCAGCTGCTCGACATGGGCATCAAGCTCTATGTTCAGCAGACCCCTACGTATCAGAGCGTCGACATCGACGCCAAGCTGTAATCAACCAGGCTTTTGCCTGACTGAAAGGAGAAGGGTATGAATACGTTCATCAGTGCGGTGCTCGTCGGCCTCGTCGGCGTGTTCTGCATGTGGGACTCCCGCCTGCTCGGTCGTCTTAACTTCGAGCAGCCCCTCGTTGGCGCTACGCTCGTCGGTCTGCTGCTGGGCGATGTGCCCACCGGCCTTGCCGTCGGTGCCGCCGTCGAGCTCGTGTCCATGGGCCTGGTGCAGGTCGGCGCCGCCGTTCCGCCCGATATGGTCCTGGGCGGCATCGTGGCCGCTGCCTTTGCGTGCCTGACCGATGCTTCCGCCGAGACCGCCATGACGATCGCCATCCCGGTCGCCGTCCTGGGTCAGCTTCTCGGCATCGTGTTCCGTTCCATCATCGCCGCCCTCACCCATGTGGCAGATAGCGCGATCGATAACGGAAAGTTCAAGACCGCCTACCGTATGCACATCTGCGCCGGCTCCGGTCTGTACGCCGTCATGTACTTCCTGCCGATCTTCCTCGCCGTTTTTGTTGGCACCGACCTGGTTCAGGCCATCGTCAACATGGTTCCCGAGTGGCTGTCCACTGGTCTTAACGTTTCGACCAAGATCATGACCGCCTACGGCTTGGCCCTGCTGCTCACCATGATGATCAAGAAGGGTATGACTCCGTTCCTGTTCATCGGTTTCCTGCTCGCCGCTTACCTCAACCTGTCCGTCATCGCGGTCGCTCTGATCGGTGTGTGCCTGGCTGTCGTCTTCATGGGCTTCAAGTTCAACGGTTCCCATGCAGCCGCCGGTGTCGATTCCGACTACGATCCGCTCGAAGACGACGAAGACTAAGGAGGAACACACTATGGCAACCGCAACCAAGGACGTGTCCCTGAACAAGAAGGTCAGCCAGTTCTTCTGGCGCTCCTGGGCCATCCAGGCCTCTTGGAACTACGAGCGTCAGATGAACATGGGCTTCCTCTACGGCATGGTTCCCACGCTCGATCGCCTCTATCCGGACGAGTCCGACCCCAAGCAGCTCGCTGCTAAGAAAGAGGCTTACCACCGTCACATGGCGTTCTACAACTGCACCCCGCAGACGAGCGCCTTTATCCTGGGCCTCACCGCCTCCATGGAGGAGGAGTACGCCAAGGATCCCGAGAACTTCGATCCCGATTCGATCAACGCGGTCAAGACCTCCCTCATGGGTCCGCTTTCCGGCATCGGTGACTCCTTCTTCCAGGGCACCATCCGCGTTATCGCCTTTGGCCTGGGCGTTCAGCTGGCTCAGCAGGGCTCCATCATGGGCCCGATCCTGGCCATGCTCATCTCCATCGTCCCCTCTGTGCTGATTACTTGGTTCGCCGCCAAGATGGGCTATCAGGGCGGCCACGAGTACCTGAGCAAGCTTCAGGGCGGCGACCTCATGGAGAAGCTCATGTATGTCTGCGGCATCGTGGGTCTTATGTCCGTGGGCGGCATGATCGCCACGCTGATCGGCGCCACCACCCCGCTGCAGTTCGCTGAGGGCACCGTCGTTATCCAGGACATCCTGGACGGCATGATGCCCCAGATGATCTCCCTTGGCCTCACCGGCCTTATGTACTGGCTCATCAAGAAGAACGTCAACACCGGTTGGCTTCTCGTGATCGCCATCGTGGGCGGCATCGCCCTCTCCGCGGCCGGCATTCTGGCCTAGTCGCGACTAAGCGCCTAACCGCTTTCCCCCGGGGGCCTGCCTGGCATCCCATACCCCAGGCAGGCTTCCATCCCCAATAATGTGACAAAGGGACAGTTCCTTTGTCGCATCCTCAACGGGCCGGCGACTCGGTCCAAACCACGGTAACCCTGCGAGCGCCCGGCAATGTGGCGCCGCAAAAATCGAAAGGAATGTGTCAGATGTACGAGATCGACCTTAACCTCCCTAAGCAGATCGTCGCTGACGTCCTGTCCAACCACGAGATCCACAGCGTCGCCTTCGTCGGCTGCGGCGCTTCCATGTCCGACCTGTACCCCGCCAAGTACTTCCTGGCCAACAACACGGACAAGCTGAACGTTCAGATCTTCACCGCTAACGAGTTCAACTACGACACGCCCTCCTGGGTCAACGAGCACACCTTCGTGATCACCTGCTCCCTCGGTGGCTCCACGCCCGAGACCGTCGAGGCCAACAAGACCGCCAAGAAGCACAACTGCCCGGTCGTCTCCCTCACCAACAAGGCTGGCTCCGCTCTGACCGTCGACGCTGACTACGTCATCGTTCACGGCTTCCACGCCAACTTCGCTGCCAAGTGCGAGAAGCCCGGCTACGCCATCGCTCTTGCTGTCGAGATCCTTCAGCAGACCGAGGGTTATGACCACTACGAGGACATGATCACCGGCCTCACCAACGTCTTCGAGCTCTGCGAGAACGCCGCTCAGCACTGCAAGAAGCTCGCCAAGAAGTTCGCCGAGGACTTCAAGGACGACAAGATGATCTACTTCATGGCTTCCGGTGCCTCCGAGAAGATGGCTTATTCTCACGCCGCCTTCCTGTTCACCGAGATGCAGTGGATCGACGCCGCCGCCTACAACACCGGCGAGTACTTCCACGGCCCGTTCGAGGTTTCCACCGAGGGTAAGCCCTACGTCTTCTTCATGTCCGATGGCGCTACCCGTCCGATGGACGCCCGCGCCCTCACCTTCCTTGAGCGCATGGGCGCCAAGGTCGCTCTGATCGACTCCAAGGACTACGGCCTGGCTGACGCCGTGCCCGCGAGCGTCGTCACCTACTTCAACCCGCTGCTGCACCTCGCCGTTATGCGCGAGTACGGCAACCAGATCGCCGAGGCCCGTCAGCACCCGCTGACCATGCGTCGCTACATGTGGAAGCTTTCCTACTAATCACAAGTAAGTAGACCTTACGGGTTGATTGAGAGGGGATGGGGTTTGTGCCCCATCCCCTTTTTTGCTCTTGGGAGGGCACGCCTGTCGCGTCGCAAAACCCAGGATAAAACCTACCAAAATAAACCTGTCTCTATTTGGCAGGTGGGAGGAGATGCGTATGATCAAAGCAGTGCTGTTTGACATGGACGGCGTGCTGGTCGATACCGAGTGGTTCTACAACCGTCG